>DFFV01000006.1 GCA_002371625.1 Ruminococcus sp. UBA3767
TTACCACGTTCTGCGGTTTGCCGTCAATATAGCACTTTATGTTCTGTGCTACGATTTTCAGCAGTCTTTCCCTCGTCTGCTTTGGTGCCCATGCGATGTGCGGCGTAATGGTGCAGTTCTTGCAGCCTCTCAGCGCACAGCTCTCCTGCATGGGTTCGTTTGTCAGCACATCTATCCCTGCGCCTGCTATCCTTTCGCTGTTGAGCGCATCGGCAAGGTCCTGCTCGTTTATAACTCCGCCCCGTGAGGTGTTCACGAGAAAGGCGGTCTTTTTCATTCTTGCTATGGTCTGCTTGTTTATAAGCTCCCTTGTCTGCTCGGTAAGCGGACAGTGAAGCGTTATAACATCGCTGTTTTCAAGCAGCTCGTCCAGCGAGCAGGCTTTTGCGTTCCCGTCCACCTTGGAAGGCGTTCTTGTGTATGCAAGCACGTTCATTCCGAACGCTTTTGCTATCACTGCGACTTTCTTTCCTATGTCGCCGTAGCCGATTATGCCAAGCGTCATGCCCTCAAGCTCAAAGGTAGGTATACCGAAATAGGAAAACAGCTTGTAGTTCACCCAAGCGCCGTCATCGACCGCATCGCCGTACTCTCTTATCTTGTTGAAATAGTTGAGAATAAGTGCAAAGGTGTGCTGTGCAACGGAATTTGTTGAATAAGCGGGCACATTGCACACAACTGCGCCGTGGCGTGAAGCCGCCCGGGTATCAACGTTGTTGTAGCCTGTTGCGAACAGCCCGACATATTTAAGATTCGGGCACTTTGAGAATACTTCCTCGGTTATAAGGCACTTGTTGCAGATAACTGCATCTGCATCGCCTATTTTTTCGGCTATCTCGTCGTTTGGCGTAAAACCGTAAACGGTGCATTCGCCAAGGCTCGTTATACATTCCAGCGAAACGTCATTGCGTGAAACTGTTTCGGAATCAAGGATCACTATCTTCATTTATCACACCTGCCTGTGTCTGCTCCTGCGCTTTTCTCTTTTTCGACCACACAACAGCGAGCACTATCGCTCCGATAAGCAGTACGCCCTCGATGACCGCAAGTATGCCCACCATTGTTGAGTTCGGGAACAGCTGCACAAGGAAGGTCGCATCGACTGCGAGCATCATCAGCAGGTAGTGAGGCGATCTTTTCCTGTAAAACTCCAGCAGATATATTATCGTTGCAAAAATGCAGAAACCTATATGCATACCAAACGGCAGCGGAGTAAATATATTCTGCATTGCAGGCTCTGAGGCAAATAATCCGATCATAGCACGATCAAGCTCCTTTAAAAATAACTGTAAAAATAACTATCACATAATTATAACATATCTGCCCCGTTTTTTCAATACCCGAAGGTGAAAAATGTCGGGATCTCTTTTTTAAATACAGAACCCTGCCCGAGCAGTGCGAAACTATCCGTTCTCACAAAGCAGATTGCGACGGACGAGCGGACAGCCGCTGCAAAGCTATATACCGTTGCCTTACAATCTCCTGAAAAACCCGGAGCAGTGCGAAACTATCCGTTCTCACAAAGCAAATTGCGACGGACGAGCGGACAGCCGCTGCTGTGGTTGAAAAAAGAAAAAAGATGTGGTATAATGTATGCAAATAATGGGATCCAACACTTTGTTCAAGGGGGAAAATGCAATGATAAAGGTTTTTTCGGACAGCACCTGCGACCTTTCCGACGAGCTGCTCAAAAGGTATGATATCACGCTGATACCGCTTTATATCATTCTCGGAGAAAAGGATCACAAGGACAGGGTGAACATTACTCCCGAGGATATTTTCAGGTGGTCTGACGAGAACAAAACGACTCCAAAAACCTCGGCGGCATCGCTGGAGGATATAATAGAAAAGATAAAGCCTGTGCTTGACAGCGGCGATGAGATAATAGTGTTTTCCATCTCGCTTGAAATGTCCAACATGGGCAACGTTATAAGGCTTGCGGCGCAGGCGCTCGATGCGCAGGACAGGGTGCATTATATCGACTCAAGAAATCTTTCCACGGGCATAGGTCACCTCGTTATCGAGGCGGCGGAAATGGCGCAGAAGGGAATGAGCGCAAAGGACATCGTCAGCGAGATAAACAGGCTCATACCCAGGGTGAGAGCGAGCTTTGTGGTAGATACGCTGACATATCTTCACAGGGGCGGACGCTGCGGAGGACTTGCGGCGCTGGCAGGCAGTGTGCTAAAGCTCCACCCGAAGATACACGTTATAGATGGAAAAATGGGCGCAGGAAAGAAATACAGAGGAAGATACAGCGATATAATCATCAATTATGCAAAGGATATGGAGCAGGAACTGCTCAGAGCAAAGCCCGACAGGGTGTTTGTAACGCATTCGCCGTGTGATGAAAAAGTTGTGAATGCGGTGTGCGATTATCTCAGGGGGCTGGGACACTTCAAGGAGGTGCTTGAAACGCAGGCAGGCGGAGTTATATCGAGCCACTGCGGTCCCGGCACGCTCGGCGTGCTTTACATTGAAGGTGAATAAACAATAAAAAGCTGACCGAAAGGTCAGCTTTTAATTTTCGGATATTTTCGTTTATCAGTCGATCTTCTCTATCCAGCCGAACTCATCGGGGATAGTGCCCCACTGGATACCTGTCATAGTATCATACAGCATCTGCGAAACAGGTCCTATCTCGTTGTTGTTGATAGTCATTACCTTATCGCCCCACTTGAGATGACCAACAGGCGAGATAACAGCGGCTGTTCCTGTGCCGAATACCTCGTCCAGCTTGCCGTTGTCGTAAGCATCGGCGATCTCCTGGATAGAGATCCTTCTTTCGCTTACCTTGTAGCCCTTGCTCCTGCAAACGTCAAGTGCGGATTTTCTTGTGATACCGGGCAGTACAGAGCCTGTCAGCTCGGGAGTGATGACCTCACCGTCGATAACAAAGAATATGTTCATCGAGCCGACTTCCTCAACATACTTTCTCTCAACGCCGTCCAGCCACAGCACCTGCTCGTAGTCCTGCTCATGAGCTTCAGCCTGACCTGCCAGTGAGATAGCGTAGTTAGCGGCTGTTTTAGCAAATCCCGTACCGCCTCTTACAGCTCTTACATACTGGTTCTCAACATAGATCTTTACAGGGTTGAGTCCTGTTGAATAGTAAGCGCCCGATGGTGAAAGGATTATCATCAGCAGGTAGTGATCTGCGGGCTTTACGCCTACATAAGGATCGGTAGCGAAGATGAAAGGTCTGATATAAAGGGAAGTACCTGCGCTGTGCGGTACCCAGTCAGCCTCGATCTTGAGCAGTTCTTTAAGTGCATAGAGCATGAAATCCTCGTCAACCTCGGGGATTACCATTCTCTTTGCGGAGTTGTTGAGTCTTTTGAAATTCTCCTGAGGTCTGAACAGCTGGATAGAGCCGTCAGCGATCCTGTAAGCCTTGAGTCCCTCAAAGATCTCCTGACCGTAGTGCAGGCACATAGCGGCAGGTGAGATAGGGAAATCGCCGTAAGGAATGATCCTCGGGTTATTCCAGCCCTTGCCCTCGTCATAGTTCATTACAAACATGTGGTCTGTAAAGATATGGCCGAATCCGAGCTTGGATTCATCGGCAGGCTTAGCCTTGGGGTTAGCGGTTTTTTCAAACTTGATCTCCATCATAAGAAACGTCCTTCTTTCCATAATAAATTGCCGATAACATTATACCACTTTAAAGCGATAATTTCAAGTACCCCTGCGAGATTTTTTTCAAAAACCCGGGCAGTAGTATTGAATTACATTAAAGGGGTGATAGGTGTGTAAAAAATTGTGCAAAACGTGAAAAAATTTTAGTAAAAACGCATTTTTATTGACATTGCGCCCGGCGAGGTATATAATATATAGGACATATTTTTGCTTTTTGTGAAAAAATGCGATTTTTTCCGACTTTTCGGGAACAATAGCGATGAATCGGGCGGTGTGTTTGTGCAATTGCACAAAAGCCGAGGTGACAAACCGTGAAACATCTGCGATGTTTCACGCTAACGAGTTGAACTGCGTTCAACTCGGCGGACAAGTCCCGTCGACGACAAAAAAGAATTCCCGATATGCCTCGATTGCCTCGGCACATCAGGAATTCTTTAGTCGAGGTGACGGGACTTGAACCCACGGCCTCTGCGTCCCGAACGCAGCGCTCTACCAAACTGAGCCACACCTCGCTGCTTAAATTAGCCTACTTATTATACCGCCTTTTCTGCGGTTTGTCAATACAATTTTTGATAAAAAAATAATTTCCTATCTTTTGAGGTCATTTACACTATGAAAGATGTCTTTAAAAAATTCAGATTCAGAAAGATAATACTTGCTATCGCTGATATGTTCATGGTTGCGGTATCATCTCTTATCACCAACTTTATGCTCAACGGTCTGCATTTCTACAAGGTGACGATACTCCCTAAGGAAATGTTCATCTCGATAAGCATAAGTATGCTGTGCTGCGTTGGCTGCCTTATTATTACGGGCGCTTACAGCAAGCTGTGGCGATATTTCAAAAGTACCGATTACCTTTCCTGCATTTACGGAATAATCCTCGGTATCTCGGCGGCTTACTTTATCGTTACCATCGCCAATGTCAAGGTACCTTGGCAGTATGCGGTGATACACGGCTGCTTCTCGATGCTGTTTATCTGCCTGTTCAGGCTGGTGTTCAAGCACACGTTCATCGAGATAAGCGACACCGAAAGCTCCTCGTCCCCTTACAAGCGCACGATGATAATCGGTGCGGGGCGTGCAGGCGCTACGATAATTCGTGAGATATTCGGCATAAGACAGCTCCCCGATGTTAAAAACACGCCTTATGAGCCTGTTTGTATCGTTGATGACAACGCCAAGAAGATAGGCACGACAGTCGAGGGCATCGAGGTAGTAGGTACAACGGGCGAGATACAGAAATTTGTTACCGAAAAGAATATTGAACAGATAATCTTTGCTATCCCTTCCTGCAAGGAGGAGGAAAGGCAGAGGATACTGGATATATGCTCCAAAACGACTATTCCCGTTAAGGTAATACCGTTTATCAGCGATATAGTTTTCAACGATGAGAACAATCTTGTAATAAACCAGATACACGATATCAAGGTCGAGGACCTTCTCGGGCGTGAGCCGATAAGATTTGACAACGATGATATCAAGAGCTTTATCTGCGGCAAGGTCTGCCTTGTAACAGGCGGCGGCGGAAGCATAGGCTCGGAGCTGGTAAGGCAGATAGCAAAATATGAGCCTAAGAAAGTTATCATAGTAGATATTTACGAAAACAACGCTTATGAGATACAGCAGGAGCTGGTCATGGAATACGGCGACAAGCTGGATCTTATCACGCTCATCGCTTCGGTGCGTGACTATTTCAGAATGAACCAGATCTTTGAAAAGTACAAGCCCGATCTGGTGTTCCATGCGGCAGCGCACAAGCACGTTCCGCTTATGGAAGTTTCGCCTATGGAGGCGATAAAGAACAACGTTATCGGAACCTTCAACGTTGCGACTATCGCACAGTTCCACAAGGTCGGAAAGTTCGTTATGATCTCCACTGACAAGGCTGTAAACCCGACAAATGCAATGGGCGCTTCAAAGAGATGCTGCGAGATGATAATGCAGTATCTTTCGCAGCAGCAGGATAACTCTACCGAGTTCGTTACAACAAGATTCGGAAACGTCCTTGGCTCTAACGGTTCGGTAATACCGCTGTTCAAAAAGCAGATAGAGGACGGAAAGCCCGTTACGGTAACACACCCTGATATCATAAGATACTTTATGACTATCCCCGAGGCTGTGAGCCTGGTGCTTGAAGCGGCTTCGTTTGCTAAGGGCGGCGAGGTGTTCGTGCTGGATATGGGTAAGCCGGTAAGAATAGTTGCGCTTGCCGAGAACCTTATAAGAATGTACGGCAAAAAGCCTTATGAGGACGTTAAGATCGTGTTTACGGGACTTCGCCCCGGTGAAAAGATAAAGGAAGAGCTGCTTATGGATGAGGAGGGACTCAAAAAGACCTCCAACAAGCTGATATTTATAGGCAGCCAGATAAATATCGAACCCGACCGCTTTATTGAAAACCTTGAGGAGCTTAAAGAAGCGGCTGAGAAGAATAATGAAGCGGTTGCGATAAATGCTTTGCATAAAATGGTGCCGACCTTTACCACCCCGGAGGAATTTAACAGCAAAACGGTCATCACCAGCAGCGATTATAAGGACTATGACTCGTCAGAGGGCGAAAACAAGGAAAAACAGGAAACGGCAGTTACCGTATGAATGCAGGGTTGACACTTTTTGTGAAAAGGTGTAAAATAAAAGCTCAACAGCTAAAACAAGAAAGGACAGGAAAAAATGCAGGACAAACAGGAAGAACTATCTTTAAAGGACATTTTCGGACTGCTTTTATCTAAATTGTGGTTCATCATTATCCTTACTGTACTCGGACTTGCGATCGCATTCAGCATTTCAAAATTTGTTATGCCGGTGCTTTACAGATCGTCTATCTCGATGTACGTTAAGAGTAATGCAAACAAGACCGAATCAAACGTTAACCTCAGTGAGATCAACGCTTCAAAGTCACTGGTCGAAACTTACATCGTGGTGCTCAAAAACCCATCGGTGCTCAAAGAGGTAAGCAATGAGCTTATCAATATGGTGGAAGAGAACGATAATCTGTCTGAGGAAAAGCTGCGCAAATGCTTCAAGGTAACAAGCGAGGGCACTATTGATCCAAACTCGATACTCAGCTGCGTTTCAATGGCTTCATCAAACGGCACCGAGGTGCTGGAGCTGAAGGCTACCACCAAGGACGCAGATGTTTCCGCTGCACTTTGCAACGCTTATTCAAAGGTCGCTCCTTCGGTGCTTGTAAGAGTTGTAGGAGCAGGTTCGGTGGAAACTATCGGTGAGGCTGAGCCAAACTATTCGGCAGTTTCGCCAAGAACAAAAATGAACTGCATAATCGGTATGGCAGGAGGAATGTTCCTCGCAGTAGTTATCGTTATCCTCGCAGATCTTTTTGATAACTCGATAAAGAGCAGCGATGATATAACTATCAAGGCTGAGCTGCCTGTTATCGGTGAGATCGACAGATTCGGCACAACTAAAAAGGTCAAGGGCGAAGCACCTTCGACAGCAAAGAGATATACCATTCTCGATCCCGATACCCCGTTCTATGTAAACGAATCGTATAAGGCGATGAGAACAAATATCAGATTTGCCCTTGCTGCAAGCACTTCAAGAAACAAGAATGTGTTTGCCGTTGCAAGTGCAAATCCAAGCGAAGGTAAATCAACAACAGCTGCAAATATCGCTATCACCCTTGCGCAGATGGACTGCAAGGTGCTGCTGGTGGATGCGGATCTGAGAAAGCCCGTTCAGCACAGGATATTCAAGGAGAATAATAAAAAGGGTCTTACAAACGTGCTTGTGCAGGAAGAGATATATGAGGACTGCGTAAAGAGAGATGTTATCCCTAACCTTGACCTGCTCACTACCGGTACAAAGCCCCCGAACCCGTCGGAGCTGCTGGCATCGGATTACACCGCAGATGTTCTTTCTGCAATGTCAAAGCTGTATGATTACGTTATCATAGATACTCCGCCGGTAAACATTGTCAGCGATGCAATGGTAATAAGCCGTTCTATCGCAGGCGTGCTACTGGTGCTCAAGTACGGTTCAACTACATTTGAGGATCTCAAGGAAGCTACAAGAAGAGCAGAGCTTTCAAATACGAATATCATCGGCTGCGTACTCAACGGAATAAAGAGAAGCGGCGGCGTTCACAGTTATAGCTATAAATATAAGTATAAGAGCTATTACTCATCAGGCTATGGCAGCTCACCCAAAAAGAGCAGGAACGATGCCCTGACCGAAAGAGACTGAACAAAAGAAAAGAAAGTATAATAACGGGGCGCTGCCCCTTTCGCAGAAACTGAAAACAAAAAGGAGAAAACAGAATTGCTTACCGACCACCACAGCCATATCCTCCCCGGGATAGATGACGGCTCAAAAAGTGTGGAGATGTCGCTTGAAATGATAAAATGCCTGAAACAGCAGGGCGTTGGAAGGATCGTTGCGACACCGCATTTTTACGCACACAGAGAAGACGGCATTGCGGCTTATCTCGAAAAAAGGCAGCAAGCCTTTGAAAAGCTGATGAGCGCAGGACCTGCTGTTGATAATATCATACTCGGTGCAGAGGTGTCTATCGAACAGGGCATCTCGGAGCTTGAGGGGATAGAAAAGCTCGCCTTTCAGGGTACAAAGTACATACTGCTGGAGTTTCCCTATACAGGCTTCAGCGACTGGATGATAGACGAGATAGAAAATATCAGCTATAATTTCAAGCTGACACCGATAATCGCACATCTGCACAGGTATATAGATATCTTTTCAAAGTCGCAGATGGAGAGCGCAATGGCACTTGATGCGATAATACAGCTCAATAACGAGGCTTTTGAAACAAGAGCTGAAAAGAAGTTCGTTAAAAAGCTGTTTGCGCAGGGACACTATTGTGTGTTCGGCAGCGATACGCACAATATGAAGGAAAGAAAACCGAATTTCGACCTTCTGCTTAAAAAAGCAAAGCCCGATTGGGTGGAAAATTCAAACGTTCTGCTGGACAGAGCAGGGCTGTAAACAGTAAAATAAAAGACGAAGCAGATATAGCTGATGCATATAAAGGAGCTGTATAAATACTTTGAGAAACAATTCTATTAAGTAAAGAACTGTTTTCAGTCGCATTCTTAGTACATAACTATTTTTAAACCCCGATGTCAAAGGCATCGGGGTTTAAAAATCATTAAGAGTTTTAGGAAAGGGGTATGGGGAACAACCCTTTTTTAAAAGGGTTTTTCCCAAAAAAGCATTTATAAAGCATCTATATAGGTATCTGTCATAAGTGCTTCGTCTTTTTTCACGTCTTGCAATTTCGGGGGAGATGTGGTATTATATCTGTATGAAAAACAGGAGATATGATATTAAAGGAAACAGATCATGGAGATAGCTGCTATAATAATACTGCTGCTTATTTCTGCGGTGTGCTCGGCTACCGAGACTGCTTTTTCCTCGTGCAACAGGATAAGGCTGAAAAAGCTCGCAGATGACGGCAGCAAAAGTGCAAAAAGTGCACTTTATATATGTGAGAATTTCGATAAGGCGCTCACGGCGATACTTATCGGAAATAACGTGGTGAATATACTTTCCTCGGCGCTGGCAACCGTGCTTTTTACCCGAAAGCTCGGAAGTTCCAGCGTTGGTGCGGCAACGCTCGTTATGACGGTGCTGGTGCTTATTTTCGGTGAGATACTGCCAAAAAGCCTTGCAAAAGAAAATTCGGAGTCGTTCTCGGTGCTTATGGCTGCACCGCTCAGAGCGTTCATGTTTATCCTTTCGCCGCTGATATGGCTGTTCACGGGGCTTACAAAGCTCGTTTCAAGGCTTGCGGGAAAGAAAAAAGGCTCGCCCTCGATAACCGAGGAGGAGTTGAAATATATTATTGACGAAATAGAGGACGAGGGCGTGCTTGAGGAGCAGGAATCCGACCTTGTGCGCTCGGCGCTGGAATTTGACGAGATAACGATAGACAGGATACTTGTGCCCAGAGTAAGCATCGTCGGCATCGAAGTGGGCGACAGCATCGAAAAGGTGAAGGATCTGTTCGTTTCCACAAAGTACAGCCGACTGCCCGTTTATGAAAAGGACCTTGACCACATTATCGGCATAGTTCATCAGGCGGATCTGTTTGAACTTTACCTGAGCAAAAAGGAAAAAACTATCGCCGATATAATGAAAAAGCCGGTTTATATCACCGAAACTCTGCGCATATCGGAGGCGCTGAAAATGATGCAGCGTGAAAAGGTGCACATGGCGGTGATAATAGACCAGTACGGCGGCACCGAGGGTATATGCACGCTTGAGGATATAATCGAGGAGCTTGTCGGTGAGATATATGACGAGAGTGACGGAGATGATACCAGCTTTGTGCGCCTTGCTGACGGCAGGGTGGATATTTCTCCCGACCTTTCGGTAACGGATTTTCTTGAAAGAATGGAACTTGATGAGGATACGATACAGACGGATATGAATTCAATGGGCGGCTGGATAATGGATATGCTGGACAGGATACCGCAGGACGGCGAAACTATCCTGTGTCCGCCTTTTGAGCTTAGCGTTAAAATGGAGGACGAGCAGAAAATATCACGCATAAGGGTAAAGCTCCAGAAGCAGGAGGCGTAGGTTTTGAGAAAGCGCATTTTTGAGATAATGCAGATAAGCAAAAAGGACGATGTTCCGAGCATGGCGTTTGATATAGTGCTGGTGCTGGTCATATTTGCAAATATTGCTGCGATGTTCATGCAGACGTTCTCATCGCTGTCTGAGATACACGGCGTGTGTAAGGTGGTAGAGTATGTAACGGTCGGTTTTTTCTGCGTGGAGTATATACTGCGCATAGCTACCGCAGATTTTCTTTACCCCGGCAAAAGCAAGCCTGCCGCAGTGGTAAGGTTCCTGTTCTCGTTTGACGGAATAATTGACCTGTTTACGATAATACCTGCGTTTTTCCTTACGGGATTTGTCGTGTTCAGAATGCTCAGGGTCGTAAGGATACTGCACCTGTTCAGGATAAACTCGCAGTACGATTCGTTCAACGTTATAAAGTCGGTGCTTTACAACAAGCGCAATCAGATATTTTCCTCGATATTTATAATACTCATACTCATGCTTGCCTCATCGCTGGGAATTTACAGCGTTGAGCATGAGGCTCAGCCGGAGGTCTTTGAGAACGCTTTTTCGGGGATATGGTGGAGCGTTTCGGCAATGCTCACCGTCGGCTACGGTGATATCTATCCGATAACCGTCGTGGGACAGATAATGGCGATATTCATCGCATTTCTCGGAGTCGGCGTTGTCGCTATCCCCACAGGTATCATCAGCGCAGGCTTTGTTGAGCAGTACCAGAAGGATCAGCACGCAGATATAAAGCACGCCGATATAGATAAGGTCGGTGAGATACTTGTCAGTGCTGACAGCGAGCTTTTGGGGCTTACCGTGAGTGAGCTGAAAAAAGAGTACGACATGAACGTTTATATCATCATTCGTGATGACCTTACACTGCTTGCCACCGACAGCGTAACATTGAAACAGGACGATATAGTCATCGTGAACTCGGATAAACTTGTTAAGCGCAAAAAACGCAGATAAAGCAAAAAGACAGCTCACACAGAGCTGTCTTTCTTTTTGAATACAAACAGTTTGCTGATAACATAATTGAGTATCAGCACGACTACATTTGCAGCTATCTTTGTCACCCAGTAGTTTATGCCCATTACCGAGTAGCCAAGCCACATCATGCCCATTTCCACCAGCAGCGTGAATATCCTGCCGCCGTAGAACGACATCATCTCGGTGAGAATGCCTTTTTTGCCCGTTACCTTTGAATCAAACACCCACACTCTGTTGGTCACATAAGCAAACGTTACAGCGCATATCCACGAGATCACCGTGCTGACTATCGCAACTACGGTCTCTTTTGTATCGTCATCGCTGTACTTTATAAGCTCAAGCAGATATTTTGAGATGCCTGCCGTAATAAAGCTGACCACAGTCGTCATCACGCCGAAGAACAGGTACATCAGCATTTCCCTGTTCTTTTGGAAAAACGGCTCGAACCAGCGGAATATTTTCAGGTGCACCAGCTTGTCAAAAATATCGGGCTGACGCTGTTGTTGTTCACTCATCACTATTCTCCGTTCTTATCGCTTCTGTCATTCTCTCAAGGTCATCGAGCGTGTTAAGCTCTGAGCATCTTGCTCTCAGCTTTGCGCTGCCACGCAGACCTTTTATGTACCACTGCACGTTTTTGCGTGCTTCTTTCATGCCCTGCCGTTCGCCTTTGAAGCGGCAAATAAGCTCGCAGTGCTGTTTCATCACCGCCAGCTTTTTTTCAAGGCTCGGCTCGGGGATAACTTCGCCTGTTTCAAGGTATCTTTCCACCTGCTCAAACACCCACGGCCTGCCGTAAGAGCCTCTGCCGATCATCACAAGGTCACAGCCTGTATAGTCATACATTTCCTTTGCGCTTATCCCGTCGGTAACATCTCCGTTGCCGAAAACGGGTATGCTCACCGCCTGTTTGACGGCTTTTATTATATCCCAATTTGCCTTGCCGGAATAGAACTGCGTTCTTGTCCTGCCGTGGCAAGCCAGCGCCGAAACGCCTGCCTGTTCAAGCATTTTTGCAAATTCCACCGCATTTATGCTCTGCTCGTCCCACCCTGCACGGAACTTGACCGTAACAGGACAGCAGGCATTTTTAACAACTTCCTTTGCTATCTCAAAAGCTCTGGGGATATCCCTCATCAGCGCACTTCCGCTGCCGCCCGAAACTATCTTGGGAACGGGGCAGCCCATGTTTATGTCTATAATGTCGGGCTTGTATCGGCTCACCATATCGGCAGCCTTTCCCATAAAATACGGGTCCTCGCCGAAAAGCTGGAGAGCATAAGGTCTTTCCCTGTCGTCTGTTTCGCAGAGCCGTGCGGACTTTTTATCGCCGTAGCACAAGCCCTTTGAGGAGACCATTTCGCTTACAAGATACCCTGCGCCGAAGTTCTTGCACATAAGCCTGTAAGCCCTGTCCGCCACCGAAGCCATCGGTGCGAGCGCAGCGGTTTTTGGTATTTTAACGTTGCCTATCTCAATTAACTGCATAGCTATTTCTTTTCGCCGCCGAACATACGGTAATACTCAACAGTGTTGTATTCTTTGCGTATATCCTTGGTCTTTTCATCTTCCTGTGAGATCTCAAACCACTCGTTATCCGAGTTCATGTAGCCGAACATACTTATAACGGGCAGCTTTTCCCTTACCTTTTCAAGCTCCTGCTGATATGAAGAAAGCGGGAGCCCTGCGACCTTCATTACCTCGTTTGAGAGATAGTTAAGGCTTATCTGTCCGATCTCACGGGACTGCGTTCCTCTGTTGCTCCAGATAATGAAAGGGGTCTGGTGCAAGCGTGCAAAATCGCCCGTTGAAAGCGTTGAAACGTCCTGCCCGTAGAGCTTTTCGGTAAAGCTCATTATGTGCGGGAAATGGTCGCCGAACATTACTATTATTACCTCACGGTCGTATTTTCTGAAATACTCAACAAGGTTGCCGAAGTACTTGTCCGAAAGGTAGATAGAATCCAGGAAAATGCTTGCCTCGCCATTATCTATGCCCTCAATTTTGACATTTTCCGGCGTGGTCTTTCTGTTGGCAGGCAGATAATCGCCGTGGTTCTGCATGGTAGTTGTCCATATAAACAGCGATTCATCCTTGTCCTTGTTCATCTCTACCGCACGCTTGACGCAGTTGAATGTGGTTTCATCCGAAACATTTGCGTTTACGGTCTTGGAAGTTCCGAAGTATTCAAGGTGTGCCTTGTATACCGTATCGTCGAACTGGAGATATTTATAAGCGTTTTCAAGGTTCCAAAGTCCCGGTCTGCACGGAGTTACCGCCATGGTGTGATAATTCTGCGAATTGAGGTAAGAAACAAGGCTTTCCTGGTTGCTGTTTATAAACTGCGTAAATGCAGCACTTCCTGATGGGAGAAAGCCCATTGTGTTGCCCGAAAGGAACTCATACTCCGAGTTGCAGGAATATCCGCCGTAGGCAGATACCGTAACATATCCGTACACCGATTCTTTTTTAAGTGCGTTCAGGCAAGGCATATAGTCCTTGTCTGTCTTAAAGTCGCCTATGTGCCTGAAATCAGCGAACGACTCGTTCATAATGCCGATAATGATAGGCTTTTTGTCCTTTTCGGCCTTTTTCTCCTTGTATTGCCCGAGTATCTCCTCAGCCTTTTCATCGGAGTATCCCTCAGGTGCGTAAACGTGGTTGTACATTCCGTCAAAGTAGAACATAAGGTCATAGCCGACATTTGAATAGGTCAGCTTGTTCTCGTTGCCCGAAAAGTTCATGATGATGTATCTGTTTTTAATGCCCATATCGTAGGCGAATTTGCCGACGAATACAAGGACAAGTCCGCAGGCAACTGCGCTGACGGCAGAGATCACACGAGCCATCGCCTTTATCGGCTTCACCTTGACTCTAATGAAAATATATATCATCATTGCGATGTTTGCGACTGCGTAGAAAGGTATCAGCGAGAACCTGAACTGGTAAAGCTCGCTGGCTTCCTTTGCGGACTCTATATTGAACAGATCCGAGAACTGTATCGGAGAGCCTCTGAAAAGGAAGATATAAAACTGCATAAAGCCGTAGAAGGCGAAAAATCCGTTGATTATACCGAACCATACCTTAGCGCTTTTGAACACCGCACAGCCTATCAGGTAAAGCGCCATGCAAAGCGCAAGCCCCAGCAGAGTGTAAAGTATATTTGTCTTTACCGGGGGAGAGCCCATCATCAGATCGGGCATCAGCATTGAGTTGAAAGCAAATATCAGCGCAAATGTGAACCTGTTCACAGGCTCGCCGACCTGCTTTTTGCCTTTTGAGCGGATAAGCACACGAACGAACTGTAACACCGCCAGCGCACTCAGCACTCCCGCAGGGATAGCGCACCATTTCAGCCAGGCGTAATCCTTGCGCTCGTAGCCGTATTTAAGGAGCGTGAAAATGCCCCAGATAAAATACAGCGAAAGAAAACCGTATATCGTTAGCGCATAGCCCATGTACTTTTCTGTTGGCATAAGCCCACGGGTGAAGAAGTTTTTATTGTTATCGTTTTTCGATTTTTTATCGGTTTGTGTTTCGTTTTTGCCGCTTCCGTCTGCCTTTTCCGGCTCGGGAAGAGAATTTGCGTCTGTCTGCTCGTCCTCGGGCAGATTTGACATAGTTTCCGTATCGCTCATATTTATCTCCTTTCCACTAACACATACATAGATATTTTAGCACATATTTCTCGCATTTTCAAGGGAAATTTCCTAACTTGCGCCTTTGCGTTGCAAAATTGAAAATCTTTGCAGAAATCGCTTTCTTATCCTCGCATTTTTCGTATAATTCCGCCAAATACCGCAGCATACGTATTTTACAGATGTGATTTTTGTTAATAAAATTATCCTTGTTCACTCAAAAATTATGTGTTATAATAATATCAGCATCGCAGTGGTGCTGATATTTTTTTCGGGGTCATGCCCGGAAAAACCTTTAGTAAAGGGGAGTATTTATGGATCACGAATTTGTGCTGATACTTGATTTCGGCGGACAGTATAACCAGCTTATCGCAAGGCGTGTGCGTGAGTGCAGCGTTTACTGCGAGGTAAAGCCGTACAATAAGATAACTCTTGACGAGATAAAAGCGCTCTCGCCAAAGGGCATCATCTTCACGGGCGGTCCGCAGAGCGTTTACGGAGAGGGTGCTCCGAGTGTTGATAAGGGCATCTTTGAGCTTGGCGTGCCTGTTCTGGGAATTTGCTACGGCTCTCAGCTTATGGCGTATACTCTCGGCGGAAAGGTGCAGACCTGCGAATCGAGCGAATACGGAAAGACCGAAACAGAGTTTGACACCGCCTGCGAGCTGTTCAAAATAGACGGTCTTGGCGAAAAAAATACAGTGTGGATGAGCCACACCGATTACATAAGCGATATACCGCAGGGCTTTAAAATTACCGCTCATACCGAGCATTGCCCCGTTGCCGCTATGGCAAATGCCGAGAAAAAGCTGTACGCTGTTCAGTTTCACCCCGAGGTGAACCACACAGTTCACGG
This sequence comes from Ruminococcus sp. UBA3767, assembly GCA_002371625.1. GTDB lineage: Bacteria > Bacillota > Clostridia > Oscillospirales > Ruminococcaceae > Hominimerdicola. Next base: position 15,682 of record DFFV01000006.1, read on the forward strand.
CACGGATATGATAAGCAATTTCGTGCGCAATATCTGCGGCTGCAAGGGCGACTGGACTATGGGCAACTACGCACGCACTGCTATTGAGCAGATAAGGCAAAAGGTCGGCAGCGGAAAGGTGCTGCTTGCGCTGTCCGGCGGAGTCGATTCATCGGTAGCTGCGGCACTGCTCTCAAAGGCGGTCGGCAGCCAGCTCACCTGCATTTTTGTCGATCACGGCTTTATGCGCAAAAACGAGGGCGACGAGGTCGAGGCAGCGTTCAAAGACTGGGATATAAACTTTATAAGAGTAAACGCAAAGGCGCAGTTTATGGATAAGCTGCGTGGTGTCAGCGAGCCTGAAACTAAGCGCAAGATCATCGGCGAGGAGTTCATAAGAGTCTTTGAGCAGGAAGCTAAAAAGATCGGCGCAGTGGATTATCTCGTGCAGGGAACTATCTACCCCGATGTTATCGAGTCGGGCAGCGGTGATGCAGCAGTTATAAAGTCGCACCACAATGTCGGCGGACTTCCCGATTATGTCGATTTCAAGGAGATAATCGAGCCGCTGAGAATGCTTTTCAAGGACGAGGTAAGAAAGCTGGGCACAGAGCTTGGACTTTCCGATACGCTTGTCTGGAGACAGCCTTTCCCCGGACCGGGACTTGCGATAAGAATAATCGGAGAGATAACCGACGAGGGACTTGAGGTGCTTCAGGACGCGGATTTTATCTTCCGTGAGGAGATCGCAAAAGCAGGCTTTGACCGCAGCATAAACCAGTACTTTGCCGTGTTGACAAATATGCGTTCTGTGGGCGTTATGGGCGATTTCAGAACTTATGACTACACACTTGCGCTGCGTGCGGTGACAACTACCGACTTTATGACCGCCGAGTTTGCAAGAATACCTTATGAGGTGCTTGAGGTGTGCGCAAGCAGGATAGTCAACGAGGTAAAGAATATCAACCGAGTAGTGTACGATATAACCACCAAACCCCCCGCAACTATTGAGTGGGAATAATAAGCACAAAACCCGACCTGACAAGGCCGGGCTTTTTTGTTGTGAAGTCAGCTGCTTATGTCCTGCACAAGCGGTATGATGTGCTTTTCGATAAATACCACACGGTCGAATATGCGTGGCTTGAACGTTCCCGTTACGCCGACCGAGATCTTCTTTTCGGGATCTGCGTAAATTATGTTGCCGCAGTCGCCGATAGCCGCAAATACGGGACTTTCCTTGTGCGGCCTGTACCAGAGATAGCCGTAGCTCATATTGCCGAACATCTTTCCGAGCTGCTGCTTTGGCTCGGTCATCGTCTTTATCCACTCGCTTGAAAGTACACGCCTGCCCTCGTATTCGCCGCCGTTTATCAGCATCCAGCCTATCTTCGCCATATCGTGTGCCGAAAGCGTGATCCCCCAGCCTGCCGTGACGCAGCCGCCCGGTTCTTCGTACCATTCGTGCTCACGGGGCTGCTTGTTCATCAGAAAATCAAACTGGTCATCCTTGTCGGAAGCACCATGAGTGCGGTGCTTTGGGATGCCCAGCGGATCAAACAGCATCTCGTTTGCAAGGTCAAGGCAGCGCATCCCCGATGCATTTTCGATGATGCCCGCAAGTATCTGTATACCGAGCGTGGCGTACTTGAATTCCCCCGTGATGCCTTTTCTTCCGCCCAGCAGGTCAAGCGCAGCTTTTGTCCAGTCGTTCGAAGTGCAGACCTTTGTCCACGGCTCGCTTTTGTATTTGTACGGCGCAGTCATCGTCAGCAGATGCTCGATAGTTACGTCGTATATCGTCTTTTCCCCACGCTTTGCCTCGTAATCGGGAAAATACTCCATGACCCTTTGCTGTGTGCTTGTGATATACCCCTTGTCCAGCGCTATCCCCGTGAGCAGAGCCATTATCCCCTTGGTCACCGAGTTTACGTTTGCGGCGCTTTGCACCTCAAAACCACGCCAGCAGTCGTCATAAACCGCCTTGCCGTCCTTTACAGCGCTTATCTGGACGATGTTGCTTTCGTTTCCCCTGCTTTGTGCAACAAACCTGTGCAGCTCCTGTTCAGTCATATTTTTACCCCCGTTTTATCAGTTTATTGCCCGAACGTTCTTTGCAACAAGGTAAGTTTATCAGAAACAATTTTTAATGTCAATGATTTATCGGAAATTTTTTTACGCATTATTTTTAGCTGCATTTTCAGCCAACAAAAAAAGACCTTGCACAGCGGCAAGGTCTGAGTTCTATTACTGGTGGTAATCCTTTAAAAAGTCCTTCATTTCGCCCATTGCGTAGGTCAGCTGCTCGCAGTTTGGCAGGTAAACTATCCTGAAGTGATCCGGCTGCTCCCAGTGGAAACCGCCGCCGTGAGTGAGCAGTATCTTCTTCTGCTTGAGAAAATCAAGCACCAGCTGCTCGTCGTCCTTCAGCGAAAACTTCTTTATATCAAGCTTTGGGAAGATATAAAATGCTGCCTGCGGTCTTACTGCGCTCATGCCGTCTATCCCGTCGATAAGTTTGCATATACATTCACGCTGTTCGTATATCCTTCCGCCCGGCAGGAGCATCTCATCTGTTTTGTCAAGATCTTTAAGGGCGTATTTTATAACATACTGGCTTTGTACATTTGAGCAAAGGCGCATTGAGGAAAGCATATTTATGCCCTCCATATAGCCTCTTGCACGGTCAAGGTCACCGCTGAGCACCATCCAGCCGACACGGAAGCCTGCGATCTTGTGCGATTTGGAAAGCCCGTTGAATGTCACACAGAACAGGTCCGGAGCAAGCGAAGCGATAGAGGTGTGCTTTATACCGTCCATGCACAGCCTGTCGTATATCTCATCGGAGAAGATGATAAGCTCATGCTCTCTTGCAAGCTCGGCTATCTGCTCAAGTATCTCCTTTGGATAAACTGCGCCTGTCGGGTTGTTCGGGTTGATGATAACAACAGCCTTTGTCCTGTCGGTTATTTTTGAGCGCATATCCTCGATATCGGGGTACCAGTTTGAAGCTTCATCGCATATATAATGAACGGCAGTTCCGCCCGAAAGCGTTACCGATGCGGTCCACAGGGGGTAATCCGGCGCAGGTACGAGAACTTCATCACCGCTGTCAAGAAGAGCCTGCATAGCCATCGTTATAAGCTCTGAAACGCCGTTGCCCGTAAAGATGTTGTCAATGCTTTTCGCCTCAACGCCCTTGGTCGCATGATAAGCCTTTATAGCCTCTCTTGCCTCGGCGATACCGTGAGAATCGGAGTAGCCCTGGGCATCGTGCAGGTGGTTTCGCATCTGTTCAAGTATATCATCCGGAGCGTTGAAATCAAACGGGGCAGGATTGCCGATGTTGAGCTTGATTATCTTATCGCCGTTTGCTATCATTCTGTTTGCCTCGTCCATAACAGGTCCACGTATATCGTAGCACACGTTATTGAGCTTTGTCGATTTTGAAAAGGTCCTCATGTCATTTTACTTCCTTACATATATAATATCCTGATACATTTTACCACTTTGAAGCGGCGCTGTCAACAGCATTTTTCACAAAGCGCCGCCTGTTGTCAGCGTAATTATTCTTTTTTTCGACAAAACCCCTTTATTTTTAGTTTGAAATGTAGTATAATGATAATGGTATACTGTTTTTTAAAATACAACACAGTAAAAGGCTTGAATCACAAACGGAAGGAACGATCAATTATGAAAAACACAGTAAACGTTCAGCTTGCAGGAAAAAGCTACAATCTTACCTCTGACGATAACCCGGAGTACACAATAAAGCTCTCCAACGAGCTGAATAAGCGCATGGATATCATCAAAGGCGCTTCGGGAAACCTTTCGGCGCTCGATGCGGCACTGCTTTGTGCAATGGACCTGCTGGACGAGCTGACAAAGGCTAACAGCAATATTGAGAATATCCGTATGCAGATAAAGGATTATGTTGACGATGCAGGGCAGGCAAGACTTAAAGCTGACGAGTCGCAGAAGGAGCTCAGGGTGCTTCGTGCAAAGGTAGCCGAGCTTCAGACGGAGCTGAAAAAGCGCACAACTGTTATAAGATACGATAACGAAAAGGTCGAAAATGCAAGAGAGATGCTCTCAAAGGAGATAAATGCGGCTATACATTCACCCGTGCACCCCGCAGGTCAGGCAAATCACGCTGCTCAGGCAAATCAGCCGGCTCAGCAGAACCGACCTGACCGGCCGAATCAGCAGAGCTTTTTCAACAGACCTGCCGGCACACAGGATAATAAGTAGTGGCTGAGATACTTTCACCCGCAGGCTCGCCCGAGGCGCTCGATGCGGCGCTCAGATGCGGCTGTGATGCGGTGTACCTTGGCGGAAGGAGCTTTTCGGCAAGGGCGAATGCGGCGAATTTTTCGGATGAACAGCTTGAACAAGCGGTGAAAAAATGCCACACGAGAGGCGTTAAGGTCTACCTTGCGATAAACACGGTGATCTTTGACAGTCAGCTCGAAGAATGCAAGCGTGCGGTCGAATTTGCCGCAAAGATCGGCGTTGACGGGCTTATCACGCAGGACTTGTGCCTTGTGGAGATAGTGAGAAAATGCTGTTCGCAGATGGAGCTTCACGCCTCAACTCAGATGACCATACACACTAAAAACGGCGTTGAAGCGGCAAAGGAGCTTGGCTTTTCACGGGCGGTGCTTGCAAGGGAGCTGGACGAGGGCACGATAACAAAGCTCTCGGCACTGGGGATAGAAACGGAGATATTCGTTCACGGTGCGCTTTGTATGTCGGTTTCGGGGCAGTGCTATATGAGTGCGCTGATAGGTTCAAGAAGCGCAAACAGAGGGCTTTGCGCACAGGCTTGCAGGCTTGCGGTGAGCGCCGTAAAGGGACAGGAGAGGTATGACCTTTCGCTGAAGGATATGTCGGTGCTCAACGTTATGGACAGGGTGCTGGCAACAGGTGCAAGCTCGCTGAAAATAGAGGGGCGCATGAAGCGGCCCGAATATGTGGCAAAGGCAACGCACAGCGCATACATGGCCTGCAAAGGCGAAGATGCCGATATGGACGGGCTTGCGCAGGTGTTCTCACGTGGCGGATTTACGAAAGGGTACTTTGAGGGCAGGCTCGGCGGCGATATGTTCGGGCGCAGAGAAAAGGAAGATGCGGCGGTGTCGGCAAAGGCGCTGCCTGCGATACATGAGCTTTACAGAAGCGAGTTCAAGCGTGACAGCGTGAGGTTCTTTTTCACCGCAAAACATGAAAGTCCCGTTGCGCTTACAGTCACCGACGGACACGGAAATTCCTATACAGCGCAGGGCGAAATGCCCGAAAAAGCGCAGAATAAAGGCATCAGCGCCGAGCAGGCGGAAAAGCAGCTTTCCAAGCTGGGCAGCACGATATACGAGCTTGGCGGCTGTGAATGTGAGATAGATGATATGATCTATGTCAGTCCTGCGCAGCTGAACGCCCTGAGAAGAGAGGCGTGCGAGGGGCTTGACAGGGTGCGCTGTGAGGCGAACACAAGAAAGGTGGCTTTTGCAGATGCAGATATACTTGCGTTTGAAGGCAAAAGCCGCTGCGATAAGGCACAGATAAGGATACAGGCTGTGAGCGAAAAGCAGCTTGAAGAGATAGATAAAAATGCGGCGCAGTTTTTCATTCTGCCGCTGGGCGAGTGCGAAAAGGCTGATGTTGCGGCGTTTGGCGGCAAGCTGATGGCGGAGCTGCCAAGGTTCACTTTTGATGAGGAAAAGGTGATAAAGCGGCTGGAGGCGCTTAAAAAGCGTGGCTTGCAGCACATTCTCGCAGGCAACATCGCACACCTGCGTATAGGCAGAGAGCTTGGGCTTTCGGTGCACGGCGGCTTTGGGCTGAACGTTACAAACAGCGCTGCGGTAAAGCTGCTGGGCGAAATGGGCGCAGTTGACATTACCGCCTCGTTTGAGCTGAAAGCAGCGCAGATACGCAGCTTGAAACAAGCTGTGCCGGTGGGATACGTCGGCTATGGGCGGCTGCCGATGATGCTTACGGTGAACTGCCCGATAAGGCAGGCTGTGGGCTGCGCAAAATGCACAAAGCGCCTGTTTGATCCCACGGGCAGAGAACTTGCCGTGAGGTGCTCAAAGAGCGAGGGCTATGTTGAGGTGCTCAACGGCGATGTGCTTTTCACGGCGGACAGGAGCGGCGACTTCAGAGGTGCGGCTTTTGTTGTGCTTATGCTGAGCGAGGAAACTCCGCAGCAGGCAGCACAGATAGTAAATGCTTACCGTGACGGCGCAAAAGCGCAGCTTGAGAATATAACAAGAGGCCTTTACAGCAGGGGCATAATATAGAGTAAACTTAGCAAAGGATTTTTTATGGTGGTGTGACAAAATGGGCAGAAGGTTCAGATTAAAAAGTCTAAAGGCGCTTATACTTACAACGCCTAAAAACATTAAAGAGCTTATGACTACGCAGTTTGCAAGGCCCGAGGGCAAGGCGGGGCAGTTTTTTACGCTGGCGATGAACGTTTTCAACTTTAAGCTGTATAACGCTGTTTACAACTACGTCAGCAAGGAGGACGGCGCAAGGATACTCGATGTGGGCTTTGGCAACGGCGATACGCTCAAAAGGCTCGATGAAAAGCTGAATGCCGAGCTTTACGGAGTTGATATCTCGCCTGATATGAAAGTCGCTGCAACAAAAGCAAACGCTGAGGCGGTGGCTGTGGGCAGAATGAAGCTGGAAACAGCAAGCGTTGAGCAGATGCCCTACGAGGACGAGTTTTTCGACAGCGTTTACACGATAAATACGGTATACTTCTGGAAAGAGCCCGAAAAGGCGCTGGGCGAGATAATGCGTGTGCTCAGAGGCGGCGGAAGATTTTTGTGCGGCTTTTACAGCAGGGCTTATTTTGATAAATACAAGAACTTTCGCAGCGATGATGAGAAGTATTATACCGTAGGCGAGTTAAGGGAGCTTGTAAAGCAAAACGGCTTTGAGAACGTAAAGGTCAAGCTGGTGGACGGGAAAAAGTTCATGTACTGCCTTGTAGCCGAAAAGAGAGGGAACGAAGTTGATAACGATAGCGGCGATGAATGCGGACAATTACCGTGAGGCTGCACAGATAGCGGCGGAATGTTTTTCTCAGCCGTGGAGCGAGAAGACATTCTGCGAGGAACTTTCAAACAGCAATGCGCACACTTATGTAGCTTACGAAAACGGCGAAGCTGCGGGCTTTCTCAGTGCGTGGGAAGTTTGCGGAGCGGTGGATGTCAACAACATTGCCGTGCGTGAAAAATTCCGCAGGCGAGGTATTGCAAGGGCGCTTATCGGGGAAATGCTCGGTGAGCTGGGCGCTGTGCAGAGCATAACGCTTGAGGTGAGAAAGTCAAACACGGCGGCTATTGCGCTTTATGAGGGCTTTGGATTTGAAAAGGCAGGCGAGCGCAGGGGCTTTTACAGCAAGCCGACGGAGGATGCGATAATAATGACTAAGGTCTTGAACGGGGATAGCTGATGGAATATAGCGACTTTACATTTGAGGAGCTTGGCAAGGGCTTTAAGGTGTGCGTTTCTCAGGAGCACAGATTCGGAACGGACGCATTTCTGCTTGCGGATTTTGCAAAGCCGAGACATAAGGACAAGGTCTGCGATTACTGCACGGGCTGCGGTATAATTGCAATGATAATGCAGAGGAATTTTCAGCCTGCGAAAATATATGCGCTGGAGATACAGCAAAAGGCTTATGAACAGGTGAAGCTGTCGGCAAAGGAGTCCGGGACGCTCAACGTTGAGGCGGTGCTTGGCGACCTGAGGGAATGGAGAAGTCCCGAGGCGCTTGACCTGATAACCTGCAATCCGCCCTACAAGATAAGCGGAACAGGTGCAAAAAACGACAGCGATGCGGTGTCTATCGCACGCCACGAGATGATGTGCACCATACAGGACGTCTGCGCAGCTGCAGCGAAAAATCTCCGATTCGGCGGCAGATTGTGCGTTTGCAACCGCCCCGAAAGGCTCAGTGACGTGATAATGGCGATGCGTGAGAACGGGATAGAGCCAAAGCGGCTGAGAACTGTTCACAAAAACCCTGAAACTGCGCCGTGGCTGATACTTGTTGAAGGGCGCAGGGGAGGAAATAATTTTATTCAGATAGAAAAGCCGCTTTATGTGCGCTCAGCTGACGGAGGTATTTCCGAGGAGATGAGCAGGATATACACAGCGCAGACAGACCGTGCGTAAGCACAGCGGACAAAATTATCGGAAAATCGGAAAAGAGGAAAGTAAATGAAACTGCTTATAAAAAAGCTCAGCGAAAAAGCAGCTGTGCCTGCAAGACAGACCGAGTTCAGCGCAGGGTACGACCTTAGTGCCTGCTGTGATGAAACTATCGTTATCAAGCCGGGCGAAACGGTGAAGGTACACACGGGAGTCGCTATGGAGATACAGGGCGATAAAAATGTGGTCGGGCTTATCTACGCACGCAGCAGCACTGCAACAAAGCACGGCGTTGCGCCTGCAAACTGCGTGGGCGTTATCGACTGGGATTACCGTGGAGAGCTTATCGTTGCGCTGCACAATTCCTCGGATAAGGAATTTGCGGTGAACCACGGCGACAGGATAGCCCAGCTGGTGATAGCGCCCGTGTTCACACCGGAAGTGGAAGCAGTCAGCGAGCTTTCGGATACTGTCAGGGGCGAGGGCGGCTTCGGCTCAACGAATAAGTGATATGGGCAGCTTTTTTACGAAGAATCCCACGGTGATACTTGCGCTGATAGGGCTTTTGCTGTCGGTGCTGAACATCGTCAATCTTATAAAGAACCGCAAGGAAGATCACTATGTTTCGGGGATACCGCTGTTCGGCGGTTTGTTCATACTTATCGGGTTTCTGCTTTCGCATCACAAGATCTGGGCGCTTTTGTGCTTTACGGATTACTCGTGGGTGATGCTGCTGTTTTCGCTGATCTTTGGCGGAAAGTTCAACCAAAAGAAAGAGGATAATAACGAAAATGAAGATAGTAAACGCTAAAATATACACCTGCGACGAGGCTTTCACTGTCATTGATAACGGCTTTGTCGAGGTAGAAAACGGAAGGATAACCGCAGTGGGTGAATGTGCGCCCGGCAGCAAGGGCGACATCGACGCTCAGGGAAAGAGCCTTTTCCCCGGCTTTATTGACTGCCATACACACCTTGGGCTTACCACGAGCGGAGTAGGATTTGAGGGCGAGGATCTCAACGAATCGGTCGATTCCTGCACGCCTCAGCTGCGCATCATCGACGGCATAAATCCGCTTGACTATTCCTTTGAGCTTGCACGAAAGGCAGGCGTTACAGCGGCGGTGGTCTCGCCGGGCTCGGCAAACGCTGTTGCAGGGCAGATCTTTGCAATAAAGACATCGGGCAAGCGCATAGATAAAATGTCAATGGGAGAGGTCGGGATAAAATTTTCGCTCGGCGAGAATCCGAAGATGACCTATAACGACCGTGACGAGACCCCAGTGACGAGAATGGCGATAGCAGCGGTCATCAGAGAAGCGCTGCTCAAAGCCAAGCGTTACAGCGAGGACATCGACAAGGCTCAGCTCGATGACGGCGATATGCCCGAATATGACATAAAGAGCGAGGCGCTTTTGCCGCTGCTCGATCAGCGCATCAAGGCGCATTTCCACTGTCACAGAGCCGACGACATTTTTACGGCTATTCGTATTGCAAACGAGTTTTCGCTCGACTATGTGCTTGTTCACTGCACGGACGGGTATCTTATCGCTGACGAGCTGGCGCAGGAGAAATGCTCGACAGTAATAGGACCTGTTATCTGCGACAGGTGCAAGCCCGAAATGGCTTCGCTTTCCCCTGAAAATGCAGCGATCCTATCAAAAAGCGGCGTAAAGGTCGCTGTCTGCACCGACCATTCGGAAGTGCCGATAGAGTATCTGCCGCTGTCGGTGGGCATCTGCCGCAAGCACGGATTGAGCTTTAAAGACGCAATTCTCAGCGTGACGAGAAACGCCGCCGAGATTGCAGGTATCGCTGACAGGGTCGGCAGTATCGAAACAGGCAAGGATGCAGACCTCGTTCTTTTTGATGGCGACCCGTTTGAAGTTATGAGCAGCCCGTCCCTTGTTATGATAAATGGAGAGATGATAAAGCTATGATACCGACATTCAAATATCACCCCGACCCGATAAAGACTGGTGCGTTTTTGCAGGGGGAGGAGCACACCTGCGACTGCTGCGGCAGGCAGACGGACGTATGGTATGAACAGCCGTTTTTTGCGCAACAAGACGTGGAGTGCCTTTGCCCCGAATGCATTGCAAGCGGCAGGGCGGCGGAAAAGTTTGACGGCGAGTTTGTTGACGAGTGCAATGTAGGAGAGGTAAGCGGCGAGGAAAAGCTTGACGAGCTTGTACACCGCACGCCCTGTTACTGCGGCTGGCAGCAGGAATACTGGTATGCACACTGTGACGATTTCTGCGAGTTTGTCGGCTATGTCGGCTGGGACGAGATAGAAGAAATGGGAATAGCGCAGCAGATAGAAAAGAACTACGACGAGGAAATCTGCGGCTTTGATTTTGAAGATATAAAAGAGTGTCTGACGAACAACGGCAGTATGCAGGGGTATTTGTTCAGATGTCTGCACTGCGGCGAATACTTTTTGTACGCAGACTGCGATTGAAGCGCTTATACGAAAGGAGACAGCAATGGAATTTGTGGGAATCAGCAGAACATTTTCAACAGTCGGTGAGGACGCAGATCTGACGCTGTTTGAGGGCGATCCGTTTGAGGTGATGAGTTCACCGAGCCTTGTTATGATAAACGGAGAGGTAATAAGTTAATTCAGAATTTAGTTTATTACAAACTT
>DFFV01000088.1 GCA_002371625.1 Ruminococcus sp. UBA3767
GACAGCGGCGGATTTCAGGTGTTCAGCCTTGCCAAGCTGCGCAGGATAAAGGAAGAGGGCGTATATTTCAACTCGCACGTTGACGGAAGAAAGATATTTATGGGGCCCGAGGAAAGTATGCAGATACAGTCCCACCTTGCATCAACTATCGCAATGGCGTTTGATGAGTGCGTTGAGAACCCTGCCGAGCACAGCTATTCAAAGGCTTCCTGCGAGCGAACTACACGCTGGCTGAAAAGATGTATCGCCGAGATGAAGCGGCTGAATTCTCTTGACAGCACGATAAACAAGCACCAGATGCTTTTCGGGATAAATCAGGGCTGCACCTTTGACGACCTGAGGATAGAGCATATAAAGCAGATAAGAGAGCTTGACCTTGACGGTTACGCTATCGGCGGACTTGCCGTTGGTGAACCGACCGAGGTGATGTATCACGTTATCGAGCAGGTTGAGCCGTTTATGCCAAAGGACAAGCCAAGGTACCTTATGGGCGTTGGCACGCCGAGCAATATAATCGAGGCTGTCGCAAGAGGAATAGACTTTTTTGACTGCGTTATGCCAAGCAGAAATGCACGGCACGGAACGCTTTTCACCTGGAACGGCATAATGCACATAACCAACAAGTGCTATGAGCTTGACGAACGTCCGATAGACCCGCAGTGCACCTGCCCGACCTGCACCAACTTTTCAAGGGCTTATGTGCGCCACCTGTTTAAAGCAAACGAACAGCTCGGCGGCAGGCTTGCAGTGATGCACAACCTCTATTTCTACAACACCCTTACCGAGAAGATAAGAGAGGCGCTTGACAGCGGCAGCTTTGAACTCTTCAGGGCGAAGTATTCAACGCTGCTTTCTGATAAGTGTGACTGAATAAGAATAGTTTTTCACCTCGTACATATACATTTAACAGCTGTATGACGAGGTGATTTTATTGTTGATAGTGCGCTATGTCCTGCTGGCTGCGGGACTTTCGATGGACTGCTTTGCGATAAGCATTACCAACGGGATGTGCAGGGTGAAAAGAAGATTGCTGACGGCGGCTGCGTGTGCTTTATGCTACGGGCTTTTTCAGGGAGCGCTGACCTGTATAGGCTACGGCGCAGGCTCGGCTTTTGCCGAAAGAGTCAGCAGCGCAGGGCATTACATAGCGTTCGTGCTGCTTATGTTTTCGGGAGTGAAAATGCTTATCTCGCAGGAGCAGCAGGAGGTCAGCGAGCTTAGTGCGGCGGCTGTGTTTTTCAGCGCATTTGCAACATCGCTCGATGCACTGACCGTAGGCGTGAGCCTTTGCGCACTTTCAGCGGATATAATCACTATCGCTGCTGTGATAGCAGGCGTAACGTTCCTGCTTTGCCTGGTCGGCTTTCTTGTCGGTTCCCGTGCAGGCAGACACCTTGGCAGGTATGCAGGCATTTTCGGCGGCTGCGTGCTGATACTGCTTGCGCTCAGGGTGGTATTGCAGCGGCAGTGAGCGGTGTCAAGTTAACAAATAAATAATAACAAGTCAATGCATCGTTCATTGAATGCGATTATACTTAGTTTAATCTGAAAAGTGATAAATACAAAAAGGAATGAAAAATATGAGCTTTATGAGTGATTTCTATAAGAAATTCGTTAAAGAGGAATATAACAGCAGCGGTGAGCTGACTAAGTTTGAAGTGGATCTTGCGGACAACTATAACTTCGGCTACGATGTGATAGATGAGATAGCTGCCAACGAGCCTGAAAGAGCGGCACTTTACTGGGTGGGCGAAAACGGCGAGGAGCGCATTTTTACATACCGTGAGCTTTCAAAGCTGAGCAACAAGGCGGCAAATATGCTGCGTGACCACGGCGTTGAAAAGGGCGATATGGTAATGGCTGTGCTCAAAAGGCATTACGAGTTCTGGATAGCTGCCTATGCGCTTTCAAAGCTGGGCGCAGTGCTTATACCTGCTACCTGCCAGCTGATGAAAAAGGACTACGTTTACAGATTTGACCTTGCAAGAGTGAAATATATAATCGCAACGATCGAGGATGATGTTACCGAGCATATCGACAGCGCACTTGAGGAATACAAGTGGATGAATGAGAAGTTCATCGTTCACGGTGAAAAGCAGGGCTGGACAGGCTTTATGAGTGAGCTGGAGAAGTATCCCGACACTATGGAAAGGATACCTACCAAGGTCGATGAGCCTATGCTTGCGTATTTCAGCAGCGGTACAACAGGCTATCCCAAAATGGTGCTGCATACACATTCTTACAGCGCAGCACATATCTATACCGCAAAGCACTGGCAGCACATAAATGACGGCGCACTGCACCTGACGGTATCCGAAAGCGGCTGGGGCAAATGCGGCTGGGGAAAGATGTTCGGGCAGCTGACCTGCGGAGCGACCGAGTTTATTTATGACTTTGACAGGTTCGTTCCCGAAAATGTGCTGAAAATGCTTCAGGACTATCACGTTACATCCTTCTGCGCACCGCCGACAATGTACAGGTTCTTTATAAAAGCAGGGCTTGACAACTATGATCTTTCAAGCCTGAAATATTCCTGCGTTGCAGGTGAGGCGCTTTCACCCGATGTTTTCAACAAGTGGAAGCAGGCAACGGGGCTGAGCCTTATGGAAGGCTTCGGGCAGACCGAAACAACGGTTGTGCTTTGCAACTGCTACGGAATGACACCAAAGCCCGGCTCAATGGGCAAGCCGTCACCGCAGTATGATGTTGACCTTGTGGATAAGAGCCTTAAAACTGTGTCCGTGGGAGAAACGGGCGAGATAGTTATCCGTGCCGAATACTGCAAGCACCCTGCACTTTTCAAAGAGTATTACCGTGGTGCAGAGCAGACGTTCAGAGCGTGGAAGGGCGGAGTTTACCACACGGGTGACACTGCTTACCGTGATGAAGACGGATACTATTGGTATGTCGGCAGGACAGATGATGTTATCAAAGCCTCAGGCTACCGAATTGGACCTTTTGAGATAGAGTCTATCCTTATGGAGCACCCGAGCGTGCTGGAGTGTGCGATAACCGCAGCCGCAGATCCGATAAGGGGCAATGTTGTAAAGGCAACTATCGTTTTGCAGGACGGCTATGAGCCGAGCGAGGAGCTTAAAAAGGAGCTTCAGAATTATGTTAAAAAATCCACGGCGCCGTATAAATACCCCCGAATCGTGGAATTTGTAGACGAGCTTCCAAAAACATTCAGCGGTAAGATCAGGCGTGTCGAGATAAGAGAAAACGACAAAAAGAAAAATAAACAGAAAAAAGATAAATAAACAGCAAAAGCGGGGTGAGTTTATGCTTGTCTATGAATACCCTCCCAAGCTTTCTCACAGTGCAAGGCAGGCAAAAGCTATCCACGATATTGAGCAGCACAAAAAGATAAGGCGGGGCATGATAAGAAATATGGCTATTGCCGTGACTATAATCGCTTTGTCGTTTTTTGTGGAAATGGTGATCGTAAAGCTTTTGCTGATACTGATCGCCGGGGCAAATGCAGCGGTGGGACTGCTTCTTTACCGCTACGGTATGATGAGCTTTGATGCAAAGGTCTATACAAGGATATATGATGACCACCTGGAGCACTCCCAGAGAATAGGCTTTTCAAAGCGCTACCTTTGCTTTGATGTGCAATATAAAGATATAGAAAAAAGCTTTCAGGATCCCAGAGGGAATCTGGTGGTGGAGTTTGTACAGGATCACAGCGCAAAGGTCTGGACGGCTGATGAGAACGGCGGGGAAAAACAGGATCATGAAATAAAAAACAATACCGTTACCCTGAAATTTGCCGACACCAAGGCAAAGCTTACTTTGGTAAACGACTTTTATGACCGGATAAACTATCCCCATAAGGAGTATAATGTCATCGAGGATGAGGACGATGATTATTACACAGCAGAGGATAAAAAGTGGGACAGCCTTGGCAAGCATGGACTGTAAAAATGTAAACTTTTCGTTAAACGCTTGAAAAAACAGGAGCGTTGTGCTATCATAATCAAGTAATAAAACATCTTAAACACATTGACCAAGAGAGTAAGTGTGCCATATGGATTTCAGAGAGAGTCTGAGCGGTTTTGCCGTTTTCTGAAACGGACTTATTTCAAAGCATACCGAAGTTCACTTGCGAGTGGTTTTGCCGAAAGTTCAAGTAAGCAAAAACGTGCAGCCGGCGTTAACGGCAGGGGAGTGTCGGCTCTCGTCAAAACAGGTGGTATAGCAACGACTTTTAATGGTCTTGTCCTTTTTTGAGGACGGGACCTTTTATTATTATCGGGAGGTAAAAGCTATGAAGGAACAGCTCAGAAGTATTGAAGAGCGTGCAAAGGCAGAGCTTAAAGAGATAAGCAATGCAAAAGGCCTTGAAGAGTTCAGGGTGAAGTACCTTGGCAAAAAAGGCGAGATCACAGGTATACTCAAACAAATGGGTAAGCTTTCTGCGGAGGAAAGACCTGCCATGGGTCAGCTTGCAAATAAGGTCAGGGCGGATATCGAAACTGCTTTGAATGCAAGGATGAACGAGCTTAAATCTGCCGCTGAAGCGCAAAGGCTCAAAAGCGAGACTCTTGACGTTACACTGCCCGGCAAGGCACCTGCCATCGGAAGACCCCACCCGCTGGATGC
>DFFV01000118.1 GCA_002371625.1 Ruminococcus sp. UBA3767
TTTCCACCGTATTGATTTTGAAAAATAACAAGTTATAATTAAGATAAAGGAGGATATCTTATGGATATTTACAAGGCTCGTCAGCTGATGACGAGCGAGCGGAAAACTATTTTTGACCTGGACATCAACGTGACTTTCTACGCACGAGTGTCCACCCTCTCGGACGAGCAGGAAAACTCTATCGAGAATCAGATAAGCTACTTCACCGAGATGATAAAATCAAATGCACATTGGAACTACGTCGAGGGCTATGTGGACAGAGTCAGAGGCGAGAGCGCCGAAAATCGTGAGTCGTTTATGCAGATGATAGACGACGGCAAGGCGGGCAAGTTCGACCTCGTGCTGACTAAAGAGGTCAGCAGATTTGCAAGGAACACCATCGACAGCCTGACCTACACAAGAGAGCTGCTCAGCTCAGGCGTGGGAGTGTTCTTTCAGAACGATAATATCTGCACCATAGACCCCGACTCCGAGCTTCGCCTTACGATAATGTCAAGCATAGCCGCAGACGAGGTAAGAAAGCTGTCCGAGCGTGTGCGTTTCGGTCACAAGCGTGCTATCAAGAACGGCAACGTCCTTGGCAACAACCGCATCTTCGGCTACGACAAAAAAGACTGCAAGCTGGTCATCAACGAAGAGGAAGCCGAAATGGTCAGACTCATATTCGAGCTGTACTCCACAGGCGATACCAGCGTGCGGAAGATAGAACGGATACTCTATGACAAAGGCTATCGGGGACGAAACGGCACACGCATACACCACAACACCATCTCGGGAATAATACAGAACCCCAAGTACAAAGGCTACTACTGCGGAAACAAAGTCACTACCGTTGACTATCGCACCAAAGAGCAGAAGTTCCTGCCGCAGGAAGAATGGGTGATGTATAAGGACGAAACGGGCGAAACAGTCCCAGCAATAGTCTCCGAGGAGATATGGGACAGGTGCAATCAGATATTTGCCTACCGCAGCAGCGTTATAAAAGCAAGAGAACATTCCTTCAAGGACAAAAGCGTGTTCACGGGAAAGATATGGTGTCAGGCTCACGATAAGCCATACTGGCGGACGAGCTTTTCAAACAGCGCATCGAAAGGCAAGCCCGTCTACGAATGGATATGCTCCGAGAAAAAACGCTTCGGCACAAAAACCTGCGCATCATTTGCCATACTTGAAAGCGAGCTTTACAAAATGCTGTCGGGATTTTTCACCGAGATAGCAGGCGACCTTGACGACTACATCGAAACATTCCTTGAAATATACAAGCAAGCCGACAACACAGGCGAGCTGCAAAAGGAGCTGAACAGACTGCAGGTGCAGCTTGACAAGGAGAACCGCAAGCGTGACAAACTGCTGGAGCTTTACATGGAGGAAACTATCTCCAAGGCGGAGTTCACCGAGCGCAACAACAAGCACACCAAGGTCATCGAGGACATCGAAAACGAAATGCAATACCGCAAAGAAAAATCCCAGGACAGCGAGCAGTACGCAAAGAATATCCGCCGCATCGGCGACTACTTCCGCAATATGTACGACCCAACAGGCGTGATGACCAAGGAAGATGTTGACGAAATGGCAAAGGCGGTCATCGACAGGATAGATGTGGTGCCAATGAACAAAAACACCATGAAGCTGCAAATAAAGCTGCTCACAGGCGATAATGAGCCTGTCACCTATGTCCGAAAGGGAGCAAGGTATGCTCGGCGTTCGGGTAACATCAGCAAGAAGATGATCGACTCTTACAAGGCAGGCAAGTAATTGACCTGATACGGCTGTAAAGTCAAAAAAGGGACTGATGCATTATTTGCAGCAGTCCCTTTTATTGTACATATAATTATTGCGGTCACTTGAGTACAGGTGTGATCTTAGGGCCGTTATCCTTCGTTACAGGTGCGCCCTCCATTGTTCCTGCGATCTTATCAAGCGCTTCGTGAGTTGCTGTAACATCTGCTACGCACTTTGAAAGCACCTGGTGTGCTTCGCCAAGCGAAATGTTGAGCTTTTCTACCATTGCTTTTCTTATAGCAAGATCCTGTGCCTTTGCATTGGAAATAATGCTCTCAGCTTCCTCATTCGCACGGGCAGCCTCGGCAGTTGCATATTCATGAGCCTGCTTAACTATCTCTTCCTCGCTTACAAGCTCGTTAGCTCTTGCCTGAGCATCCTTTACGATCTGGTTGGCTTGTCTTCTTGCATCGTCAAGAATGTTCTGCCTCTCCTTCTCGATCTCCCTTGCCTTCTGGATCTCAGCAGGTGTAGACTCGATAAGCTCGTCAACGATCTCCAGCATCATTTCAGCATCTACCTTTTTCTTATTTGAAAACGGCGAGCTCTGTGCATTCAAAAGTGCTGATTTTAAGTTGTTAAGTCCATCTTCAAGATTCATATATAACATCCTTTCTTATGCCTTTTTAGGCTTATGTATTTTTTCCGTTCAGATATCCTCATCCTCAGGTCTTAAAAGCCTGTGCTTGATGAAGTCGTGTATCTGTGCGGGAACAAACCCCGTGATATCTCCTCCGAAATACGCTATCTGCTTTACAACGCTCGAGGAAAGGAACATATTCTCTCCCGTAGTTGTAAGAAAAACAGTTTCAGCGCCTTCGTAGAGTTTTTTATTTGCAAGTGCCATCTGGAATTCATACTCGAAATCCGAGACCGCCCTTAAGCCTTTGACTATCGCCGTTGCACCCGTGCGTTTAAGATAATCCGCAAGCAGACCGTCGTGACAATCCACCACCACATTATCAAGGTGCTGAACGACTTTATATATCATATCCACACGCTCGCTCACCGTGAACGCTGCACGTTTGGCGGCATTGAATGATACCAGAACTATTACCTTATCAAAAAGCGTCGAGGCACGGTTGATAATATCAAGGTGTCCTCTTGTTATCGGGTCAAAGCTGCCCGGGCATACCGCAATGCGTTTCATTCTTCCTCCTGCGGCGCCTTGAAAACAGTTACCGCCGTCTTTCCGTATTTATATCTCTTATGGAGCTTCAGCCCTTCATAGCTGTCATCAAGCTCCAGCTCCTTTTCATGCTCGCAAACCACTATTGCGCCGCTGTTTATCTTTCCGCCGAGCTGCGAAAGAGCCTTCTGCACGATCCCCTGTCTGTAAGGCGGATCTATCAGAACGATATCAAAGCCGCCCTTTGAAACTCTCAGGTACTCAAAGCTGTCCATACACAGTACCCTTGACTCACCTGTGAGCTTGCAATCGGAAAGGTTCTGCTTTATCACCTTGACAGCCTCGGGATTTGCGTCAACAAAAACGCAGTGCGAAGCCTCCCTGCTGAGCGCCTCGATACCCATTTGTCCGCTGCCTGCAAACAGATCGAGCACCGACGCACCTGCAACATCAAACTGTATCACCGAAAACACAGCCTCCTTGACCATATCCGTAGTAGGACGTGTGTCAAGTCCCTCAAGCGTTATCAGCTTTTTACCTCTGCATTTTCCCGTAATTACTCTCATAATGATCTCCCGGTGGGTATAATAAGAATATGATTTCCCTTTTAATTATACGATAATTTTTTCAATTTGTCTATACCTTTTTGAATATTTCTTTATTTTTTCCTTTTAACTTTTGTGTAGTCAATAACGTAAATCAGAATTTGCCGCAGCACCCCTGCGTAGTAATCGGGGAAAACCCTTTTGAAAAAGGGTTATTCCCCGGACCCCTTTCCTAAAACTTTTAATGATTTTTACACAACGGGTATGAAAACCCGTTATGTAAAAATGACTGAGAGCTTAGAAGAGAGGCAGGAGAATAATTCTTTCCAGAAGAACTCTCTCCGATTATTATGCAAGGATATTGTGGTAAATCCGAATTATCATCGTATATTTGATGCGTGGTCAGGTTAGATTTCTCTAAAAAGAATTCTTCTTATACTCCCTTATAAACTCTCAGTCATTTTTGGTGCTTGGGAGTGTAGCTCCCAAGTGCCAAAAATCATTAAAAGTTTCTGAGGGGGGCACGGGGGGAACTCTTTTCAAAGAGTTCCAGCCCGACTATTCACCAAACATACGACGGTCAATTCTGATTTATCGCAGCACCCTTGTCCATATCAGGCATCTCCCTTTTTGCTCTGAATTCTGCCCGTCATCGCAACGAGCATTTTCCTCGGAACGAGCTTTGATGCGCCTGCTGCCAGCTTCATTGTCAGCGATGGCACTATTACTGTCTGCTTTGCAAACATTCCCTTTACGGCCACATCGCTGCAATATTTCGCAGTTATCGCCTTAACGCCGAACTTTGTGCCTGCAACGTCATTGAATTCGGTGTCCACAGGTCCGGGGCAAAGTGCGCAGATATGCACATTGCTTCCCATTTCCTCCAGTTCCCTCGCAACAGCGCAGGTAAGGTCGGTAACATAAGCCTTTGATGCGTAATATGTGCTCATGTAAGGTCCGCCCTCCATAAGCCCTGCCGATGAAGCAACGTTCATGATGTATCCCCTGTTTTTAGCTGTAAAGTCCTTTAAAAACAGCTTTGTGAGGATATGCACGGCTGTGATGTTGGTATCTATCATGGCAAGCTCTCTTTCAAGCTCTGTCTCGGTGAATTTCCCGAAAAGCCCAAAGCCTGCTGCATTTATGAGCACACCGATATTTTCGTCCTTCACCTGCTCGTAAAGGTCATAGCAGCCCTGCTTTTGCGAAACATCGCAGACTACTACCCTCGTATTTTCGCCAAGCTCCTGTGCAAGCTGCGTAAGCCTGTCCTCTCTCCTTGCGCAGAGTATGCAGCGAAATCCCCTTGAATAAAGGTTTTTGGCTATCTCTCTGCCTATTCCCGAGCTTGCTCCCGTTATCAGTGCCGTCCTTGCCATAAAAACACATCCTTTCAACAGCGTTTATACCTTGATTTTACCACACCCAAAGCGTTTTTGTCAATCACCGTGGGAATTTTCCCCGCTGTGCAGGCGCAAATATCATCTATTGACAAAACGGACAGAATGTGAGATAATAAAGGTTATAACAAACGATTAATCGGAGGAACAGTTTATGGATGCATCCCTCGTGATACTTGCCGCAGGGCTTGGCAGCCGCTTTGCAGGCGGAATAAAACAGCTTGAACCGCTTGGACCGAGCGGC
This sequence comes from Ruminococcus sp. UBA3767, assembly GCA_002371625.1. GTDB lineage: Bacteria > Bacillota > Clostridia > Oscillospirales > Ruminococcaceae > Hominimerdicola. The sequence continues at coordinate 5,101 of DFFV01000118.1, forward strand.
GAGATAATTATGGATTATTCGATATATGATGCAATGGAAGCAGGCTTTAACAAGGTCGTTTTCATTATAAGAAAAGATATTCGTGATGCATTTGACAAAATGATCGGCGAGCGCATAAAAGAAAAGATCGCCGTTGAATACGTCTATCAGGAGCTCGACTGTCTGCCCGGGGGCTTCAGCTGCCCCGAAAGCCGTGTAAAACCGTGGGGACACGGCCATGCGGTATATTGCTGCGCAGACGTTGTGAATGAGCCTTTCGTGGTCATAAATGCTGATGACTACTACGGCAAGGAAGCGTTCAGGAACCTGTATTTGCAGCTCGAAAAGATGCACAGCAGTGATGAAAAGCCGATGAAGCTCGCACTTGCAGGCTTTGAGCTGAAAAATACGCTGAGCGACTTTGGCAGCGTTAACAGAGGCGTTTGCGAGGTCAGCGGAGGAAAGCTGACAAAAATTAGCGAAACCTATAATATCCGCCGTGAAAGTGACGGAAAAATACACAGCGGAAACGATGAGGACAAGCTTCTGGACGAGAACAGCCCCGTTTCAATGAATATGTGGGCTTGCCCCGCAGGCTTTACCAAAATGCTCAGCGATTACTTCACTCGCTTTCTTGAGCAGCACATCAGCGACGATAAGGCAGAATTTCTGCTGCCGGGCGCTATCGAAAGCATGATAGAGGCAGGCGACCTTACCTGTGACGTTGTAAACAGCAGCGACCGCTGGTTCGGTATAACCTATGCGCAGGACGTTCCTATCGCCAAGCAGAAATTCAAGGAGCTTGCAGACAAAGGCGTTTACCCCGAAAAGCTCTGGGGTTAAACTTACTTTGAGGATTATGTAGGCGGCTGCTTTGCCGCCGTTATCAGCCCATTATCTGTGCTATGCCCTCGGCAACTTCACCGATAGCATACATTGCCCTGCTCGTGCGCTTTTTAAGCATCCGCTTTTCCGCATTTGATGCAGCAGCAAGCGCATAAACGGCAGTTCCTGCCGCCGCACAGACCGAGATGCCCGTTATTATGGTCTTTGCCTTCATGCTTGTGACCTCCCTTGCGTTTAAGTTGATGACCTTGCAGAATTAAAACATATACGGTCATATTACTATTTTCTGCGCAGGCAGCGGGATTATAAAAGTCAGTGGCTGGAAAGATATGAGCCTGATTTTTCATCGCTCTCGGCAAATTGCCCTACTGCACAACGTGGGTTTTTACACTAAAACGTTTTAGATAAATAATGTTAATAGTTTATTATAAATTGTTCTTTACATTTGTTATTAACAAGTGGTATAATTTATTAGTAAAATAAAAAAAGTATTTTTACGTTTAAAGGGGTTTACTTTTTATGGGAATGACAATGACTCAGAAAATACTCGCAGCTCATGCGGGACTGGACAGCGTAAAGGCAGGTCAGCTGATAATGGCAGACCTTGACCTTGTACTCGGAAACGATGTTACTTCGCCGGTTGCGATAAATGAGTTCAACAAAGCAGGCTTCAGCGATATTTTCGACAGGAACAAGGTAACTATGGTAATGGACCACTTTGCTCCGAATAAGGATATAAAGGCTGCGCAGCAGTGCAAACAGTGCAGGGATTTCTGCGGAAAATACGATATAGTCAACTTCTTCGATGTAGGCGATATGGGTATCGAGCACGCACTGCTCCCCGAAAAAGGTCTTGTCGCTCCCGGCGACTGCGTTATCGGCGCTGATTCACATACCTGTACTTATGGCGCACTCGGCGCATTCTCAACAGGTATCGGCTCAACTGATATGTGCGCAGGCATGGCTAAGGGTAAGACCTGGTTCAAGGTACCGCCCGCAATAAAGTTCAACATCATCGGCAAGCTGCCAAAGTACAGCGCTGCAAAGGACGTTATACTCCACATTATCGGAATGATAGGCGTTGACGGCGCACTTTACAAGTCAATGGAGTTTTCCGGAGAAGGACTTGTAAATCTCTCGATGGAGGACAGGCTGTGCATGGCTAATATGGCTATCGAAGCCGGAGCTAAAAACGGTATCTTCGCCGTTGACAGCGTAACACTGGATTACATAAAGGATAAGGTAAACAGAGATTATAAGATATATGAGGCAGACAGCGATGCGGAGTATGAGGCTGAATATACTATCGACCTGAGTCAGATAAAGCCTACCGTTGCTTTTCCGCACCTGCCCGAGAATACAAAGACATTTGATGAGATAGGCGATGTGGTCATCGACCAGGTAGTCATCGGTTCGTGTACAAACGGACGTATCGAGGATCTGCGCTGCGCAGGCGAGATACTCAAGGACAGGCATATCGCCAAAAATGTAAGATGCATAGTTATCCCTGCTACGCAGAAGGTATATATGCAGGCTATGAAGGAAGGTCTGCTGGAGATATTTATCAAAGCAGGCTGCGCAGTTTCAACTCCGACCTGCGGACCTTGCCTTGGCGGACACATGGGAATACTTGCTAAGGGTGAGCGAGCAGTCGCTACCACTAACCGTAACTTTGTAGGAAGAATGGGACACCCCGAATCAGAGGTGTACCTTGCTTCACCTTATGTTGCAGCAGCAAGCGCTGTTGCAGGCAGGATAGCTCAGCCATCACAGATATAACGAGCTTGAAACTGCCGACTGAACACAGGAGGTAACAAAAGATATGAAAAACTTTTTGAAAGTTGTCTTCAACGACCTCGTGCTGAGCCTGGTGACCAAGAAATACGGCAACCAGCTCAACGATGAACAGCGAGAGGAAAAAGCAGATGAAATGATAAGGATACTGCACGATACAAACTCATATACCGTTGAAATGGCGCAGAAGCTGATAGATACCAAGGGACTGAATACATTCTTCAACACCCAGGTCAACGGACAGCCTGTTATTGCTCTGGTCAAGGAGGGTATGTTCCATAAAGCCAAGACACGTTATTTCATCACAAGAAATAAGGAAAAGCTGGATACGGAATACATCGACCAGATATATGATGAGCTGAGGCGGCAGGCACAGGGTGAGAACGTTTTCAACTCGCCTGAATATCTCAAGTAAAACAAGGGGGAAAACGACCATGAAGGCTCGTGGAAAAGTACATAAATACGGGGATAACGTTGATACCGACGTAATAATCCCGGCAAGATACCTAAATACAGCTGATATGCAGGAGCTTGCAAAGCATTGTATGGAGGATATCGACATCGATTTTGCAAAGAACGTTCAAAAGGGCGATATTATGGTAGGTGAAGCCAATTTCGGCTGCGGCTCTTCAAGAGAGCACGCTCCTGCTGCTATCAAGGCAAGCGGAATTTCGTGCGTTATCGCAAAGACCTTTGCAAGAATTTTTTACAGGAACGCTATAAATATCGGTCTTCCTATCATCGAGTGCGAGGAGGCTGCTGAAAAGATCAGCGCAGGCGACGATGTGGAGATAGACTTTGAAACAGGTGTCATCACCAACCATACAAAAGGCGAAAGCTATCAGGGACAGTCTTTCCCGGAGTTTCTGATAAACATCATCAACTCCAACGGACTGCTCAATTCGCTCAAATAAGCAGGTGCTTAATAAAAATGCTATTGTCACACGACTTTAGCATTTTTTGTGTTTATATTACATTGTAAAAATCGTTAAGATGAAAGGACAGTTGTTATGGAAAAGAATATCACAGTTATCAAAGGCGACGGAATAGGTCCCGAGATCGTTACTCAGGCTCAGAAAGTGCTGGATAAGGTCGCTGAAAAGTTCGGTCACAAGTTCAATTACACCGATATACTTATGGGAGGCTGCTCGATAGATGCCTGCGGCGTTCCGCTCACAGACGAGGCTGTTGCCACTGCAAAAGCCGCTGACGCCGTGCTCCTGGGAGCTATCGGCGGAAATACTTCAACTTCCCCCTGGTATAAGCTCGCTCCCGAGCTTCGCCCAGAGGCAGGACTGCTGAAGATAAGAAAAGAACTCGGACTTTTCGCTAACCTGCGCCCTGCTTATCTCTTTGAGCAGCTCAAAAGTGCTTGCCCGCTCAACAGCGAGATAATCGGCAGCGGATTTGATATGATGATAATGCGTGAGCTTACCGGCGGACTCTATTTCGGCGCAAGAAAAACCGAGACAGTAGGCGGCGTTGAGACCGCAACAGATACCCTGACCTATTCGGAGATAGAGATTGAAAGGATCGCAAGAAAAGGCTTCGATATCGCTATGAAGCGCCGTAAGAAAGTAACAAGCGTTGATAAGGCTAACGTTCTTGATTCTTCAAGACTGTGGAGAAAGATCGTCAACAAAGTCGCTCAGGAGTATCCCGAGGTCGAGCTGGAGCACATGCTCGTTGACAACTGCGCTATGCAGCTGGTTAAGGATCCCGCTCAGTTCGATGTTATCCTTACCGAGAATATGTTCGGCGATATCCTTTCGGACGAGGCTGCTATGGTCACAGGCTCGATAGGTATGCTCTCTTCCGCTTCGCTGAATGACACAAAGTTCGGTCTTTACGAGCCAAGCCACGGCTCAGCTCCCGACATTGCAGGCACAGATAAGGCCAACCCGATAGCTACCGTTCTTTCTGCCGCAATGATGCTGCGCTATTCCTTTGATCTCGATAAGGAAGCCGATGCTGTCGAGAACGCTGTTAAAAAAGTGCTCGCAGACGGCTTCAGAACTGTCGATATCATGTCCGAGGGTATGAAGCAGGTAGGCTGCGAGGAAATGGGCAGCCTGATCTGTGAGAGAATATAAGTATACCATTATAATATATATATAATACAGCACACCCGGAATGCCCTTGTTAAATGTACACTAAAATGTACACTTGAAGAAGTTGAAAGATTGTGAAAGTTTTTGCACGATTTTAAGACATTTTGCGAACAGTTTCATATTATCGTATCGACCGATTGATTTAATAACCGTTCGTTCATATTTTGTGGATATTGACAACCATGCGCCCTCGGGGGCGGTTGTGCAAAAGCATTGATGATACGGCGTTTTCTGAGTCTTTCAAAAATGTTCACATTTACGAAATATATTAAATACACCGTGTATTTAATTTTAAAATCGTCATATACCCTTGTTCTTGTTTTGTAATAATTGTTCCGAAAACGTTTAAGTAATTTAGTTACGATGATTTTTTATGTTTTCTTTCAAAAGTGATGCGTTTTAAGAAAGTCAGAGGCTTTTATGTTAATATTGCACATTCTCAAGCAGTGATATTTGTTCATCATACACGTTTTTATACAAAAAACGCTGCTAAATCAACTGTTTTTGGAATAAAATACCACGCTAAAAATTACAAAACGGTTACAAACGTGATAATTGTGTGGTGAATATGCATAAACGCCGTGGCCGTTTTTTGTTCAAAGCGACATATTTTATTACAAGGCGCAAAAAAATAAAAGAAAAGACTTGAAAATGAATGAGGAATATTGTATATTCTTATTAGCGGAAACGCTGAAAAGTTATGCATCTTGCTTGAATGAGCGAAAACGATTCAAGTCAAGTGAAAGGCGGAAATATCATTGGTTTCTTTAAAAGACATTTCCGTTCGCTGCGGTGTTTCGGTCGCTACAGTCAGCAAGGCGCTGAACGGTCATAAAGACGTATCTGCTGCCACAAGAGAACGGCTGCTCAAAGCCGCAAAGGAAATGGGCTACTTCCCCAATTCTCAGGCGAGAGCACTGAAAACGAACAGAACTCATAATCTGGGTGTCATGTTCCTCGATGAAGCAGGCAGCGGTCTTACGCACGAGTTTTTCGCAAAGCTCCTGAACAGCTTCAAGACTGAAGCGGAATCTTTAGGATATGATATTACCTTTATAAGCAGCGGCATGGGCAGCAATAAGATGTCCACGTTTGAACACTGCAAATACAGAAATGTAGACGGCGTTATCATAGCCTGCACCGATTTCACTTCACAGGATGTTTATGAGGTAGTCAACGGCGATATCCCGATCGTTACGATAGATCACATCTTCGATTGCAGAACTGCGATCATGTCAAACAACGAAAAAGGTATGCAAAGGCTTATAGAATATGTAACAGATATGGGACATACACAGCTTGCGTATATTCAGGGAAACAAATCATCCGTTGCAGATAAGAGACTTGCGGGCTTCTGTAAGGCTTGCATAAGCAGAGGTATAAATGTTAATAACGACTGGATGCTCCAGGGCGATTACCACAACCCCGATAGAACTTACGAGCTTACCAAGAAGCTGCTGACTCAGAAAGACAGGCCTACGTGCATTTTTATGCCGGACGACTACTCGGCGATCGGCGGATATAATGCGATAAAGGATCTGGGACTTTCGATTCCCGATGACATATCGGTCGTAGGGTACGACGGGATAGCTTATTCACAGCTGATATCCCCCAAGCTCACTACATATTCACAGGATACCGCAAAGATCGGAAAGACAGCTGCAAAACAGCTCATATCACTGATCGAGGATCCACAGACAACTTTCACCGAGGTGATCACGGTGGACGGAGAGCTTATCGAAGGCGGCTCCGTTAAAAAGTTATAACTCAGGCATTAATATTTTACAGCATCTCGGCTGTAAGACAATATAATATAATGCGAAATTTAAGGAGGAAATTATTATGGCAAATCTTAAGAGAGTACTTGCAGGCGCTCTGAGCCTCTGCATGGTAGGATCAATGCTCACCGCTTGCGGCGACAGCTCTTCTTCGAGCGACAGCTCAAGCAAGTCCGGCAGCTCTTCCGCTTCCGGCAGCTCTTCCGCTGCTGATTCTTCTACAGCTGAGTCCAAGGCTGACAGACAGAACACAGCTGAGCTCCACGGTAAGGCTTCTTCTGAGGAGTCCAAGAAGACCCTTAGAATCGAGTGCTGGAACACTGAGTTCAGAGAGAGACTCGAGAAGTACTATCCAAAGGGCACAAAGATGGAGATCAAGACCAACGAGTACGAGAAGAAGAACGATGACGGTACAACCACAAAGATGACCGGTATCGAGTCTATCAACGGCGTTAAGATCGAGTGGATCCAGACAGCTAACGAAGGTAACGCTTACCAGACAAAGCTGGACGAGGATCTGAAGAAGCAGAAGGATTCCGACAATAAGGTAGATATGTTCCTTATCGAGGCTGACTACGCTCTGAAGTACATCAACGGTGACGTTGCACTTTCCGTACAGGATATCGGCATCACAGAGGATGATCTGAAGGAGCAGTACAAGTACACAAAGGACGTTGCTACAGATACAAAGACCAACGAGCTCAAGGGTGTTTCCTGGCAGGCTACTCCTGGTCTTCTGATGTACAACACCAAGTATGCTAAGGACGTTCTCGGAACAGACGAGCCTGACAAGGTTCAGGAGTTCGTTAAGGACTGGGATACATTCAAGGATACTGCTAAGAAGATGAAGGATAAGGGTATCGCAATGGTTTCCGGCTATGACGATACATACAGACTCTTCTCCAACAACGTAAAGGCACCTTGGGTTACAGACAACAAGCTGACTATTGATGATCAGTACAAGGCTTGGGCTGAGATGACCAAGGAGTTCACTGACAACGGCTGGAACAACAAGACATCCCTGTGGGATACTGCTTGGGCAGCTGGTCAGAAGCCAGACGGTAAGACATTTGCATACTTCTTCTCCACATGGGGCATTGCATTCACACTTGAGGGCAACGCTGGTGGAGCAGGCGCAGATCAGATCGGCACATGGGCAGCTTGCCCAGGTCCTCAGTCTTATTTCTGGGGCGGCACATGGATCTGCGGAGCTATCGACTCCGATAACACAGATATCGTTGCTGATATCATGAGAGTTATGACATGTAACAAGGATGTCATGAAGTCTATCACCGAGGGTGAGCAGGATTACACCAACAACAAGGCTGCAATCAAGGAGCTCATCGACGGCGGATACAAGTCCAGACTCCACAATGGTCAGAACCACCTCGTTCTCCTCTCTGAGAACGCTGACAAGATCGACCTTACTAATAAGCTCTCCGCTTATGACCAGGGTTGTAACGAGAAGTTCCAGGCTGCTATGGCTGACTGGTACAAGGGCAACACCAAGTCTTATGATGATGCAGTTGCAGCATTCAAGACTGAGATCAAGAAGCTCTACGCTAACCTCGAGGTTTAATTACCCGCTTAGCGCATAAGCAAAATTTCATCTAAAAAATAATAGGGGGTGGGAGGATCCCTCCCCCTAATTATTTTATCTTAATCTTAACTCTCTCGGAAAGGAATGTAATTGATCACTTTTTCAATTACTAAAGGGTAATCGTGTATGAAAAGAAAAAGTGTAAGCTATGCAAAATGGGGTTACATTTTCATGATCCCGTTTTTCGTTGTTTATATTATCTTCTCATTGTATCCTTTGATCCAGACTTTCTATAACAGCTTCCTTGATTACGTAATCGACCGTGGTTCTATCGGCGGAGGTTGGGGTGCTCAAACCACTGCTACCGAAACCATTAAGTTCTGCGGACTTGACAACTATGTGAACATCTTTGCTAAGGAAGAGACCCTTCTCCAGAGCTTCTGGAACACAGTTATCATGTGGATAATCGGTTTCATTCCTCAGATCGCAGTTTCACTTCTCCTTGCTACCTGGTTTACAGACCTTCGTCTGAAGATCAAGGCTCAAGGCTTCTTCAAGACTGTTATTTATCTTCCTAACGTTATCATGGCTTCTGCCGTTGCGTTCATGTTTACCTCGCTTCTTGAACGTGGAGGTTCATTGTTCAACGCCACAAGCTGGATGACCGGCGAAGACTTAAGTATACTTGATACTGTCTGGGGTACCAGAGGTACAATCGGATTTATCAACTTCCTGTTATGGTACGGTAATACCACTATCCTTCTCATGGCTGCTATCATGGGTATCGACCCGACACTTTATGAATCAGCTCAGATCGACGGTGCTACGCCAAGAGATACCTTCTGGAAGATCACTATCCCGCTTATCAGACCTATCCTTTCATTCGTTCTCGTAACGTCTATGATCGGTGGTCTTCAGATGTACGACGTTCCTGCTTTGTTGACTAAGGACCAGGGTAATCCTAAGGGTAAAGCTCTTACGATCATCATGGAGGTTCAGCTGCGTAAGGATTCCGGTGTGGGTAAGGCTTCCGCCGTCTGCATTGCCATCTTTATCGTTTCCGCTATCCTCGGTATCATCCTTATGTTCGGTATGAACGACGACAAACCTAAAAAGAAAAAGAAGAAAAGGAGGGCGGCATAAATGACTGGTTCACTCGAGGTTGTTGGTCAGAAGACCAGTAATACCACCCTTACGATAAGAAGAATCGTTGCATATGTTGTGCTCGGCATTCTTGTTTTCATTTCCCTTTTCCCATTCTTCCTGCTGCTTATAAATGCTACTCGTGAAAGACGTCAGGTAGGTATTCAGTTCTACCCGGGCAGCGAGCTTATCAACAACATTAAAAAGCTCTTTGCTCCTGCTACTGCTGTTGCTTACGGAAGTGTTTACAGAGCTCTGCTTAACTCGCTGATAATTTCGGCAAGTGCTTCTCTGCTCAGCGTTTACTTCTCCGCTATCACAGCTTATGCTACTCACGTTTATC
>DFFV01000040.1 GCA_002371625.1 Ruminococcus sp. UBA3767
AATACAATGCCCCGAAGCACTTTGAGGTGCTTCGGGGCAAAACTTCTATATGAGTATCTTTCTTAACGCAGTGCGTTTTTTACGCTATTTGTTAGCCTTATAATGCGAGAACAGGTCACGCTGTTTCATCGCCTTTTTGTCCTCATACATTCTCACGTCAGCCAGCTCGTAAAGCTCATCATAAACGTAATCTCCGCTGCCGTGCGCCATTCCGCAGGATACCGCACAGAAAAGCCCGTCGTTAATGCCGTTGAGCTTTTCAAGCTCGCTCTCCCACTTCCTGCGAAGTTCATCAGCCTGCTGTGCCGTAAGCTCCTTGGCGATCATCACAAATTCGTCGCCGCCCATGCGAAAGCCCAGCACGTTTTCCGCCGTGACCGCAGCGATGCTCTTTGCCGCCTTTAATATCAGCGCATCGCCCTGCTCGTGCCCGTAATTATCGTTTATGTATTTGAGGTTGTTCACATCAAAGTTGTATATCGTCAGCGCCGCAGGCTTTCCGAAAAGCTCCTCTTTGAGCGCCATGTATTTCCCCTTGTTGTAAAGCCCCGTCATCCTGTCGTGCTCGCTGTCAAAGATCATCTCGTCACGCAGCACGCTGTTTTCAACAAAAAGCGTTATCATGCTGTTTATCGAGGTCTCGGCGTACCTTGAGCCAAGCGTCTTTTCAGGGACATTTACCACAACAGCATACCTGTGCTGCTGTATCTGCGAGCTTGCAATGCAGTAAAAGCTGTCCCTGCGCTCACGGGGATCCATCTCAAGAAATCCTTCGCTGTCATCACTGCTTTGCAGCTGCTCCCTCACGACCTTTTCACCGTCAAAGGTACTTTTAACCGTTTTTGTGTCCGTTTTCATTATCATGAAAATATCGTTGGTCGCACAGTATTTGCAAAGTCCCGGCAGGAACGAATCATAAGGCTCCGAAAGCCGCTTCATTATCCCCGTCTGAAAAGCCGAAACGCCCGAAAGCATTTTTGAATAAGCCGCTATCTCTTTCACCAGCGAGGTGTATTCGCTTATGTCCGAAACAGTAAAGCAGGCAAACTCCTCACCGCCGCAGGTGATGTCCGTCCTTTTTATGTTTATATCCAGGTCAAAGAACTCCATTTCCTCCATGTCCTGCGGCATCAGCTTTATCTTTTCAAGCACCCTTTCCGCAGGGCACTCAAACACAGGACTTATATAAACGATCTCGCCGTTTTTATCGGTAATAATGGTATTTCTGTCGAGCTTTGACCACAATGCATTGAGTATCTTTCCCGTATCCATCTTCTGTCCTTTCCCGCCGATCCTCAGCGGTCATTCAGGCCACGCCGTACTGTGTTGATAATCATACCACATTTTTCAGCTTATTTCAACCATTGCGCAGCTTATTCCGTCCTCAGCGCAATAACAGGATCTTTCTTCGCTGCACGCTTTGCAGGTATAAATCCGCCTATCATCGTCATCGCCATGCTTATGCCTATCAGCAGCAGGCTGTAAACTATCGGCAGGCGTGCCGTTACCTGAGCGTCCTCTATCACCCTTGCGATAACAGCGTTTATGGGAACTATCAGTATCTCCGAGACCACCACTCCGAGCGTTCCCGCAAGCAAGCCGATAATGAACGTTTCGGCATTGAACACCTGCGAAATGTTGCGCTTTGAGGCGCCCAGCGCCCTGAGTATACCTATCTCCTTCGTTCTTTCAAGCACCGATATATGCGTGATTATGCCTATCATGATGCTCGATACCACCAGCGATACCGCAACAAAAGCTATCAGCACATAGGTTATCGAATTTACTATCGAGGTTATCGACTCGGTTATCAGCGCAACATAATCTGTGTAGGTTATCTTCTTTTCGCTGTCCACCGAATCGTTGTATTTCTCAATGCATTCGTTTATCCTGTCCTTGTCCTCAAAGCTGTCGCAGTAAATGTTTATCGCCGAGGGCGCATCAAGGCTCACCTTTCCGAAGCGCTCCATGTTGTCGTTGTAGTTAGCTCCTGCAACATAATTATCGTAAATAGTTATCAGAAAAGCGCTGCTCTCCTTCGAGGCTGCCCACTTGTCAAGCAGCTTAGCCCGGGTGTTCTCGTCAGCATTCTCTCCCGCCTCATCAGCTGCCGCCCCCATATAGACCGCCATCGTGTAAAGGCTTGCCTTGTCCCCCACACCCAGCGAGCTTATGTATTTTCTTGCGTCTGCCAGCTTGGCATCATTCCCCGGTGCATCAAAGCGCATCCCCGTGAGAACGTTAACGTCCTTTGCAGCCTCCTGCGCTTTTACTACCTCGCTGTTGTCGGTGTGGTCTATAACATATTTCGTCAGCTCGTATGTGTATCCCACAGCTGAATCTATCCCGACCTTTATGTCCTCTTTAGCCTTTACGATGCCCGATATTTTCAGCTCGACCGCATTTTTCAGCAGCTTTTCCTCGTCCAGCTCGCTCACCGCCGAAAACGTTCCGTTGCCGTTGCTAACATACCTGTCGCAGGCTGCCACAAGATAGAACTTCCTGCCGCATACCTCCTCGTAGCTGAACATTTTTTCCGCAGTTTCCCTGCCGCTCTTTATCTCCTCAGCCGCCTTTGAATACTCCTCCTTCGTGATTATCCCCAGCTGATAGAGTGCCTCGGCAGATACCGTGCTGTCCTCGTCAAGCACCAGCACCACCTCATCATAGCTGCTGCACCAATCGCCGTATTCAAGGTCGTAATTGCTTTTTATCGCCTCACTTACCGCATTGTCACCGCTGCCCTTCATTATCTCGGTGAAGTTATCCGCTCCCGAGCCTGTGGCGCCGTTGAGCGAGGTCAGAACAGAGGTCGGGTTATTGTCGCCCCTGTTTGAAGCCGTCTTTTTCCTGTCTATGTCATCGGGGTCTGCGCCACTGTTTACAAGTCTGCCGCTGCTGTCACGGCTGAACACCTCAAAGCTCAGGTCATAAGTGTAAACAACGCCGTTCTCACCGAGATACTTTCTTATCTCGCTGTCAGGGTCGTCAAGGTATTTCTTGAACGAGGTAAGGTCGTTGTCCATAATGCTCGAGCGCCTTGTCTGCCTGCGCTGCAGCCTGCTGTAGCTTACATATACACCGCCGCTGCGCTCCTTTTCCTGCGAGCCGTCTTTATCATTGCGCCTGTTCATCACCGCATTCATATCCACTGCCCTGCTGGTTATGCTTATGGGATATGAAAGCATCGTTTCCTTCTGCTTTTCGTAAATAAACGTGTTCACGCCCGTTGAAAGCGCAAGTATCAGCGCAATGCCGATTATTCCGATAGAGCCTGCGAACGAGGTCAGTATCGTTCTGCCCTTTTTGGTGAGCAGGTTGTTAAGGCTCAGCGAAAGCGAGGTAGCAAAGCCCATTTTTGCCCTGCCGCTTTTGCTCTCCTTTTCCTCCTGCACCGCTTCAAACGGATCGCTGTCGTCAGTCACTCTGCCGTCCTTCAGCTTTATAATCCTTGTCGCATACTGCCGTGCAAGCTCGGGGTTGTGCGTTACCATTACCACCAGCCTGTCCTTAGCGACTTTTTTAAGCAGCTCCATCACCTGTATCGAGGTCTGCGAATCAAGCGCACCTGTCGGCTCATCGGCAAGAAGTATATCAGGGTCGTTCACCAGCGCACGGGCGATAGCCACACGCTGCATCTGTCCGCCCGAAAGCTGATTTGGCTTTTTGTGAAGCTGGTCGCCAAGCCCCACATCTTCAAGCGCCTTTACGGCACGCTTTTTCCTCTCGCTGCGGCTTATCCCCGCAATAGTCAGCGCAAGCTCAACGTTTGCCAGCACTGTCTGGTGAGCGATAAGGTTGTAGCTTTGAAAAACAAAACCTATCGTGTGGTTGCGGTAACTGTCCCAGTCCCTGTGCTTGTATTTTTTTGTCGAAACTCCGTTTATTATCAGGTCGCCGCTGTCATATCTGTCAAGTCCGCCGATAATATTCAAAAGCGTGGTCTTTCCGCTTCCCGAAGGTCCCAGCACCGCAACGAATTCGCTGTCACGCAGCTCAAGGCTCACATCATCAAGCGCCTTTTGCACCAGCTCTCCCGTCTTATATTGCTTTGATATGTTCTTTATCTTTAACATTATTTCTCCCCCGTCCGGGCATCATCCCGCCCGGAAATATTATAACATACCAAACAACAATCGTCAACTTTCCGCAGCGACAATCCGCTTTTCCGATCACCCCCTAAAATCCCTTCGGTCACCAAGTATTATATTGTTTCCTGCCCATCAAAAAGAGTTTTTACAGATAAGAACAAAGCGTAATAAAATATTAAAGCGCCCGGACTACTGCCCGAACGCTTTTCTTTGTTTGTGCTGAATATTTTTAAGGAAATTATATTATGGGGAAATTATTGATCTTGCCTTGTCAAAGGGCTGCCTTTCTCTGCTTTCTTGCTTTTCTCAGGAATACGAAATATCCGATCAGTGCACCGATACCGAAGTCGAATACAATATCCGCCGGATTAAGCAGCTTTACTCCCGAGCTTGGAACGAACTTTGAAAAGATAACGTTGAGCAAAAAGCCTGCCGCTACGAATATCCCTACGAAGATCCAGAACTTTTTCTCCTGGCTGAGCTTCTTTGTTTCGTTTGTTTCGTTTACCTCGTTGTTTACTGTTACTGTGTTTGTCATTTTTTATTTCTCCTTTTCATTTTTATTATTGGGTGTTTCCCTTTCTGTGTCTATATAATACCACGCATTTGCGCCATTTTCAATAGACAATTCAGCTTTGGCGTGTAGCATAAACTACAAAGCTTTTTCAAACTGTAAATTAGACTACACTCACCGCAGAAATTGTAGTGCCGCAGGTGTGATTGACACGGCTTTTGGTGTCTGATATAATAAAGCAGGAACTTTCAGCCCGATACACATTTGCAACACCTTATTAAATAACGAGCAAAAATATGTAGTTTGGACTTTGAGAACAAATGTTTCACGTGAAACACTGCATTTATGGGCTTTGATAAAAACCTGCTTTATGAGGGCTTAAAATACGAGCTTTTTTCAAAAAATCTAAGGAGGACGCAGATATGAATGAGATGTGTAACGAATTTTTTATAGACTGTGACGGGATACCGCTGCACGCAAAGCTGGACTGCCCCGAGGGGAACGGAAAAGCACCGCTTTGCATACTTATCCACGGGTTTACCGGCAACATGGAGGAGGAGCACCTGAAAGCCGTACAAAAAGCATTAAACGAACTGGGAATATATGTGCTTCGTGCGGAGATGTACGGGCACGGAAAAAGCGGCGGAGAATTCAAAAACCACACCCTGTTCAAATGGATCACCAACGCACTTGCGGTGATCTCTTACGCAAAGCAGCTTGATTTTGTGACAGACCTTTATCTTTGCGGACATTCTCAGGGCGGACTTTTAACGATGCTTGCAGGGGCGATGTGCGCAGATGACCTTAAAGCGATAATCCCCCTATCGCCTGCGTGGATGATACCAGAGGGCACACGAAAAGGCACTCTGCTCGGGCTTTCGATAGATCCGCAGCACATTCCCGAAATGATAAAGTGCGACGGCTGGGAGCTTTCGGGCGATTATGTCCGCACTGCGCAGATGATACACGCCGAAGATGCTATCGAAAGGTACAAAGGCCCCGTGCTGATAGTTCACGGCGACAGGGATGAAACGGTGCCGTTTTCATACGCACAAAAGGCAGCGCAGCTTTACGCAGACGCAGAGCTTGTGAACATAAGCGGCGCAGACCATTGTTTCAACGGCTTTACGGGCGAGCTTGCCGCTGCGGTAAGTGATTTTTTCAGCAAAATGATAACAGGGGGTAAGTGATATGAACGAGATATTCAAGAGGGTAAGCATTCGCAGCTTTGAGGAAAGGGCTGTTGAGGAAGAAAAGATAACGCAGATACTGAGGGCAGCCATGCAGGCGCCCTCGGCAGGAAACCAGCAACCGTGGGAATTTTTCGTTGTGAGGGACAAGGAGAAGATAAAGGCACTGTCAAAAATAAGTCAGTACGCTGCGTGCGCTGAAAATGCGCCGTTGGTGATAGTTCCCTGTTACCGCACGGAAGGGCTGCGCTGGAAAGAAACGGTGGAGATAGACCTTGCGTGTGCGGTGGAAAATATGCTTTTGGAGATAACTGCGCTGGGACTTGGCGGTGTGTGGCTGTGCGCTGCGCCGCTTGAGGACAGAATGACCAGAGCCGAAGCGGTACTTGGCGAGCCCGAGGGACTGCGTGCTTTTGCGGTGATACCCGTTGGGTATGCTGCACAGCAAAGACAGCAGCAGGACAGGTTCGATGAAAAGAGGATACATTTTATTTAAATGCAAAAATCAGCCCCGAAGCGTTTTGAACGCCTCGGGGCATTTTGTTTGGCAGATGAGATGTGCTATGCTGCGGCTTGCTTCAGGGAAATCCTGCGATAATACAGCATATAGAATACCAGCTGCAGCGCAGCAAAAACTGCTCCGACAGGGTATGCGATATTTCTTGAGATCGAGAAGCCTTCCTTTGCCATAAGGATATATGTAAGGCTGACAGCTGACATGAACGACGCAGGGATCGCCGTCACCAGCGTATAGGTGAACTTTTTGCCGTTCTTCAGCAGGTACTGCGTTGCTACCCACAGCGATACCATTGCAAGCGTCTGGTTGCTCCACGAGAAATATCTCCACAGGATATTGAAATCAAGCTGCGTGAGCACTGCGCCGATGCCAAGCAGAGGTATTGTGAGGATAAGCCTGTTTTTGAACGACTTCTGCTTCAGCCCTGTCCACTCGGCAAGTATCAGCCTTGCACTTCTGAATGCGGTATCGCCCGAGGTTATCGGGCAGACCACTACGCCGATTATCGCAAGGACTCCGCCGACACTGCCGAGCATATTTTTACAGATCTCGTAAACTGTCGCTGACTGACCGTTTGCGCTGATAGCATCGTTGAGCAGCTGTGTTCCGCCGTAAAAGGCTACGCCTGCTGCTGCCCACACCAGTGCGATGACCGACTCGATTATCATTGCGCCGTAAAATACTTTTCTGCCCTCTTTTTCGCTTGTGATGCACTTTGCTATCATCGGCGACTGTGTCGCATGAAAGCCCGAGATAGCTCCGCAGGCAACGGTAACGAACATGAAAGGCCACACGGGAAGATTATCGGGGTGAAGATTTTCAAGGCTTATCTCCGGGACAGAATAGTCCGGCAGGAAGATAAGTCCGCCTGCGATGCTGACTGCCATTACGATGAGCACGACGCCGAACACGGGGTAAAATCTTCCGATTATCTTATCTATCGGCATAAGCGTTGCAAGCAGGTAGTATGCAAGTATGATCACTATCCACACGCCCTTTGAAAGCACGCTCGGCGTAAGGTCGGCAATAAGCTCGGCAGGGCTTGTTATAAAAACGGTGCCCGTAAGCAGCAGGAGCAGGACCGAAAAAATACGCATCACATACAATGCTTTTTTGTTCAGGTATTTTCCCGAAAGCTCTGCGATAGATGCGCCCTTGTTTCTCTCTGAGATCATGCCGCCCATATAATCGTGGACCGCACCGCCAAGGATAGCACCCAGCACTATCCACAGGAACACGACAGGTCCGAAGCAGGCACCCATAAGTGCTCCGAAGATAGGACCTGTGCCTGCAATGTTTAAAAGCTGTATAAGCACAGCCTTCCATGTTTTGACCGGCACAAAATCAACACCGTCATTTTCCGATACTGCGGGAGTTACCCTGTCATCAGGACCAAATACCTTTTCGGTAAATCTTCCATAAAAAAAGAAGCCCAGCACAAGTACAGCGAGTGCCGCAATGAACGAAACCATATAAAACCCTCTTATCCTTTTATTCTTATTTACATTATATCACAAGCATCTCCTTTTTTCAAGCCTGCCGTGCAATTCTTTTTATGATAAACAAACAAGTTTCCAGCATTTTAATGTTTCCCGGCGATTTGCGAAAACAAGCGATTTTACGCAATTTCCGAAGTCATAACTTAGAGCGATCTGAACCAATTTAGAGCAATTTTTCGCCCAAACAAGTGGTAAACAAGTGGTTAACCCAGGCACACTTCCGCATAATATCAGGCAGCAGCCCCGGACGATTGGTCAACGTCCGGGGCTGCGTTTTGGTATGCATTGAGGAATCTGCCCTGTGTTTACATCACCATGTTTGCCTCAGCAGAAAATCTATGATGTTAACGATCTCTACTCCGTTATCGTTTCCCGATGCAAGGCTGTCATAACAAACAACATACTTGTGATAATGATCCCTTATCTCCATAAGATTTGCAGTCTCTCTGTCGGAATCCTCAGGGATCTTTACACACACCTGAACATAGATCCTCTCCTCACGCCTTTGTGCAATAAAGTCGATCTCTTTGTCTTTGTTCTTACCTATGAAGACCTCATATCCTCTGCGTTTCATTTCGAGGTACACCACATTCTCCAGCATAGCAGATAGCATCTTACTGTCAAAGCCCATCTGGCTGTATTTGAGTGAAATATCAGAAAGATAGTATTTTTCAAATGTTTTCAGCACAGCTTTGCCTTGAATATCATAACGCTGGCAGGGATAGATAATGAAAGCTTCTTCAAGCCATTTGATATAATTATACACCGTTTCGACTGACAGACCTCTCTTTTCACTTTTCAGAAATCTGACAATGGTATTGGCTGAAAAAGTCTTGCCGACATTCTCGATAATGTACTTTACGACTCTGTCAAAAAGCTCTTTGTTTCTTATCTTATGCCGCTTTGAAATATCCCTTATGATGACAGAAGAATAAATGCCATCGACCACCTGATATGCCGTCCTGGGTTCAAAGCTGCTTATTGCAATGACCGGGAATCCACCGTATTTGATGTACTCATCAAACATATCCTTTCCGGCAGAGACATCCTTTCCCTTGAAATCAAGATACTCCCGCAGTGAAAGAGTGTAGGCAGATATTGAAACATAACGCCCTGTCAGATATGTTGAGATCTCACCGGACATAAGCTTTGAATTTGAGCCTGTCACATAAATGTCAACATCAGCATTTTCGAGAAGATCGTTGAGCACCTTTTCCCAGCCCTTGATCTCCTGCACCTCATCAAGTATCAGATAGCATCTGCCCATATCTGATATTGCAGCCTTGATATCACTATACATATCCTTTGCGGACATATCATCATATTCCATTTCGCTGTACCTGCGGACAATGATATTGTCACTTGCAATACCTCTGGCAAGCAGCTCATCTCTGAACATTTCAAGTATAGTAGATTTCCCGCAGCGGCGCACACCCGAAACGATCTTTACAAGTGGTGTGTCGATGTATTTGAGTATTTCATTTACATAATCCGGACGAAGTATCATATTATCACCCTTCAATAGTTTTTCCCATTATACCAAATAAGTTTCTCAAAGTCAAGAGCTTTTTCGATATAGAAGTAAAAAGTATCTGAAATTTGATATTTTTCAAGCTGCGATTCCATAAAGCACTTTTATCGGTATCGGGTCGGTCCGTCAAGGACCTACATTTCTGCAAAAATATCAACAGCAGCCCCGGACGATCGGTCAGTGTTCGGGGCTGCGTTTTGGCTTAGAATAGGTATGCAATATATCCTTGCTGTTGTCAAGATAATGCTATCGATCACACTTGATTTTACGGCCAAAATGAAGTATAATATTAGCAGCACATTATTTCGTGATCGGAGGGATACCATGCAAAAAACATCTATCAGATTTTTTGAAGATATACCCGTCAGAGCTGTCTGGGACGACGAAAGCTCAAAGTGGTGGTTCTGCGCTATGGATATTGCTGAGGCGATAACGAAAACGACCAATCCTCGTGTGTACTGGGCTACAATAAAGCGAAGAAATGCTGAGTTGATTGCAATTTGCAAACAACTGAAATTGAAAGCAAGAGACGGCAAGTTCTACAACACAGATGTGGTCGATGAGTCGGGACTGAACACTGTCATTGCGCTGATCCCAAGCAAGAACGCAGCTGTTTTCGCAAAGTGGATGAAAAGCATGGAGACCTCGCTTGACGAAAAGAGCAAGCTGAAAGCCTACGAGCTGTTTGAAAGCGGTTTCATCGACAATGTTGAGGTTGGCACGGTCAAGGGCTTGCAGCAGATACATGGCTACATTTTCGGCGGACTTTACGATTTTGCCGGTCAGATACGCACCGTCAATATTTCAAAGGGAGGCTTTGCCTTTGCCAATGCACAGTTTCTGCCGCAGACGCTTGAAAGCATTGAGAAGATGCCCAGCGGGAGCTTTGAGGACATCGTCAGCAAGTATGTTGAGATGAATGTTGCTCATCCGTTCAGGGAGGGCAATGGACGAAGCACCCGTATCTGGCTTGACCTGATGCTGAAAAGCAAGCTGAAAAAGTGTGTTGACTGGAGTAAGATCGACAAGACCGATTATCTTTCTGCAATGAGAGAAAGCGTCAATGATGCGGGGAAAATACACGACCTTTTGCAGTCTGCTCTGACCGATGACATCAACAACAGAGAGATCATAATGAAAGGCATTGACTACTCCTATTATTACGAAACTGAAGAATAAAGCATAGGCTCTCTCAATCACGAGGGAGCCTATGTGTTATAAATACTGCTTTATTGTTTCAGTGTCTCACGCACTTCCATCAGCGCAAATCCGAGGATGTTCTGATCACACCACTTGCTTGCATCTTTTCACGGATCTCAGCCGCATTCATCTTCAGATAGTGATAATTCGATTCTTCAGCGAGTCTGAGATACTTATCAAGACAGGCAGCATTCACTTTATAAAGAACATGCAGAGCCATGATCTTCTGATATTCATCCTCATAGGATCCTTCAGCGTACTTTCCACGGTTCCAGAACAAAACAGCATATTTTTCCGCCTGCGCAGGTTCAATAACCGCTAAAGATTCCAAAGCCATTCTCTCGGTGTATTCATCTCCGGTCGAGAGAAAATCAAATATCAGTTCATTAAGCTCATCGTTGCTGCTATGATTCTTCAATTCTTTTGCAAATTGCCATTTGGCGTTTGTATATGGTGATTGCAAGGATTTTCTGCATAACAATGAAAACCAATCGTTGAGTTTTCCCGTTTCTTGTACAAGGATCTCACATTCGTTATCTCTTGCAATCGCATACAGCAGATCATCGATCATCTGATCGTCAGCCGATGACGCAGGGACTTTTTGTATCAACTCCATAGCAGAGGAAAACATATCATCAAACTCTTTGCAGAAACACCATTCACCGTTATCATTATCTTCAGTTATATCAGGATGAGTTGTCTTTGCCCATTTTTTGAACAACTGAACTTTTTATGCAGATCTCTGCCCAACTCAATAATCATAATGTTCTCCAATCAAAAATAAAACACGATCAGTCTATGGTCAATGTTCGAGACTGCGTTTTGGTGTTCATACATCACTATTTGATTTGTCTGATCTTTTCTAAATGCAAAGCGTTTTTTGAGTGGTGATCTCAGGCATGGGGAGCACTTCCTTGTTGTAAACTATTCACCCATTCTTTAGCAGAACCAACACCTATCAATTGATCGTGGTGATTAAAACATATCAGATAACTGATACTTGAGTCAAAAACATAAAATTCAAAGCCATACATTTCACCGATCAAAGTTACAAGTTCATGCCCTGAGTTTATCACTGCAGCTTTCCATTTTTCCAGATCATAAAATAACAAAATGCACTGCTTATCGCCAATAAACCGATCCAGATATCGCCACCCCGAGCTATCAGTTACGACTGAATGATCGGATAATCCGTCCCATAGAAAAGAATGATAATTCTCCGATAAGTACTTCTTTTCGATCTTTGCAAAATAATCAGCTGTTATTTCCGGTGAAAGCATTTGAACTTCTATTTTCATTTCTTTTGAAACAGATAGTATTTCATTACTTATTGACCACATATTATCTCTCCCATTTACCGTATACTTCAGCACTTACATTACACTTGCCCGCTTATGATAAGTTCTTTGGTAATCTCATAGCCTAAACCATATACTGTTGTTGCCCCGATCGTGAGGTATTCCGGACGCTTATCTATCTTGTTATCATATTCGTCCCAATACGGATGATCATAACAGTATTTGTAAAAGCCGTAACTTGGAACATCGCCCAGATCCTCAATATGCATTATGTTTTTAAACCATCCTTTTGTCCACAATGCTCTTGAGATCATTTGCGGTTCAAGCAGAGTATTCTCATAGTCCGGCGTAAAATCAACTTTGTCAATACTGTCCGAATGGCTGTTGAAAATAAGAACAACGTACATATCGTCGCCGATCATATTTTT
>DFFV01000052.1 GCA_002371625.1 Ruminococcus sp. UBA3767
CTTCTGTATGAGTACCATACTTATGAAAGCGTAGTGCATTTTTATGTTTATACGGTTTATACTTGCCCTATCAGTTGATGAACTCCCAGTCTCTGTTTGATCTTGTAGCCGGTGTCTGCTGTGTTTGCGGACTTTGCTGGGACTGCTGACTTGCCTGAGTTTGCTGGGACTGCTGGGACTGCTGTGATTGCTGTGGCGGCTGCGTTTGCTGAGACCGCTGAGGTGAAGGAGGCGGTGTCCACTGAGTCGTGCTTTGAGTAGTGACAGACTGCTGAGTCGCAGCGGTAGTCGTTGTCTGCTCGGGTGTGGTGGCAGTCGCAGATTCGGAAGAAGACGAACCTGAACTTGATGAACTGTCATTTTTAGAGCTTTCGTCGGGCTTGCTTGATGACTCGTCCTTTTTTGAGCTGCTTTCATCACGCTTGCTCGTTACTTTCTTTGAACTGTCATCCCGGCTTGAGCTGTCGTCGCTCATACTGCTTTCGGACAGAGTATCGTATTTTTTCAGAGAGCCTGAAAAGCTGCTGTCATCGCCGCAGGCTGACAACATAAGCATTGATGTGCCTGCGATAACGGCTGCTATTATAATCTTTGCTTTATTCATTTTATTGCTCCTTGTTTATACAGGTCAAAAAAACGTACACCTCATTATAACACACTATGACCTGATTTGCAAGCGCTTTTGAACGATTTTTGCAAAAATTCCTTGATTTACCTTGCGAAATGCTGCTTTATACAGATTTTTTGCGTATAAGGAATGGGCAGAGCAGTATGCAGGCAAGTACGGTAACTGCGGTGATAATTACGGCAGGAGCGATTTCCGAAACGTTTTTTGCATTGCTGCACAAGGGCATTGCGTCGATAAGTGAGGTCGGCAGAAAGCGCTTTGCAGGCTTGACTGCGGACAGCAGATACGGAACGATGACCGCTGCGCCTGTGCAGAGCATGACCTGCACCGAGGTGCGAACAACGCAGGAGAACAGGAACATCACGCACACGACTGCTGCGGAAAAGAGCCACCATAGCAGCGCTGCCTTATACAAGCCGGGCACGGTGGAGCTGTCCCAGTAATAGCGTGTATAGCCAAGGCAGACGGAAAAACTGAGCCAATAGCCAAGAGTCCACACGCAAAGCCCGCAGCACAGCTTTGACAAGATGAGCGAGGTGCGTGAAAGGCCTTTGGCGAGCAGGGGAACGATGGATGAGGATTCAAACTCATTTGTCACGCTGCCCGAAAAGACGACGACAAAGACGATGAGCTGCAGTGAAAGGTTGCCGAAAAACTGTTCCCACGAGTTATAGGCTGAAACGGTGACCTCACCGATGGTTATGCCCTGCTGCCTGAAGTCCTCGGACATCAATTTGAAAAGTGCAGGGGTGAGCTTTGCGGAGGCTGGGGCAAGTATGCCGAAAAAGACAAAGA
Organism: Ruminococcus sp. UBA3767; assembly: GCA_002371625.1. GTDB lineage: Bacteria > Bacillota > Clostridia > Oscillospirales > Ruminococcaceae > Hominimerdicola. The sequence goes on from DFFV01000052.1 coordinate 1,424, forward strand.
GTATCGAAAAAAGCAGAAGTCTGCGTCTGCGGTAAAGCTCGAAGAATTCTTTTTTCAGAAAGGGTGAAAAGCCGCTCATTTGCCGATCACCTCCATAAAAAGCTGTTCAAGATCGGGCTCTGCGTGCTCGACCTTCAGGACGGGGATCTTGTGTTCGCTTATAGCGGAAAGCGTTTTGAACACGGTTTCCTGCGAGGCGCTGCTTATGATGATGACGCCGCTTTCGTTTACTGTTCCGCCAAGCAGGTCTGCGGTGCTTTGCAGCCGGGCGTGGTCTGAAAGGGTAATGAGCAGGTCGCTGCGTGAACGCCTTGAGCGCAGCTCGCTGACATCTCCCGAAAGTGCGTTTTTGCCGCCGTTGAGGATAGCCATGCTATCGCATATCCTTTCGACATCAGAGAGGATGTGTGTTGAAAAAAGCACGCTTGTTTCGCCTCTTGCAGAGCTGATTATATCAAGTATCTCTTTTCTGCCGACTGGATCAAGGGCTGAGGTAGGCTCATCGCAGATAAGCAGGCGAGGGCTGTTGATGAGTGCCTGCGCAATGCCCAGGCGCTGCTTCATGCCTCGTGAATAGCCTTTTATGCGGTGCTTTTCGCCTGCAAGCCCGACCAGCTCAAGCAGCTCGGCGGTGCGCTTTTTTATCTCACTTTGCTTCATTCCTGCGATCTCGCCGCACAGGCGAAGGTATTCTTTGGCGGTCATATAGCTGTAAAATTCGGGCACATCGGGCAGGTAGCCGATATGCTTTTCGGTACAGCCGAAGCGGACTTTTTCTCCGCAGACGGTGACCTCACCGCTGTCCGCCCGGAGCAGCCCGAGGATTATTTTCATCGTAGTCGTTTTGCCTGCGCCGTTTGAGCCGATGAACCCGAAAACGCTGCCCTCGCTCACCGAGAACGACAAGCCGTCAAGGACGGTTTTTGAGCCAAAGGACTTGTGCAGGTCTTTTACTTCAAGGATACTCATTTTTAGTCTTCCTCGTCGGTCTTTCCGAGTGCGAAATAGAGAACGGGACCTATGATGCTCAGACACAGGGAAAGTATCACCCACAGCACACGGTTCCCCGTTTTATACTTATGATGCTTGAAAATGCTTACCAGCGCAGCTATCATAAATCCGAGCTGGATAACTGCGAGCGGAATGAGAAAGGGAAGATACTCTTTCAGGTCCTCAAAATTGTTGATCTCAGCAAGAATGTTCATAACTGTTACCCCCTGTTATTCTTCATTTTTTGTGAGTGTTTTTTTGCACCAGCCTTTTTCGTGGCAATGCGGACACCTCATTTTTCTTGTTCTGCCGATATGCTGAGCCATATAGGTCTGCTTCAGTGTCGGCACGAAGGTATGCTTGCAGTGCGGGCACTCATAGTAGCCTGCGGTCTGCTCTATCTTAATGCATACGTGCATCGACACCGCAAAGATAATAGCTCCGATAATGCACGGTACAATGCGCCACGCCATTGAAAGATCGGGTGCAAAGACACCGAACAGCAAAAGTGCAAGGAATGCGGCTGTTGAGATGATGCCGATAACCACTTCCATAGAGAGCATATTCCTGCTTGCCTGCTCCTCTTTCTCTTTGAGAGCGATAAGGTTTTTCTCTGCCTGCTGATTATAGTTTGTCATATCAAGTTTTTCCCCGCTGAGAAGCTCGTTGACGTTTATTCCGAGCTCTGCGCACAGGTCCAGCATTATCGAAGCATCGGGAATACTCTTGCCTGTTTCCCATTTGGAAACAGCTCTGTCGGTGATGCCGAACTTTTCTGCGAGCTGTGCCTGGGTGAGTCCTTTTTCTTTCCGGCAGCTGCTTATGAATTTGCCGATCCGGATCATATCGATCATACGGGGAAAACCTCCTTTCGTATGCTCAGCATAGCACACGAGAAATAGAATGTAAACAAACCGGTGGTTGAAAACGGCGTATCTGCGACGCTCAACTGTCGGTTGAGTATTTGATATGCAAAGAAAAAGCAGGGAAAAACTCCCTGCTTTGTGTTATCAGATACCTGCGGAATAGTTCGGAGCTTCCTTGGTAATGTATATATCGTGAGGATGAGATTCCTTCAGACCTGCTCCTGTTATCTTTACGAACTGAGCCTTTTCAGCAAGCTCTTCGATAGTATGGCAGCCGCAGTAGCCCATGCCCGATCTGATACCGCCCACGAGCTGATAGATCGTTTCGCTGACTGCGCCCTTGAATGCCACACGTCCCTCTACGCCTTCGGGAACGAGCTTTTTGGTGTTGGTCTGGAAGTATCTGTCCTTTGAGCCGCAAGCCATTGCAGCCATTGAACCCATTCCTCTGTAAACCTTGAAGGAACGTCCCTGATAGATCTCCATTTCTCCCGGAGATTCCTCACAGCCTGCGAGCAGTGAGCCGAGCATTACAACGCTTGCGCCTGCTGCAAGAGCCTTGACGATGTCTCCCGAATACTTGATACCGCCGTCTGCGATAACGGGGATACCGTATTTTGCAGCTTCACACGCTGCATCGTAAACTGCTGTTATCTGCGGAACTCCGATTCCCGAAACAACTCGTGTTGTGCAGATAGATCCCGGTCCTATGCCGACCTTGATAGCGTCTGCACCTGCTTCGCAAAGTGCCTTGGCGGCAGCTGCGGTAGCGATGTTTCCTGCGATGACGGGAGTATCGGGGAATGCTGCCTTGACTTTTTTGAGGCAGTTGATAACGTTCATTGAATGGCCGTGCGCAGAATCAAGCACCAGCACATCGACCTGTGCATCGACAAGTGCGCCTGCTCTTTCAAGCACGTCCTGTGTCATTCCGATAGCGGCACCGCAAAGGAGCCTGCCCTTTTTATCTCTTGCAGAGTTCGGATAACGCTCTGCCTTTTCGATATCCTTTATAGTGATAAGTCCCTTGAGCACTCCGTTGTTGTCCACCAGCGGCAGCTTTTCGATCTTATGCTTCATAAGTATCTTCTGAGCGCCCTCAAGGTCTGTGCCTACAGGAGCTGTAACAAGGTTATCCTTGGTCATAACGTCTTTTATCAGTATATTATCAAAGTCTTTTATAAATCTCAGGTCACGGTTGGTGAGGATGCCCACCAGCTTGTTTGCATCGTCTACGATAGGCACACCGGAGATCTTATATTTGCCCATAAGCGCATCAGCCTCGGCAACTGTTTTATCGGCGGTGAGTGAGAACGGATCCACGATAACTCCGTTTTCAGATCTTTTTACCTTATCTACCTCTTCAGCCTGTCTGGCGATGGTCATATTCTTATGGATTATACCAATACCGCCTTCACGGGCGATGGCGATAGCCATTCTTGACTCGGTAACGGTATCCATTGCCGATGTCATTATCGGGGTATTGAGAACGATATCCTTGGTGAGATGAGTATGTATGTCCACCATATCGGGTGTACAATCAGACTCTCCCGGGATAAGCAGCACATCGTCAAAAGTGATGCCTTCTTTTACAAATTTCTTGTTCTGATCTGTCTCGAGCATATTTTCTACCTCCCATTTTCTTTTCGCACTGTCCTTACACGAATATTATTCTTTATCATACACTATTTTGCCACAAAAGTCAACAACTGCGAATGTACAAAAAAATCAACACAGCGGCTCAAAACACAGCATTTTGCACATACTTATGCGCTGTTAAAAAAAGTTTACAAATGGGTTGAAAAACAGAGAAATTTGTGGTATATTATAACTGTATATCTGTCAGCAGGGGAAGATAAATGATGATAATGAACACTTTATGTGCGCTGGCGCTGGGGTTTTTCCTGGACTCGATGTTCGGTGATACTTCTGTGGGAACGTTCCTGCCGGGCGCAATAAGAAAATACGAAACGTTTCTGGATAAGAAGATAAAGGGTGCTTATGCGGACACGCCTGAGGCAAGAAATGCTGCGGGAGGAATGTTTGAATTCCTTTCGCTGACAAGTCTTATAGTGGTGAGCATTTTACTGTTTTACATTACTTATTCGGTGTCAAATATACTTGGGATACTGACCGAGGGTATCATGTGCAGCTGTGCGCTGGGCATAAGGAACAGCAAGACGCTGTGCGCAGAGATAATGCGTGCGGCGCAGAAAAACGATGTCGACAAGGCGAGGATATGCTTTAACGAGCTTACGGGAATGGACGCTTCGCAGCTGGAAATGGACGACATCATTCGCTGCACGGTCGAATCATCGGCGGCGAATATAACCGACTGTGCTGTTGCACCGCTTTTCTGGACAGGCTTGTTCGGCGGGATAGGCGGATTTGTTTACAGGTGCGTCAACACTGCGGACAGAGTCGGCGGAAGGCTTGGCGGCTATGAGGACAGGTCGGGAAGGATACCCACGGCGGTGAACAAATTCTTTTCGTTCGTGCCTTCAAGGATAGCGGCAAAGTTCTGCGTTGCGGACGGCTCGATGCTTTTGCTGGACTCGGTGAACGGCTCGCAGACGGTGAAGGCTTACGCAGGAGATTCGCAGGACAGGAACGCTGCACAGACACAGGCTGCCTGCGCAGGACTGCTGAACGTTTCGCTTGACAGCGGATACCCAAACGGTGTGATAATGACACTGGGAAAGGAATCTGCAAAGCCCGATGCGGTGAGCATTTACTGGGTGAACCAGCTTATCTCGGGGACTGCGGTGATGCTGCTTCTGCTTATAGCTGTCATAAGAGTGGGGCTGTTCTTTCTGCTTTGAATATTTTTGATTATAAAAGGTCTGTCGTTTTTTTGCGGCGGACTTTTTTTATGCGCAGGAGGCAGGTGATGTTCGCTGAAAAAATACTCAGATCTTTATATGTAAAAAAATTATCAAAGCTATTTACAAATCGGAAAATAAGTGGTATACTATAATAGTTAAAGTGACGGAGTGAATTTTTGCGTTTGGCTTTGTCACATTCTACTCCCTCAGGGAGCGGAGAGGTCAGTCTGTGAAAAACAGACACTTTGATTTTTGCCGCAGGGCTTAAAAATCCAGAAAGGAATGATTCAAGAAATGGCAAGAAAAATGAAAACCATGGACGGAAACAACGCTGCTGCTTGGGCTTCATACCCATTTACAGAAGTCGCTGCTATCTATCCGATCACACCTTCTTCCGTTATGGCAGAGGTAACAGACCAGTGGTCTGCAAAGGGACAGAAGAACCTGTTCGGCACACCGGTAAGGGTTGCAGAGATGCAGTCTGAGGCAGGTGCTTCGGGAACAGTTCACGGCTCTCTCGCAGCAGGTGCGCTGACAACAACTTATACCGCATCACAGGGACTCCTTCTTATGATCCCTAATATGTACAAGATCGCAGGTGAGCTTCTCCCTTGCGTTATCCACGTTTCTGCAAGATGCGTAGCTTCACACGCTCTTAACATCTTCGGAGATCACTCTGACGTATATGCTTGCCGTCAGACAGGTTTTGCTATGCTTTGCTCATCCAACCCTCAGGAAGTAATGGATCTGGGTACAGTTGCTCATCTCTCGACTATCGAGGGCAGAGTTCCGTTCCTCCATTTCTTCGACGGATTCAGAACATCTCACGAGATCCAGAAGATCGAGACTTGGGATATCGAAGACGTAAGAAGCATGGTAAACTTCAAGAAGATCGAGGAGTTCAGAAACAGAGCTCTCAATCCTGAGCATCCTGTACTTCGTGGTACTGCTCAGAACCCTGATATCTTCTTCCAGGCTCGTGAGGCTTGCAACCCTTACTACGAGGCTATTCCGGGCATCGTTGAGGATTACATGAACAAGGTTAACGAGAAGATCGGTACAGATTACAAGCTGTTCAACTACTACGGTGCTCCCGATGCAACACACGTTATCGTTGCTATGGGTTCTGTATGTGATACTATTGAAGAGACTATTGATTACCTCAACGCTACCGAGGGCACAAAGCTCGGTCTTGTTAAGGTAAGACTTTACAGACCTTTCGTAGCTTCCAAGCTGGTAGAGGCTATTCCTAACACCTGTGAGCAGATCTCTGTTCTTGACAGAACAAAGGAGCCGGGTTCACTGGGCGAGCCTCTTTATCTGGACGTTGTTGCTGCTCTCAAGGGCACACAGTTCCACGATGTTCCTGTTGCTTCGGGCAGATACGGACTTGGTTCAAAGGATACAACTCCCGATCAGATCAAGGCTGTTTACTGGAACGCTTCCTGGAAGGACACATTCAAGCCAAGATTCACTATCGGCATCGAGGACGATGTTACAAATCTTTCACTCAAGTCAGAGGGCAAGCTGAACTCTGCTCCTGAGGGAACAACTGCTTGTAAGTTCTGGGGTCTGGGCGCTGACGGTACTGTTGGTGCTAACAAGAACTCCATCAAGATCATCGGTGACCACACCGACCTGTATGCTCAGGCTTACTTCGCTTATGACTCAAAGAAGTCGGGCGGTGTAACAGTTTCTCACCTGAGATTCGGTAAGACTCCTATCAAGTCAACTTACCTCATCAACCAGGCTGATTTCGTTGCCTGCCACAATGAGTCGTATATCACAAAGTATGATATAGTTAACGACATCAAGCCGGGCGGAACATTCCTGCTCAACTGCCAGTGGAACGAGAAGGAGCTGGACAAGCACCTCCCGGGACAGGTAAAGAGATATATCGCTGAGAACAACATCAAGTTCTACACGATCAACGGCGTTAAGATCGGTAAGGAGATCGGACTTGGAAAGCGTATCAATACCGTTCTTCAGTCAGCTTTCTTCTCTCTGACAAAGCTGATCCCCGAGGAGGAAGTTATCAAGCTTATGAAGGACGCAGCTACAAAGTCCTACTCCAAGAAGGGTG
>DFFV01000098.1 GCA_002371625.1 Ruminococcus sp. UBA3767
GCAGGTGGTTTTTTTATCAGGATAATAAAAAACAGGGCTGATGAAACAGTCCTGTTTTTTTGTATTTATCAAGGGTATCAATAATTCTCTGCGTTTACTTCAAAGTAAGCCTGCGGATGTGCGCAAACGGGACAAACATCGGGAGCCTGTGTGCCAACAACGATATGTCCGCAGTTACGGCATTCCCACACCTTGACCTCGCTCTTTTTGAAAACCTCCTGAGCTTCGACATTTTTGAGCAGTGCTCTGTATCTTTCCTCATGATGCTTTTCAATTGCAGCTACGCCTCTGAACTTTTCTGCAAGCTCTGCAAAGCCCTCAGCCTCGGCTGTTTTTGCAAAATCCTCATACATATCAGTCCACTCAAAGTTCTCGCCGTCTGCTGCTGCTTTGAGGTTTTCAGCTGTTGAGCCTATGCCTTCAAGCTCCTTGAACCACATTTTTGCGTGCTCCTTCTCGTTATCGGCAGTTTTGAGGAACAGGGCAGCTATCTGCTCATAGCCCTCTTTTTTAGCCTTGGAAGCAAAATATGTATACTTGTTCCTTGCCTGTGATTCTCCTGCGAAAGCAGCCTGAAGATTCTTTTCGGTCTGTGTTCCGCTGTACTTATTTGCCATAGTTTTATCCTCCAGATTTTATTATTACACCGACTCGGTGTTTTTAACTGTTTCCTGCTGTGACTGTGCTGATCTGAATGCTTTTCTGCGCTTTACTGCGATAATGAGAAGCTGCACAGCATCCGACGATCATTATCAATGCCGTCTGCTCAGAGCAATCCTTTATCCTGCCCTTTTATCAAGGCTATATTGCAATAATTATACCACTGCGGACATCAAAAGTCAACCCAACCGCAGCGGCACAAAAACGCCCCCGGCAGCAGGTAATTTTGTTACCCAACCGGGGGTGTTGTTATTATTCGCCTTCAATTGGCTGATGTTGATCTCACCCGATTTCTATCATTGCTGTATGACCTCAGGATAGATCTTTGCGTTGGTGTATACGATATAGTCATTTTGCGTACTATTGGAGATAACAGTACCGCTGCTGTTTCTCAACTGGACTTCAAGCACCACTCGGTAATTTGCAAAATCGTGGAAGGTCGGTCCCGTTACCACCTCGTAATATGTACCGATCGTAAACACTTTCTCGTCTTCATTCGCTGCCTCTTTCGCCTGGGAGTATACATATCTCATATTATCCGATGATTGATTCTTTGTAAGCGGAATTGCAGTATCACCGCCATAAACCTTGACATTTTTCAAATAATCTTCTATCGGCACCTGAACATATTGAACTCCCGTGACTTTTCCGTTCTCTTTAGTATCCGTTTTCTTATACAATGTCAGTGTGTATACTATCGTAGCAGCATCGTCATAATTCGTTACTTTATTGGCATTGTATTTTGCCGTTGCGCTTATCGGCATTCCTTCAGTTCCATTCGGCCACTTACAGGTAAGAGATCTGTCAAGTCCGTTATTTCCCAAATGCGAATAATTATAGCTTGCGGCTCCCACAGAATCGTATTTATCAAGCTCATCGTTCGCCTCATATTTCAGTGTTGCAGTATTGGCATTTTCTATATAATACCGTTTAGAGTCGCTGAAGGGGACCTTCTTGCTTGAATAAACAACATCATCGGAATCATAGGAAATATTCGAGCTGCCTGATACGCTCACACCATACTGAGAAGTTCCCTCTTGATCGGGAGGTCTTGACGGGAATTCCTCATCGATATTATTAAACGGAATTTCAACTGTCTGAGTTATAGCAGCTCCCTGATATGAATCACTATCAATACCTGCCGTTACCTGTGAGCGAATATCACCGGTAGAAACAACGATATACGTATTTGAAGGTACCTCCGCCTCGACTGAATTGGTAAGGTCCGTTTGATTTCCCGAACCGTCTTCAACTACACACGCTGTTACATCTATACTGCCGTATCCGCTTAATGTTGTATCAGATCCGCCTGCATAGTATCTGTTCAGGGTGATAACATCTGCATGATACAATTTAACATTATTTGAGTTCAGATAGCTTGCATACAGCCCTCTGTTTGTGCTCTTGAGTCTGACTTTTGACGTCATATTTACTGTTATGGTATTATTGGTATCTGTTATGACCTGATCTTCCGGAGTAACTACCGTTCTTGTGATCTCGTATTCATACAGGTCACCTAACAGTATCTGCTCAATAGCAGAGCTTGGATCAACGTACGTTACCATGTTTCCCGGAAGAGAACGTGGTGAGTTAACATCAAACAGGTATACAAGCTCACCGGAAGGAAACAGCATACTGATGTAATAATCCTCATTATATGCTGATTCTGCTGTGATCTTGTAACCGCCATTTCCGCTTCCTACATACTTGTAATAATTGTTTCCGACCTTTATATCATAGTCCGAAGCTGTTGACAGGTCATAACATCCTGTACTTTCTGTTACTTTCACCGAGCCTCCTATGATATTACCCAGTTTCTGCTCAGCAAAAGCTGCTCCTCCTGAGTATGATTTATGGAACTTTGAGAGTGAAAACGTATTGCCGCCCAGTTCCGATCCTGATGCATAGTAAGCTCTATCGGCATTACCGTTTGGATCTATCAGCACCAGCTTGGTATTTCCCGGCAGCGATGTTCCTGTCGCCGTATCCATGAAATTCAGCGCTACCTGTTTAGAACCGTTCCATCCAAGCATTCCCGAATCAAGAAGTGCCTGAAGATCAGATATGCCATAGGTATATCTGATATATGTTGTGAACCAGGTATCAAGACTTTCAATAAGCATACCCTGAGTTGAAAGTCCCGGAATGTAGTTTGATGCGAGAGCATCGGTTCCGGAAAGAGCTGTTGACGAGAAGGTGACACTTATTGATCTCTTTACATATACTGGTATGTACAGATGATAAGCAACATTGTCAGTATCAAACGGATCCTTAAACTGTACATCAAGCAGGGTAAACTTATTCGCAGAAAGCGAGTCAGCGCCTGCACGAACAACTGTGAATGCATTTGAAGCCGTAGCTCCCGGACTATAGCTTATGCTGGCAGTTCCATTAGTTACTTCAAATTTGTGCGAGGAATCATTATATACACAGGCTGATGGTACTACATCATAATAATCACTGCTTATGGAATAATCAGTTGTCGTATTGGTAACAAGCTGAATATAACGGTTTATGAGGGCAGTTGTTTCTTCTGTGCTCTCATTGGCGATCACGATCATTGCAAAGTCGCTGACGCCGGTAGGAACAGAACCCATTTCGTTTTCCCATGTTGAGATCCTGTCGCCCTCGGAATCCTCGGTTTGCTGCAAATAATGCTGGATCTTATTATTACCGTAAACGATCGAATCTGCGAATGTGGTATATCGCCTTGTATTTGATGTACTGGACAGATCCGCATAGATCCTTGCAGCCATTGTCTTGTCGCCTGTTTTGCCGCTGTATCCGTCTATCGTTTTGCCGTACAGCACTGCTCCGTCACCCGATATAATTTCACCCGTTCCGATTGCAGACTGAGGATTGATGTTAATATATGGGTATTTGGGCATTTCTACATTGTAAGTATTGTTGAACGCCGACACCCTTGTCGGATATGTAGTAACATTATTTGTTGTTGTACCCTCACTAGTACCGTCATAGTCGGCGAACACGAAGGATGCTGTTTCAATTGTTGCGCCATTTCCGATATTCTTTGTGAAGCCGTTTCCATAGATTGCCATACCGGTCAGCTGGATACTGGTTTTCTTTTCTGAAGAATCATTGGGAACAGATCCTATCCACGTACCCATCTTGTTGCCGGCATCCGTAGTAATCGTGTCCAGTTTAATATTGTAACCTAATATCTCATTATTATCTTTCTGTATTATTCTTCCTACAACACCACCTGCATAGTTTCCGCTTGCACCGATCTTACAGTTTTCAACAGAACTGTCATGCATATAGCAGGTAACGCTGTTGTTTACAGAGCTTGCATAACCTATAAATCCCCCTGCATAGCTTGTCGCAGTATTAGCCGCTGTAATATCATAATCCTTAACAATACAGTCCTTGATAAGAACATTATATGTGACCTTATTGTTATCATCTAAATTGGTATATGGATACAGCTTTCCTATCAATCCGCCGGCATATGCTACATGATTTGCAGTTGTATTACTATTATCTCCGAATGAATCATTTGCAAATATTGTATTGTGAGTACCAGGCGTTCCGACCATTTGGCAATTATCCATAGTTATAGAATATGTCGTCCAATTTGAATCCCACTTACCCCCATAGATTCCACCAGCATAATTTCCATTTACATTAATGTTTTGTACAATGCAATTCTTGAATACTGCCACACCAGTTTTACCGCCGTTGTATGAAGACTGCATTCCACCAACTATTCCGCCCGCAAAGTTTACCCAATTACCTCCGATTGTTACAGCCGAGCTTTTCGATGATACACGCATATCGTATATTTTGCAGCCATTTCCTGCAAATCCGACAAGCCCTCCGGCTGACATATTGTAATTCAGTGTGTTCCCATCAGTTAATTCATAGCTCTTTATTTTTACTTCTGAATAATCAGTATCAGGGTTCGGATTATCGTCTTCATCAGCAGTACCATAGATATATACAGCACCTTCCTGAACCTTTCCAACGAAAGCCCCCATTCCACATCTTGCCTGTCTTGCATCACCGACCGTAGTGCCTGCTGTAGCTTTAATGGAAATATTATCAGCAGTGCATTCTTTGATCCATATCATATAAGAATTCGTATCCTTATTATCAACAGGTGATTTCAGACCAGAATAGCCCAAAAGTCCTCCGAAATGATTTGTACCGCATACTGTCAAATCATTAAGGTCAATTCCTTCAAATCCAACATTGACAGCATTATTCGTAGCCCAGCCACATACTCCTCCTACGCTTAGGAAAAGATTATCGGCAGAAATATCATGGCATTCCCCACGAGAATCATAGGAATAATTATATATTGCCGTTCTGACCGAACCAGTAAGTTCAAAATCGCTGAACTTGCTGCTTGAATCTTTCATAATAACGGAATCAAACAAACCGATACCGTGGTAATCAGTATTGGTATTACCATTGATAGTAGTATGGTTTGCAGCTACAGAAAAATCCTGATCTGTGTTCTTATGGAGTTTGTCGAAATAATTATCCTTGTTGAACTTGTTAAGGAAAATATCTACATCTATTGTTTTCTCGTTTCCATCAAAAGTATTCAGCTTTATAGGATATAAATTAGCTTTTCCCAAAGCCGAATCATACATACCAACACAGCCCAACCCACGGAAACTGTCAGGCAGCTGATAACCATCGGTTCCCGTCAGGGTTATGTTATAGTAACCAGCTGTGTTTGTTACACAGCGAGCGGGATAGTTATGAGTTGTTGAGTATTCAGTAATCGTGACTTCGTACTCTTCTTCATGAGTAACTTCGTGTGACACTTGGATTATGTTCAAGTTTTTTTCATATAAATCAAAATATGTGCCTTCATCCTGTGTCGTCCAAGCACAAAAATTAGTTGAATCGCCTGCATAGTTAACATATCTATTATTGCTATCGTGTATTGTCCACCCAGATCCTTTGCTACCGACCTGATATTCAACTGTAAAATACATGATATCATCACTAAAACAAACATTTCCACGTGCTATATTAGTATCTGTAATTCCATGATCTTTATCATAATATACATTTGTGATATTTAGATATTTTCGTCTTTCAACATTATTATCATCTTCGTAAATATAATAAATACAGTATGTGGAATTAGTGGGGTTTTTTTCAAAAAAAACCTCGGTAGCATTTTTTATCTTTGTTTCATCTAAATTTAGATTTACATCATCTATAGAAGTATAATATTTTGTACTCCTAAGCACATAATTTCGTTTATTAGTATTATCCCATCGTATACTAGTCAAATATTCATTAGTATTTCTATGACCTCTAATTAAATATCCGGTTCCAGTAGGTACAGTACTTGTTTCTTGATATTTTGTTGTAGAATAATGTGTCACATCTTCTGTTACTGTTTCAGTAACAGTCCTCGTCCTTGTTTCAGTTCTGGTACTCGTCCCTGTTGTAGTACTTCCTTCTGTATAGTACTTAATAATATAAGGAATAGGCGCATTGCCGCTCGAATTGTTTGCAGTATCATAAACAGCAATCTTCTGATAATCCGTAACATTTCTTTCATCTTCATCGGTATCAGGATCATCATCGATTAAAGCTGTTCCCGTTCCAACATCACTATAATCTGCATTATGACTCATACCATATACCGCGCTATCAGATGACCCATAGGCCAAAGAATTTGAATAAGCACCAAGTGCCGAATCAGTTGCCGTACCAGCCGTAGACTGTGTAATCAAGGACAGCACAAATAAAGCCTGCGCATTGGGAACATTGATATTGCCGACTGTTCCAGTTGTCGCAACAGCTGTTACATTGAGTTTGTTTGTTTCATTCTTATTGATATCTGCGATTGAATAATGCTTCTTCCCATTTTTCAGAGTATGGATAGTTGCATCTGTTCTTGTTGTGCCTGCACCATTATTTGCGTCATCATGATATGTACCGTTTTCAGATGTTGAAAATCTCGTAGACTCATTTACAGCGTAGCCATTTATAACACGACCAACAATCGGATTTACATATATCGCTGCCTTGGCATCAGCTGTATCAGTAGCAAGGTTATTAGATGTATTAGTATTGTAATAGACCGTCAATCCGGAATTATTTACACGAAGAACGGAATTTCCACCTACCGAATCTGTAGCGGTCATATTTTTGAATATCAGACCGCCGTAAACTATAACACCAACATATCCGCCGACAGGCACAATTGTACCATATGTGCCGGACAAGGTAACAGTATGACCACCATAGGACACATAGCTATTGTCAATGATGTTGTCTCCGCCCATAATCTCGCCAATAATACCGCCGTAGTACCGGCAATGAGAATCATAGCCGAAGTATGCATCAGCAGATCCTGTATTTGTTTGCTCTTGAACAGTAACATCCACATTCTGGTTTACTGTAATCCCCTTAACCACACATCCATTTGAAACCTTTACAAGCGGATTCTGACTGTTGTTAATTATTGTCCTGCTACTTCCAACAATAACACCACGGAAAGCAAACTTACCGGAAGCGTCTGTTCCGCCAAGGCCTAAATAATTGCTGCTAAGAACAACATTTCCATTCGTGTCATCACTTGAAGAAGTAATACTATAATATGCATTTGATAAATACAGACGGACGTTTTCAACAGACCATTGTACCGTGTTTTCACCTACAGTTGCTTCATAAAACCCAGTCTCCTCGTTATATGTATACAAAGTGTGATCGGATTTACCCTCACACCAACGTGCTCCCGTTGTGTTTTCTGCGATCCCATTATGAAGGGTTTTCGGAAGCTGCACGGAAGGGAGATACGAAGTATTTGAAGCACTATTTATCAAGTATGCAAATGCCTCAAGCTTAACACCGCTGTCAATAATATAAGGATCATTATATGTTCCACATCCGAGTGATGTATCGGAAGCCGGAACATTAACCTTTAATTCACGATAATAACATCCTTGTGCATCGGGAGTTTGGTTTGCAGCGTAGACCTGTGCAACATACGGACGCCACGAACTAAAGTCATATTCCGGTTCAGAAGTATGACTGTTGCTCGTTGGATCTGTATATTTATCACTGTTATTATACTTATTCTCTTTATCCTCGTATTCAACAGATTCACTTACTTCACGACCATAGGTAACATTCCTTGTGGCAACAGATTCCCCATCCCCCCAGTCTTCAGTGATTTCGTAATTATAAATCATAGTCGCTGTCTGCGATGTCTTGATTGAGTTAAACAGTGTCGCTGTGGTAAAGATGGAATTAACTGTATTATAGGCGCGATTCAAATCCGTAGCATTAACTCCGGTCACTGCACCACTGGTGCTTCTTGCGTCAATTCTAACGCTGGAGATATTTATTCCCATATCCGGACCGTAAACATCACCAAAAAGGCTCTTTGAGACCTGAGCGGTTGTGCTGCTAACTGTATACTTATCGCTGGTGCTGATATTTTGAAGAGTAAGCTGTATACTTGCTTTAGACGCATCAGCCCTGTTAACCTTATTCACAAGCAGATATCCTGTATTATAAGTTGATACCGTTCCTGAATTATTGTACTTTGGTGTTATCCCATCCAGAACAAGACCATTAACAGTGATTCCACCTTTAGCCGTTCCACTTATGAGCGCTCCCTGATATGTAGAATTTTCGAGAAAATCTCCGCTGAGTTTCACAGTGTTCAGCGTAAGAGTTGCGCCCTCACCACTATTAATAAACAGGCCCGACTGCATAAGATAATGCTGATTCTGTTCGCCGGGATTACGGTTATAACTATCGGTATTGAAAGTACTATTACTTTCAACGGCATAGATGCCAGAATAACCGAAATCAATATTTATGTTTTTTAAAGTCAAGCCAGACACACTGTATACCGGGTAGTATGAATAGTTTGAAAGAGTCGCATTTGTTGCTGACTCGCAGTTAAACGGTGTATCCGAGGAAACAAACAAACTACTAATATTGTCTGCAGCATACTTATTTACACTCCAAAGCATAATATCCTGCGCTTTATCTTTATCCTTATCCATAACATCAAGATTATAATAGTACCTCGAATTAGCATTAGGATATTTAGCCGCAGAAGCCAAGGCTGTGGATGATGCGGTTGTAAGCTGATTCTGATAAGTGCCTGTTCCGTTTTCTGCAGATGTTGAAATATTATAATCTCTGATTTTGCCCTTAGTACCCTCTCTATTTGTATTCATATTGATAGAAATAACGCCGGCGCCATTTGACCCATTAGTACCCTTAATTACATCTGCAGCTGAGTAAACTGCCAATTCATCATATACACCAAGCGTATTAGGCAGAGATATTCCCGTAGAGCCTGATTTATCAGTAAGGGTATAACCAGAATTAAGCACATCAAGATAAAGTCCATTACTTCCGCTATATGCCTTATTTACAAGCATACCAAGAGAAGTCCCAGCACCACCGCTAAGACTCATCTTTGTAACGGTCAGATTATCTACTGTCCATCTGCCGGTTGCTTCATAGCACATAATGCCGACATTAGGAGTGGTATTGGTAATTGTACCATCAGTAACGGTCAGACCATCAATGGTAGTATCTGTGTCCAGCCATGCATAGCCAAGAAAGCCTCCTGCATTAGTGGAAGCCTTATTGATGATTGTGCAGTTATTGAAATCAAGATTTTTAATATTAACTTTTCTGTCTGAATAGGTGTTACTTGATGTTGAAGGAATAGATGTAATATAACCTATCAATCCTCCACCATCAGTGTTTCCGCCGGCAGTAAATGTTCCCGACATAGTATGCGACACTGTCAGAGAGTCACTTCCACCCTGTGCGATGTTAATAGTGAACTTAGGAGAAGCAACCTTACCTATAAATGCCCCAAGCGAATTCCAGCTTTTAAAGTTATCGCTGATATTGAAAGTCGTGTTGATAGTATTTGTTCCTGTAATCGCTATCGTTCCATTATCTGTTCCATTAGCAAGACCAATAAGACCGCCGATATTTTTGCCGGCCGCTTCAGATCCGGTAACAGAAGAAGGCTCCCCATAATTAATTGTCTGGCTCGCTGTAATGCCACTCAAAGAAGTATTACCCTTTGATACGGCGGCAATACCGCCGATGTTCATACCATTTATTTTATCGCGTACATTTACATTCCCGTCAATTGTAAGCGAATTAACCGTACCGGTTCCTGCTGTACCATTACCAATATAAGCAAACAAGCCATTATAAGGATGGCGATATATCTGGCCTAACCCTTCTCCATCTGTAGAAGAACCTATTATAGCACCAGCCGAAGTCTCACCATACTTTTCGCCAATTGCAAGAGTGACAGTCTTTGAACCACCGGCAAGTGTACCGGTGAAAGTACCGACCGAATCGCCACCATCACGCATGAAGCCTGTTATTCCTGTGCCAGCAAGTGAAATATCAGCGCCAAACGATAGACTCGTGCTTGCAAGCAACGTTGTTCGTGTATTTGAGGTATCAACCACATCGTTGCTATCCTTCACGAACTGCAGACAGTCATAATCGCTACCCTGATTAAGCTGGATATTAAGTGCAGTCTTCACAAAATCTGACGGTGTACTCATGGAAGTCTGTGCAGCCTTTATCGTCACAGTATGATTTGCAGAATCAAGAGTCAGTACACCATTAGTCGCATCTTCAATATTAGCAATCCTTACAACCTCTCCCCATGTGCCAAGATCATCGACCGTCGAGCCGTTACAGCGCTTGAATGTCCAGCCGCTTGCAGCGTAAGTAAGGACATTATCATTTTTGCCTACAAGCTGACCGCAGTCAGCTGCGCTTGCAGGCTGAGCTTTTGTCAGATCGGTCGTTCCGCTCAGACGCAGTACACCGTTATTGAAAAGCCCGACAAGTCCTCCGCCTTTATACATTTCAGAGCCTGTGTTAAGTGTAAAGCTGCCAAGGTTGACAAAGACACCTTTCGCATCTGATGTTGCTCCGATAAGGCCGCCGAAATATGCGGGTCTATTGGTTCCTGACGAAGTCGCTGAGACCGTTCCTGCCGTTTGCACATAAGCGGCAGAATCCACAAGACCTATCACACCGCCGAAAGATGCGAATGAAGCACCGGCTGTTGATGTAACGGAGAACCCGTCAAGCACCAGGCTGTTAGTCAGATCATCGGTCACATACTTTCCTGCAACGCCGCCGAAGCAGCCGTTATCTGCATAAGTCCCTGCACTGCCGGAAGTTACGCTTACGGTCCCTGCATTGTTTGTGTTCTTTACAGTAAAACTAACAGCTGTTTCAGAAGTGCCTTTTTCATTATCAAGCACACCAAAGACACCGCCGCAGTTTTTAGCATACACGGTAGTTGTGATATTATAGTTTTTCAGATCGAACGTGCTTTCGCTGCTGTTTTTATAGTATCCGAACAGACCGCCTGCGCCGCCGGTTGCGGCTTTGATCGTTCCTTTAACAGGTATCACGTTCACTTTTGTCACATTGCTGCCCACTGTAATTCCGCCTGAAACTACGGTTACAGAAGCATCATTAGCCCAGCCGACCAGGCCGCCGGCATAGCTGCCCTCACCCGTTGCGGTCACTGACGATGACATGGAAGCCTCAGGTATCTTTACCAGTTCAAGAGCTGCGCCGGGAGCCATTCTTCCGACAAGGGCACCTGCCGCAGTCCCGCTGCCAGTAGATTTGACATTGTAGGCTGCATTAGTCCTGGTAAGCGAAAGGCTGAGTGATGAATCCTCGTCCATGACGCCGCAGATCATTCCTGTATCACCATCAGACTCGACCGCTGTGCTCAAATAATCGGTGAAGCTGAGATTTACACGAGCACCGCTCATCATCTCCCCGATAACGCCTGCGTATGATTCACTGGTATCCGCAGAATGCGTACCCAAGCGATGATCAAGTTCAATATTCCACCTTGCTGTACCGTTGCCCGGTGTTGTGTCTGCATCTTTAACATGATTTGCAAAAATGAAATTGCCTGCTTTCATGTTGAAAAGATTGAGCGTCACCGTTCCTCCTATGACAGCATTGTCGGAAATATAATCAAACAAGGGCTGATAGGTCTTGAGCGTATAGGTCGTTACACCTTCTGCAACGGTAAAAAGCAGTGAACCGTTGAACGGGTTGTCAGAAGTTCCAAGTGGGATGTAATCCGAATCAACGGTATCCGTTGTTCCGAATGTCAGGGTGACCTTATCATCCTTATGCAAAGCTGCAAACGCTGCATTTTCGTGATAATAGTAAGCATAATCCTTAAAGTTGGAATAATTCAAGGATATTGCACCATTACTATCTCTGTCAAAAACCGAACTGTTCGGGTCAGTGATCACAGGTGAATATGCCGCACTTGCAGTTAGCCCTGTATTGAACAGATCGCTGAAAGGTATCATGCCGTCAAAAAACACGTTGGCAACGATCAGATTCACAGCCAATACAAAGCTCAGTATTCTTTTTAATAATCGTTTCCTTTTATTCATTAGCTGCTCACCTTCCATGACGAACTGATGTAAACAGATACGTCACTGTAATCTCCGTCCGGATTCTTCTTGTAGAGTTGTATCTCATAACGTCCGACTGCATCACTTACAGGCAGATCAAAATGTTTCCACACATTAGAATTCTGGTCAGGCTGCTCAGTGACCACGTTCAGACCATTCTGAGCTATAAATATCTCGCTGACATCAATATAGTTTGAGTTCCATCTGACAGTTATCGTACCGCTGCCGCTGCCCTCAAGAATATAGTTATAGGCATCACGGTCTGCTAAGCTGCCGTTATCCTGTATCCTGCCTTCCCACGCCGAGTCAGTCACGACCATCTTTGTGAGATAAAGGTAGCACGCAATATTCTGAAGGGAATTGTCCCCGTTCGTCGGATGCGCAGTCAATTTGATATAATACTCATACTGCTGGTTATCGCCGAGCTCATATCCATCGAATGTGATCGCATATTTATTTGTTCCGTTAGGTATCGAGTTTCCCGTTACCTGCGGTTTTATCACCTGCGATGGGAACGATACCTCATTGCCTTGGCTGAGCTTCTTGACCTCATTGTCTGACGCTACGTTCGTTCCTCCGTCTGAAACGAACTGTATGGAATAATCCTTGTCTTTAGCATCGTTTCTAACAGCATCGGATACATTTGCAGTATCATTCACCGGATAAAAGCTTCCGTTGATCTTCACACACAGCTGAGCTGTCAGATCATAGCTCAAACCCGACTCACTCACATATCTTGTCAAAGGATCCGACTGGGCAAAATCGCACACAGTAAGATTGTATGTGTAGCTGCCGGTGGACTGGGAAGTAGTTATATGTCTGCTTGGAATGACACTTCCGCTATAGCTTTGCATACTGTTTGACGAAAACAGCACTCCTGCCGATGCCTTTGTGGAAACCACTCTTTTAACAGAATATATGCCTGTATACGAAGCAATAACTACAAATACACTTACAGCGAGAACAGCTGCAACGAGCCACACTGTTATCCAGTGCTTTTTCAGTTTTTTGAAAAGATTCTTCAAAGCTGCTCCCTCCTAAAAAATGATCCCTGCTCGATCTCTCTGCCGAGCATTTCAAGCAGATGCCGATGCTTTTGCGGAAATATATATCATGTCTGTTTCTTTGTTATTTGCCGCTGCATTCCACGAAGCAAACGGTGTGTCATCTCTGTTGGTATCCCAACTGATCCTCAAGATGAAATAGTCGCCTTCATTATCCCATGTAGTGATGTTTTTATGCTGTGAATAAAGCGGAACGGCATATATCTCGGGATCATCTGAGCCGGAATACTTAGTAAAACCCGAATAGATCCCATTTGTGCCGTCTTTATTTTCAGCGATCATCCTTCCGTAATAGTCTTCATTTGCGGTATCGGGATTAAGGTCGGTCAATACAAGCTCTGCATCATTTTCAACAGCAGTCTGTGTTTCTGTTGAAGCGTCAGCATCAGCATAACCATAGTAATATTTTGTTGTTTTTGAATTCTGCTCATCATGATATTCAAACGTTGTCACATTATCAGCCGGCACAGACGGATCATCGTCACTGTTTCCGATTTCACTTGCCCTGTAGATCGAGTAGGTGAAAGGAATGTTGGTAGTATGTGCAAGCTGTATATCATACGCCGAACTGTTGCCTGCTTTGACCGCAAAAACGTAATCCTTATGTCCTATGCCGTTTGCGTCAACATCGCTCGCATCTATATCCGTAAGGTCGATATACTGTACGGAATAAGAGTGACCGGACTTGATATCAAGTGTTGTAGGCGCTTTGATCTTAGTCAATGTCTCAACATTCGACGAAATCGAGAACCACGCATACACCGGGAGTGCTATCAGAAGAGAGACTGTAAGCACGAATGCAGCGATCAACTGTATCTTTTTTCTCTTTGTCAGGTCTTTAAATCTTTTACGCAGACTTTTCTTTTCCATTATCAGTACTCTCCTCCTTTCCTTTATTCATTCAAAACCTCACGGCTTACCGCAGCAAAGGCGATCTGAAAGCCGATCTTTCAGGTTTCACTCTCCTGAAGACGAACCTGTTTCCAATCTCAGCAGCACATATTCCACATTCATGCCTATCTCCTGATCGGCATCATTATACATTGCATTTCTGCCAACGATCGTTTGCTCGGTATATGTTGTTTCCTGCGAATAACCGTTCAGATAATACTGAGGATATTCACAGATATTATTTACAACTTTGGTATAATCATTTACTTCACCCTGTGCAGCAGCTGCATCCTTGTCACAAAGCAGCACCGCAGATGAGTTTTCGTTATAGACCAGTGTATCGAGCGTTTCCGCCCACACCCAGTAAATATCTACCTTATAGGCATCGTTTGTGCCGTCACCATTAGTATCGGTATCAAAGCTGCCATCTGCTGCAAAGGTTCTGGAAAACTTTCTTTTTCCGTTTTCATCCGTCGGTATCAGACCGTTATAGTGATTCCCCGTTTTTCCCTCGAATAAGAGAACATGACCGTTCAGATAGCACGCAGGCTCACGAGGTTCCGAAGAAAGAGCCGTCATTGTAACGACCTGCTGTTCATTCACGAATGAAGTCTGGGCCTTATAACCTATCGTCTGAAAAGCAAGATCTACCGTAACATCCCGGTAGGGTCTGATATAGAATGATATCACTCCGTGACTGCCCGGCTCGATACCGAGCGTTTTCGGATCAGTTCCCGAAGATGCGTAGTTATTAACGTTTGAACTGCTGTCAACGAGCCACACATCATACCCTTGGCTATCATCATTATGTATAGCCTGATGATAAGGGTCATAGTAAGCGCCTTTATTATTACCGGTATCATCGCTGCTCATTGTGAGAAGATCAAAGCTCTTTCCTTTTATCTTTACTCCCATACCGTCTGCACCGGTCTGCTTATTCATGGCAAACCATGCGATCGAGGCAAATATCATAATGAGCACAATGAGCAGCATCAGCAGGCATATCTTTATGATGCGTTTTTTATGCTTACGGCGTTCTTCTTCGCTTTCGGCTTTCTTTTCTGAAACTGCCTGTTCGGCTATCTTTTTTGCAGCCTCCCAGATCTTATTGTTTTCACTGACGGTCCTTTCACTCACTGTGCTCACCTCTTTTCCCGTCTGTTTTTGTAACTTTTTCTTCAACAGGGTACAATTAGCCCCTAAAATCCATAGTTACCCACTTATATTATACAATAAAAGTGCGGATTTTACAATACACATTTTTGACAAAAATGCACAAACGCAATTGTATACTTTATGCTTATACTTTACACAATTAACAATCGAAACCGTTTAAGTGCGGTTTTACTCACTATATATGGTACTGCGAGGTGTTGAAAGCGGTGTGAAAAAATGATAAAACATCTGTGAGAACGCAGCAAAAAACAGGAGCATTTTCATGCTCCTGTCAGGGTATTTTTTACTCTTTTACGTCATCGACCACAAGGGTAGCCGAGCCGTATGCTTTCAGCGGTTTTCCGCTCTCGTCGAATTCAAGGGTATAGCGGACATGGAACGGCACTCTTCCTACGGTAAGCGGGATTATCCCCTCAAGGTGATCGACAGTGCCCTCATCGAGCTGCTTCATCCAGCCACGGTACATATCCGCATAATCGGGCGGGAAAATGCCTACTTCAATGGCAGGTTCGGGGTAATTATACACTATCGCAGGCAGGTGCAGGTCACGCATACAGCGAAAACACGGACGCATCTGCTTGGTAGCTATATCATACTCCCACGCATATACATTTGCCTGCTCGCTGGCTGCTCTGAATCTTCTTTCGCTCTCATACACCTCATTGAACCTGTTCTTTTCGGCAGTGATATTTTGCACCATAGCATAAAACAGGTACTGGTTGTCCGTTTTGCCAATAAGTCTTATAAAGCTGCGCACGCAGATCATATCCTCGCCGCAGGTCTTTGAGCAAACTTTTCTCCAGGTCTCGCAGGTCTGCTCCTCTTTAGTTTCGGCGGCACGTTCAAGCGCCGCAACGATTATCCTTTTATTCTCCTCATCAAACGCCTGGAGCGGATCGCTTTCAAGTATTTCCTGCTCTATCATATTCATGCCGATCTCACGGACATATTTTTTATTCACCCTGAGTATCTCGGCTTTTCCGTCCTGATAAGAAAAAATTGCTGCGCCGCCGACAAAGTTATTGAATATCAGCGTTTCCATTGAAGACGGATCCCAGAACCTGCCTGCGTCCATTTTTGCAACAAGGTCCATTGCAGGCGTGAGCGGCTCATGCTCGAGCAGGTTCATTTTTTCAAGGAACTCATCAGCCGGGACAGGCTTTGAATAAAGATAGCCCTGGACATACTTACAGCCTATGCTCTTCATATAATCAGCCTGATCCAGCGTTTCAACGCCCTCGGCGATAACAGGCGTGCCCAGCCATTTTGCCATCTGCACGATAGCGCTGATTATTGTGCCGCCTCTGCCGCCGATATTTCCGCTGAGAAATCTCATATCCAGCTTGATAACATCTACTTCAAGGTCCTTGAGGACGTTGAGCGAGGAATAGCCGCTGCCGAAATCGTCCATTTCAACGATATAGCCGTAATCGTGCAGCTTCCTGAGAACTCCCGAAACGAGCTCCATTCCGCCGATAGCAGATGTTTCCGTTACCTCAACGTGCAGATACTTTACCGGGATATCATATTTCACTCTCAGCTTTTCTATCTCATCGACATAATTCTTTCTGTATATATCGTACCTTGACATATTCACAGATATAGGCACAGGAACAGCGCCCTCATCTATGCACCTGCGCAGGAATGCACAAACGGACTCAAAAACTGCAAGGTCCGCACGATAGATAAGGTCGTTTTTTTCAAGCACCGGGATAAAGTCGGATGGGTACTGCATACCGTAGACAGGGTGCTTCCATCTCATAAGTGCCTCAGCACCTATCATTCTTCCTGTTGAATGGTTTATCTTCGGCTGATATGTAACAAAAATATGTCCAAAGCTGACAGCATCTTCAAAGCACGCAAGCAGCTCCTGCTCGGTCATTGCCTTGCTCATCGCTCATCCCTCCTCCCGCATTTTTAACAAAACGTAAACTCCACATTAGCATTATAACATATTTGATGCCATTCGTCAACAGTTAAACAAGCAAAAAACAAGAGCTGCCGCAATTTGCAGCAGCCCCGTTTATTATGAACGGTGTGGGATAGCTGACACCGTTGCACACGTTTTTCAGGCTTTTTTTACAAGAGAGATGAAGTTTTTTCTCAGCTCGTGCTTTTTCAGCAGCACAACGCTTACAGCTGTAAAAGCGACTGTCAGGATCGCAACAGCTGCAAGCACTGCATTGCCTGCACTGCCAAACAGCTTTACTGCGCCCGAGCCCACTCCCGAGAACACCTCTTTTCCGGCAAACATTATCAGCATATAGAATACCCAGAAGCCTATCCACGCCCATTTGCCTGCTCTGTAAAAAATACAGATGAACAGCACTGCGCAGATGCAGATCAAGAAGCAAAAGAGCATCTGGAATGCAAACGCTGCGAGCATACCCGTAAATCCGCTGACATCAGAGGTTATCTCGAATGCTTTTACAAGCGGAAGGAACTTATAGCCCAGATCCCAGTTATCTGTTATCTTCATTATCAGCGCTTCAAATGCGAACGAAAGACAGGAAACAAGGACAACAGAAACTGCTATCGTGAGCATCAGCGATTTTATGACAGAGCTTCTTGAACGGTTGAAGCACACCGATGACTGCAATGCTACCGAAGCAGTCATACAGGTAGTGCCGAAGGACCAGAACAGCATTGCCGATGTTGAAAAATTATTCAGTCCGTATGCGTCACTGTCGCCATTGACGATAATGGCGATGACCGTTGCAAGTACAGCCGCAAGCGTTCCCAATATAACGCAGCCTGTCAGCCTGCGTTTGAGGTCGTATTTAAGTATATATCCAAGCATAGCGTTCTTCATTTTTTCTCCCCCTATTTTGTCGTAGCTGCAACTGCATAGTTCTCAAATGACAGCTTTCTTATCATTATGTGATGTATCAGGGACATCACTGCTACGAACAGCGCAAGCACTGCAAATACCATCCAGCTGTAGTTGCTTCCGGCAAGCAGCGCTATCGGTGCTATACCGCCCACCACGACAGCGATAAGTCCGAGTATCACCGCAGCAAACGCTTTTGCTCCCTTGCACCTGTTGAGTGCCAGCATGAACAGTGTTCCCAGCATTACGCACGCAAGCACGACAAACATCATGAATGCGATCTCACCGAATGTTCCGCCAGGTATCTTATCACCGAACACGGTGATATTCTCTTTAGTATAAAAGTCTTTCAGGACAGAATACCTGCCGCTGCACAGCATTGACATAAGGTAGTTTGCGCCTGCCTTTGAAAGCATTATGGCAGGTCCTATGATAACAGCAGCGATAAGATGCGAGATAGCGATCGCCTTTTCTGTGTTCTTTCTTGAAATGTTCATTTGCAGCGATATGGTTATGAGCTGTGCTGTAAATCCCAGTCCGCCGCCGAGCGCTGCACCTACTGCAAGGATGATCCCGAAGTTATCTACGGAAAAATCGAGCTTTGAATTATCAGTGGTCACTGTACCCTCTTTTTCATAAATATCATCTACCCTGCTTTTTGCGTTTGAGAGCCCGATGAATGAGAAAACGAGCACTATCACCGCAAGAATTGCTGCAGTGACAAATATCTCTTTGGGTGTCCACACACTGCGGACGAGCTTTTTTGTATACATATTTATCCCCCTCCCCAAAAATCAATCATTTGTCATCTGTATAAACAGGCTCTGAAGGCTTGCTTTTGATACCTCAAGTCCCTGCGGTACGTTTTCGGGTGCGCCCTTTATGTAAGCCGACTTTATTCCGCCGATGGTATCGCTTCCAAGCACCTGCTTTCCTGCAATGTACTTATCCACCAGCTCCGCAGGACCTGTTACCGTGAACGAACCTGCCATTATAGCCTCGGTATCCTCGGCAGTAACTACCCTGCCCTTATCTATGATTATAGCCTTTTCGATAAGATTTGCGCACTCATCAATAAGGTGAGTTGAGATGATGAATGTGCTGCCTGTTTCGGTATATCTTTCGATAAGCTCTTTGTAAAACAGCTCTCTGTGGTTAGGATCAAGTCCCAGGACAGGCTCATCAAAGAACACATAGTCTGCACCGGATGCAAGTGCGATTATCAGCTTTGCGATGCTTGAATAACCGGTAGAAAGCCCTATCAGCTTCTTTTTGATATCAAGGTCAAACTTCTTCGCAAGCGAGAGAGCATACTCCTCATCAAGCTCGGGGTAGAATATTTTTACCAGCTTGACTGCATCTTTGAATCTTCTGTCAACAGGCAGCAGGTTATGCTCGCTCATTGTGAACACCTTACGCAGTACATCGTCATTTTCGATCGAAGGCTCGCCGTCGATGAATATCTCACCGGATGTCGGAAAAATGCGGTTTGAGATAAGGTTTACCAGCGTGGATTTTCCTGCGCCGTTCCTGCCCAGCAGTCCGTATATCTTTCCGTACTCTATCGTCAGCGAAACATCCTCAAGTGCCTTTGTTTCCTTATAATGCTTTGTAAGATTTTTAACTTCTATCCCTCTCATTTTGATTATCCCCTTTCGATCATGTCTATAATATCTTTTTTTGTAAGTCCCAGCTTTTGCGCCTCATCAAGCATTGTTTTTATATATCCGTCAAAAAAATCTGACTGTCTTTCTTTTTTCAGGCTTTCGACTGCTCCCTGTGATACGAACATACCAAGTCCCCTTTTCTTATAGATTATACCCTTATCGACCAGCATATTTACCCCCTTGAGCGCCGTTGCAGGATTTATCTTCAGCTGCACTGACATCTCCGTGGTCGAAGGTATCTGCTCCCCCTCTTTTATGGCTCCCGAGATTATACTGTCGCTCAGCCAATCGGCAAGCTGCACGAATATCGGCTTTTCGCTTTCAAAGTTTATCTGCATTTTCCGTCCTCCTTTGAGTTGTCTGCGTTTCTTTTGTTCTGATTATTTGTTTTTTGTGTTTTGTTCAGCGCATCTGCCTTTGCTTTTTCTCTTTAAGTGCAAAATAGATGTGTCTCATCATCAGCGCTATAAGCGGTAAAAATCCTATCAGCATTTTTTCTCCCCCGTTTCTTTTTATGTCTGTGTTGGTTGGTTTGTTAGTGGGTTAATTACCTCTGTAACTAACCATATCACAAACCAACCTGTTTGTCAACCCCTTTTTTCAAATTTTTTCGCACATATTTCGGCTCACACGCAGAAAGCGCCGTATTTTCGTCAGTTTTTGAGCAAATATTTTTTATTGCAAGCAGCCGCTGAATTGCAGGTTTGTATACCTGCACTAAAAAGCCGCTGCACATTTGTGCAATTTTCACCAATAAATCGTTCATGGCAGCTGCGTATATATATCAGACATCTGCCGAAAGGAGTTTTTTAATATGAAAAGAATAATTGCTATGATACTTGCCGCAACGATGATCTTTGCAATGTCCGCCTGCTCAGAGAGCACTTCACAAAATGATATTTCCCCGGCTTCGCAGGTCGTTCCGGACAAGCTGACACCGCCCGAAACACGCATAGACAGCAGCGTTATCATACCCGACAAGCTGACGCCCGCCACAACAGAGGCGCAGGATTTCGCAAACAGCGAGCCTTCCTATTTCAAATTCACATCATCAGCCGAGAAATATGACGCTGCCGAAAAGGTACGCTATTACTACAAGGGCGAGATAGCATCCGAGGGTGCAAAGCGCACTATATTCACCATGCTCGGCGAGCTCATAAAAAGCGGCGAGATACAGCTTAAAAACGAACAGCAGGTAACGGGCGGCGCAAATGCCCTGATAACATTCACAGGCGAAAAAGGCGAAGAATACAAGCTGTGCGAGGGACTGCTGATAGAGCACCCGGGTGAAGAGGGCGGAAGCTCGGTATATATTTTCCGCACGCCTCACTCTGTTATATACCTCGGTGCAGATTATGAAGCTATGCAGAACTTAAATAGCACGATACAAAGCGCAGTAATGACAAGCAAGAACCTTGTTAAGACAACATCGCTGAATGACACCGAGCCTGAACAAAAAAAGCTCATTCCGCAAGATATAGCGTATATCAGGGTGTATTCAAACTATGCCGAGGGTCGTGTTGAAAAGGGTTTTTACCTGACAGTCAACGGCGAATACCACACATTTGACTATTCCAAGATAGACCCGGAAGAGAATAAACAGGCAAGTGAAACCCACGAACAGTGGCTGCTAAATCAGATATGTGAGAATTCGCCGTACGATATAATTCACTACGGCTTGCAGACAAGGTACATAACACAGGCACTTGAATATGCCGCAAAGACAGACCCTGACGCTAAGGTGACTACTACGCACAAAATGTGCGACTACGGACAGAAAACATCTTATGCAGTTGTTGACGGAAAGCCGATAATGCTGTATTCCTACGGCGACAACCTGAGGGTAGTTGAGGACGACAATGCCAAAAAGGCAGAGGAATTATTCACTAAAGCACTCACGGATAATATAAAGGTCGAGTGACAAGCAAAGCCTGCACCGCAAGGGTGTGGGCTTTTTTTGCGGTCGTGCGGTTGATTTTGGCGGCGGTTTATGATAGTATTATGATAGCAAAAAATAACGGGGGAAGAATAATGGCTGACAGAAAAATACTTATCATAGACGATGACATCGACCTTTCAATGATAATCACGGATATGCTTGAGAGCAAGGGCTTTTTTGTAAGTTGCGCTCAGAGCAGCGAGGAGGCTTTTGATATTCTTGCACAAAGCAGCTTTGACCTGATACTGCTTGATATCAACCTGCCCGACAGCGACGGCTTTGATGTGTGCAGGCAGCTCAGAGAGGTATCAAATGTGCCTGTTATTTTCGCAAGTGCAAGAACGAGCGAAACGGACAGGATAACCGGGTTTGACATCGGCGGCGACGATTATCTTCCCAAGCCCTACTCGATGAAGGAGCTGCTTTCACGCATAAATGCGCTTATCAGGCGCACATACGGCAGCAGCGAAAAGGAAAAGACGGTCAGCTTTGGCAGCGTTAAGGTGAACATTACCGCAAGAACGGCAACACGCAGCGGCAAGGCGGTGAACCTTTCGCTGAGAGAATTTGACCTTCTGGCTTACCTTTGCGAGCACAAGAACGAGGCTATCACAAAGGATAAACTGATAAGCGGGGTGTGGGGGGCTTTTTCAATGGTCGAGCCTTCAACGCTTACGGTGCACATACGCTGGCTGCGTGAAAAGCTGGAGGATGACCCGGCACAGCCCGTTTACATAAAAACGGTATGGGGAGTAGGCTACATTCTGGAGGATAAGGGAAATGAGAGCTAAGCTGTTTATTCAGGCGCTGATATTTTCGCTGCTGATAATCGTCGCAGGTGCGCTGTTTTATTTTTCAGGCTCGCAGAGTGATCCCGATGAGGCAAGGTCAGCCTCGCTGGTGGGCGCTTACGAGGTAAAAACGATGATAAACGAGGGGAACACTGCACAGGCTGTACAGAAGCTGGACGAGCTGGACGAACAGCTCAGGGCGCTGGACATAAAGACAAAGCGCAGCAAGAGCATAGCCTGGATCTGTCTTATCGCTTCGGCGGCGATATTTGCAAATGCGGCATACACCTATTTTGCGGTGCTGCGCCCGTTTGCAAAGCTGGAAAGATACGCAAACGAGATAGCTGCGGGCAACTTTGATATTCCGCTTGACTATGAGCGAAAAAACTACTTCGGAAAATTCACCTGGGCTTTTGACAGCATGAGGCGTGAGATAATTGCGGCAAGGGCAGGCGAAAAGCAGGCTGTTGAGAACAACAAGACAGTCATCGCAACACTTTCTCACGATATTAAAACGCCTGTTGCTTCGATAAGGGCTTATGCCGAGGGACTGGAGGCGTACCTTGATACATCGCCTGAAAAGCGAAGCAGGTATCTTGAGGTGATAATGCGCAAGTGCGATGAGGTATCAAGGCTGACCAACGACCTGTTCATACATTCGCTCTCAGACCTTGACAAGCTGAGCATTGAGCTTGCGCCGACCGAGCTTTGCTCGCTGATGGAGGAAACGATAACCGAGCTTGATCCAAGCGGCAGGGAGATACATTTTGAAAAGCCCGATTTTGATTTCACAGCGCAGGCAGATGCGCAGAGAGTAAGGCAGATAGCAGAGAACCTTATCACCAACTCAAGAAAATACGCAAAGACGGATATAGACGTTACTATGAAAACAAATGACGGCACGCTGGAAATATGCTTCGCCGACCACGGAAAAGGCATTCCCGATGAGGACATGGCTTTTGTGCTTGAAAAGTTCTATCGTGGGCACAACTGCGAGGGTGCTCAGGGAAGCGGACTTGGACTTTACATAGTTCAGCACCTTTGCAGCAAGATGGATGCACAGCTGAAGCTGCACAACACCCCCTCGGGACTTGCGGTCACTGTTGTTTTCAGCGGACAAAAGGGCACAAAAACACCTTAAGGATTTCTTAATAACTTTTGCTGTAAACTGAAGGCACAATAAAAAATAAGCGGGGGAAAGGTTATGAAAGAGGCAATTCTTACGGCAAAGGGACTTTGCAAGAGCTTTGCACACAACGGCGGTCAGCTGCACATAATATCCAACGTGGATATGGAGCTTTACAGCGGTGACTTTACTGTGATAATGGGCGCTTCAGGCTCGGGAAAATCAACGCTGCTTTATGCTCTCAGCGGAATGGACAGGGCAACCAGCGGCAGCATTATGTACGGCGGAACGGACCTTGTGACACTTAAAGAAAACAAGCTCGCTGCGCTGCGCCACACGGATTTCGGCTTTGTATTCCAGCAGATGCATCTTGTGAGCAATCTTTCTATTTTTGAAAACGTCGCTGTTACGGGGTATCTTAACAAATCTGTTCCTGCCAAGGAAACCGACAGGAGAGTTGACGAACTGCTTGAAAAGATGAGCATTTCTCACATAAAGACACATCTTCCCTCCCAGGTCTCGGGCGGTGAGCAGCAGCGCTGCGCTATCGCAAGGGCGGTAATAAACAAGCCCAAGCTGATCTTTGCAGACGAGCCGACAGGTGCGCTCAACAGAAAAAACACACAGGACGTTCTGGATCTGCTGACCGAACTGAACAAGGAGGGGCAGAGCATACTTATGGTAACGCACGATGTGCGTGCGGCAGCAAGGGCAGACAGGATACTTTACCTCAGTGACGGAAAGATACTGGGCGACCTTGACCTGCCGCCTTACGTTCCCGAGGAGATAAAGAGCCGTGAAACACAGATAAACGCCTGGCTCACATCACTTGAATGGTGAGGTGAGAGCATGGAGATAATCACTCTTGTAAAGGCGAACATCAAAAGGCGCAAAGGCGCATTTATCGCAGTTGTACTGCTCACGGCGATAATCGTTGCATCATCGCTTTCGATATTCAATTTCACCGACAGTATGGACAGGGCACTTGAAAGTTCGTTCAGGGATCGGGGCGACCCGACTGATGTATGCTTTGTATTTAGCCAATATTACACACCCGAGCTTGAAGAAAAGGTGCGCAGTCTTGACATAGTTGAAAAGCTTGATGTATATGATGCGCTTGACAACTGGTACAACGACGGTGTATCAAACAGAGTCGGGAACCACAACGACGGCAACAGCTACTTTTATATGAAGCTGCATGACGGCATAAGGCTTATCAATTCAGATATTTCGGGCTTTGAGGACAACATACCTGCACTTGAAAAGGGCGAGGTATATCTGCCGCTGGGGTGCAGGGAAAAGCTCCAATGCAAGGTGGGCGACTCGCTTGAGACCTGCTTTTACTATAAAAAGTACGAGTTTACAATAAAGGGCTTTGTTCAGGAGCCGCAGAACGGCTCTGCACAGATAGGCTGGAAACAGGTATTCATATCAGACGAGGATTTTGACGAGCTGTCTGAGATATCTGCCAAAACAAAGGCTGATCCTGCTTACAAAAACGATAAGGCTGTGCAGAAGGGTATCGAGGTCAAGGTTTTCAACCTGTTCAAAGCAGACAGCTACACGGGCAGCGATACACAGTTCCAGAGAGATGTGAACCTGGCTACAAAGCTGGGTGACCTTTCAGGCGGAACACTTACAAAGGCGCAGTCGGTCAACTACTCTGCGCTGCTGCCAAACGTGCTTTCAAAGATAGTGCTGACATTTATCATGGTGCTGTTCGTGGTGGCGCTTGTCATTATGGGACACAGCATTTCAAGCGAGATAGAGATAGACCGCAAAAAGCTGGGCATACTCAAATCGCAGGGCTTTACCACGCACAAGATAAGGCTTATAATGCAGATACAGTATATATTTGCTATGATAATAGGCGTTGTGATCGGTCTTGTGGGGGCGTTCTTCCTCTCGGGAGTGATCGCAGACGAGTTCGTTGAGACAGTGGGCACTCCCATCAGCATAAATATCAGCGTTTTAAAGGCTGTGCTCGTGATAACAGCTATCATCGGCATATCGCTGCTGGTCATGGCGATCAAAACTCACAAAGTCACAAGAATATCGCCTGTACAGGCTATCACGGGGCAAAAGGACGATGTGTACTTTGACAGCAGACTAAGGCTCGGGCTGAGCAAAAAGCTGCTTTCGCTGACACTTGGCATAAGGCAGTTCACATCTGCCAAAAGGCGCTATATCAGTATGCTGATAATCTCGGCGCTGCTTATGTACTTTATGGTTTCGATAAATCTCATCGCAGGACTTGTCACCTCACGCAACGCTCTTGAAATGATGGGCATGGAAGTAACGCAGCTGGATATGAACATCAACAACGCAGGCGAGGATCTTCTTACCATTGACGAGGCTGAAAAGAGGGCTGAGGAGATAATAGAGAAATACACCACGATAGAAAAAAGATATGCCGTAAACGGCACCTACTGCTCTATCAACGGCTATAAGCTGTTCTGCCGTGCATACAAGTACCCGCAGGACATCGGCGGGCTTATCAAGGGCAGACGCCCAAGACAGAGAAACGAGATACTTATCACACAGATGGTCAGCGATGAGTTCGGCTGGAAGATAGGCGACAAGGTCAATGTTGCAGGCAGAAGCGGCGAGTTTGAATGTATGGTATCCGGCATTTATCAGTCGATGAACGATGCAGGTATGGTCTTTGCGATACCCTACGAAGCATTTGAAACGCTCAGCCCGTCGTTTAAGATAAACTACGAGGGATTTGTTATAAAAGACGAATCCAAGGCAAAGCAGATAGCAGACGAGATAGACAAGGCGCTTGTCAACGACAAGGGCGAAAAGAAAGGCTCATGCAGCTATTGGGATATTGAAAACGAAGGCGAGGAGATGTACGAGAGCGAGATAAACCTGCTCAAAGGAATAATTTACAGCTTCTCGGGCGTGTTTATGCTTATTGCAGTTGTGCTTTTATGTACAAAGGCTTTTGTGCTTGAAAGGCGTGACATAGGCATTTACAAGGCGGTCGGTTTCACATCGGCAAGGCTTAGGCTGTCATTTGCACTGAGGTTTTCACTTGTAGCGCTGCTTGGCTCGCTGATAGGCATTGCACTTTCGGAGCTTTTCACGCAGAAGATGATGGAAGCACTGCTGAGCGTTATAGGTGTTTGCTACCTTGATCTCGAAACGGGCGTACTTGACATAGTGATACCTATGGTGCTGCTGGTCGTGGGATTCTTCGTATTCTCGCTGGTGGCTTCAAGAAAGATAAAGAAGGTTGAAACAAGGGAGCTTGTTACGGAATAAACAAATAAAAAAACGGAGGGCGCTCATAAAAGAGCGTATCCTCCGTTGTTTTTTATCAGGGTCATATCCTCAGGGTAAGGTTGTTAAGTCCGAGGGAATTGACGTAGTTTGCGTCCTTGACCATTTTCATTATCATTCTTATGCCGATATGCGAGAATTTATCGTCGTCCTCATGAAGCTCAAGGTAATTCACGGGGTCAAAGTTGCGGCAGTTATCTCTCATTCGTATAACCGTTTCATCCGGCTTCAGCATAAGCCTTATATCAATGGAATGCTTATCATCGTTTTCCCCTTCAAAGCCATGCTTAACGGTATTGTTCGCCATTTCCTCGATACAAAGTGCTATCAGTGAGCCAAGACGTGAGCTTGTCCCATGCTCTTTGCAGAACTCAGATGCCTGCTTTGATGCTTCTATCACCTGCTGCGAGCTTGTTATGGTCATCTCAAAGCAATCCTCAGGCTTTGCTCCGTAATCGTCGCTGAGCATCGAGAAAGTAGATGTATCGAACTTGACCGCTTTTTTTCTTATGAAAACAACTGTGCAGATAAACAGCAGCGCCTCACACTCTCCGAACAGGAAGCCGAGCCATATACCCTTGATGCCCATAAATCTGCTTAGAATGAATGCAGAGCCTGCAGGGAAAAGGAAATTCTGAAGTACAGAGATAAATCTTGTAAAGCGTGTTCTGTCTATGCCCTGGTAGTAGTTTTTGAGCGAGGTGTTTATTGCACACGGCACGAGCGACAGCACGAAAAGTCTGAATCCCGATATTGCCATTCCCTTTGCACCTGTATCGGTAAGAAAGAGCATTACCATCGGTTTTGCGGCTATAAGCGAGATAGCTGTGACCGTTGCACATATAGCGACTGCGTAGAAAAGCATCGTTTTAACGAGCGAGCGCAGTGCTGTGGTGTCCTCGTCACTGTAAAGAATAGATGAGAGCATAAGTGCGACAGAGGCTATGCCAGAGCTGAACGCATAGCAGATATTTCCTGTTGTTGAGATGACAGAGTATGCTGCAACTGCAAGGTTGCCCTGTATATCCAGCAGCATTTTATTCAGCACGAATGTCAGCAATACAAGGCTGACCTGGTTTATCAATGTCGGGAAGCCGTCGATAATGAGCCTTGTGAATACCTTGAACTTTGCATAAGCGATACGGAACCTGAATATGCAATCCTTTTTGAAGAAGTAGATCACGCCGATAACGAATGCGATATAATAGCTCAGGCTCGAAGCAAGTCCCATTCCGAATGTGCCCTGCTTGATAACGAACACGTTGACCGCATCAAATACGATATCGCCAACTGTCATTGCTGCGACTGCAACAACAAGGCGCACCCTGCTGCCCGAGATCTGCATATACGGTACCATTACCTGTGCTGAAAGGAATGCGGGCGCTCCGATTATAAAGCCACGAAGATAGTCCTTTGTAAGACGGAATACCTCACTGTCGGTGCCTTTTTTATCTGCTCCGAGCAGGTGACAGATAGGATCGGTAAAGCCGATGACAGCTATAAGACCTATCACCGAGATCATCACAACAAGCACCACGGACATCGTAAAGCAGGCATCAGTACCCTTTTTATCACCTGCGCCCATCGTTTTGCCGCACATTACCTGAACGCCTGCCGAAAGCATACTTCCAAGTGCTGCAAAAACAAGCAGCACAGGCGTTGCAAGACCATAAGCGGTCATTGAATCGACTCCGAGAAACCTGCCTATCATGATACTGTCTATAAGCATACACAGCATTACTGTCATCGATGACAATATCTGTGTCAGCAGCATCTGCCTGAACAGTTTTTTTATCATTTTGCCACCTCAAATACAAAAGCAATTGCGTTAGTTACAACTATTATACTATACCATTCCCCAAAAATCAAGTGTTGCTGTGCAATTTTGATCTACCGCAGCGGTTTACAGCGTTCAGGGAACAAAAGGGTCCGCAGACACGATGCCTGCGGACTGTACTTCATTTTTATGCCCAAGGATCCTGTGACTTTGGCTGACGGATATCCGAAAGCAGGAACTGCTCCCAGAGGAACCACTGACCTGTTGAGCCCTGCTGCCTGAGCTTGACCTGACGCACACTGTCTGCTCCGCCCGACTTGATGTGCATTGTTGCATAGCCCTCATCCTGGTAGGTATAGGGATTTGTATCTATCGTGATGGTGTAGGGCTGCGATGGAGTGTAATCGTTATCCGGCGTTGCGCCCTGGAAGAACGAGAACGGGAT
Organism: Ruminococcus sp. UBA3767; assembly: GCA_002371625.1. Taxonomy (GTDB): domain Bacteria; phylum Bacillota; class Clostridia; order Oscillospirales; family Ruminococcaceae; genus Hominimerdicola. The sequence goes on from DFFV01000098.1 coordinate 29,117, forward strand.
ATACTCTTTTCCGCTTATGCGGTCTTTCAGGAACTGCTTTTCGTAAGGCGAAAGCGGCTGAGGTCCTTTAAGGAAGTTAAGCATTTCGATACCTACATCGGGTGCTGCAGCGTAGGCACATAATGCGCAGACTGTCAATGCTGCGGTATCATACACCGACTTGAGCTGTCCCTGCGGAAGTGCCTTCATCTGCTCGACGCTTTCGGGAAGTGCGGTAAAGGTTATGGTCTTAGGTCCTGTTTCCTTTCCGATATTGGAAACTGCACCTGCGATACTGCCGGCTGCCTTGTTTTTCAGGTTGTCAAAAATACTCATAGTCACATCTCCTTTAATAAAAAATTATCGTTCAAGTCACATTATATCACACATTTCTTAATATTGCAAGTAATAAAACTACATTTTTACAGTCTGCTTTACAACAGTTCATTGTTGTGGTATAATCTTGCACAAAGGGGGTGAGCGGCATGGGCAGATGGAAAGACATCTCGGCGGCGATGAGCGGCAGGACGAGCGTGAACCTTGAACACAACAAACGCCTTGAAGAAAGCCTTGCGGGAGGTATCGTGCATGGACAGGCAGTTGAGCCTGTGTGCTCTATGCGCTTTGGCAGGAACACGCTGAAGCACTGCGGCTGCGAGATAATCGCCGCTTACAACATCATGCTGCTGACAGGCAGGTATATGCCGCTGTGCGAGGTGATAAGCGAGTTTGAGATGAACAGGCTCTCTTACCTGTTTTTCACTACTTTTTTCGGCTCAAACCCCAAAAAACTGCGCAGATTCTTTGATGCTCACGGCGTAGAGTATGATTTTTTCAAAGATGTGCAGCAGTTCATAGAAAAGACGAAAAGCGGCGGATATTCGATAGTTTCATTCTGGGTAAACAGCTTTTCGGAGCACAGATTCAACCGAATAGGCTCGGGGCTGCACACTGTGGCTTGCAGCATTGACGCAAAAACCGGGCAAACGACGGTATACAACCGCTACAACGGTGACAGCGAACCAAGGATATACCAGAGCATTGACGAAATACTGTATGACAGAAAATATATTGCAGGCTATTATTTTGCAAAACGGGAATTGTAAAAAATATATGAATACTATACAAATACTATTTACATTTGACGTCGAAAAATGTATAATATAGTTACATTCTATATGTTTTGGGGGTCGAAAAATATGGCAGATAAAGAAAAGAAGGGCTTTATTAAGGAATTTAAGGAGTTCATTTCTCGTGGCAGCGTGCTTGATATGGCAGTCGGTATCATCATCGGCGGCGCATTCACAGCAATCGTTAAATCGCTGGTTGAGGATATTTTCACTCCTCTGCTCGGACTTATCCTTGCAGGCATCAACTTCAAGGGCCTGAGCATCAAGATCGGTGATGCACAGATCATGTACGGTCTGTTCATCGAGGCGATTGTAACATTCCTGCTCACAGCATTCTGTGTATTCCTTATGATAAAGGCTATCAACAAGTTCCGTAAGAAGAAGGAAGCAGAGCCTGAAGCTCCGGATCCGCAGATCGTTCTTCTTACCGAGATCAGAGACCTGCTTGCTAACGGCAAGACCGAGGAAGCAGCTCAGAAGCTTGAGGACAAGCCGCTCGAGTAATTTTCACTACATAACGACCAAAAGTCTCCTGTGAGTTTTTACGGGAGACTTTTTTTATAAAGTTTTCTGTTTTCTTAAATATCTCTTAATGTCAGATGTGCTACAATAGTATCATGAAAACATCTTATGAAAAGGAGTAGCAAAATGAGGCTCGAAAAAAAGCAGAGATATGTTCCCGTGACGAACGCAGACAAGCGCTTCGGGGACATTATTTACCACTCTTTCAGAGGAACTACGATATATGTCATCAAGGGTAAAAGCGGCGATATGCTCGTTGATACCGGGCTTTTTCATGTAAGGCGTGCCGTGCGCAGATGGGCGGAGAAGTTTGATATAAAGTACATTTTTCTCACCCACGCTCACGCCGACCACGACTGGAATGCAGCAGTTTTCAAAAAGCGCTTTGGCGCAAGGATACTGCTGAACAGAAAAGACTTCGGGCTGCGCAATGGTTTCAGGACATTAAGCCCGACACGGAAAAAGTATTGGTTTAAATGCTTTCATCTTAACATCACCGGCAGGCTGTTCCCAAGCCCGCACTACAAGGTGGATATACCTATCGTGAATGAGGGCAGTGAGCTGCTTGAAAAGCTGGGGTTCAAGGGCAGGTTCGTATTTCTCCCCGGGCACACGGACGGGATGACTGCGCTGCAATGCGGTGACACGCTTTACTGCGGCGATGCTTTTACCGCACTTTTCTACGAACCTGAGATACCGCCCTATGCGGTGGACATTAAAACGATGAAACGCTCTCTGAGAAAGCTGCTTTCAACAAACGCAAAGTGGCTTGCCTGCGGACACGGGCTGCCTGTTAAAATGAGCGATGCCGGAAAGGTGATAGAAAAATATCTGAACGAAAACTGAAAACAGCGCTCGTGCTTAAACTGCACGGGCGCTGCTGTTTTTATGCGCAGGCTTTTCCTATCGCTGAGGCAAGGCTGTCGGGCACTGCACCCGTACCACCGAAGATGCATAGGTTCTCTGCTTTTTTATTTTTCAGATATGAGGTCTGCTCGCTGTTGAGGTTGCCGTCTGCAAGGAACAGCGGTGCTGATCTTTGTGCTGCAAGCACTCCGCCCGAAAGCGCATCGGGAAAATCCGATCCCTTTGCGATACAAATGGTCTTGCCCGAAAGCTCAGATGCAAAGATGCTGTTCACCTGAACGCAGGTGGAATATCTGTTCTGCCCTGCTACCCTTGCGGAAAAACCGATGCCCAGCGCTTTGTGGACTTTTTTGACCATAGCTTCCGAGATGACTCCCGTTCCGCCGATGAAATAGACATTTTCAACGCAGTTCAATGCCTTGAGCTTTGCAAGGTAGGCTGCGGTATCGCTGTTAAGCTCGCCGTCTGTCGTCAGGTACAGCATAGGTGCTTTTTTGATAGCAGCTACTGTGCTGGCTGAAAGAGCATCGGCAAAATTCATACCATAGACAAGGAAAATATCCTTGGGGGCAGGGTTGACTTTTTCAGCTATCGAAACTGCCGTGCCAAAGCGTGCTTTTCCTGCTGCACGGGAAACGTTCAGTCCCATATCTGCAAGCTGCTTTTCTACGCTGCCCGAAACTGCGCCTTCACCGCCGAGAATGATTATGTTTTTTGCGTTAAGCCTTTTTATCTCGGAAAGTGCCGCAGGATCAAGGGTATCCTTGCCTGTCAGCAGGATAGGCGCTTTATTGACATCCGCAAGTGCAACTCCTGCAAGTGCATCGGCAAAGGTCATGCCGTTTGCAAGAACAACGGTGTCCGCTTTTTGCGGATATGCCGCCTGCGAGATAGCTGCCGCAGTTTCATATCTTCCCTTTCCTGCATAGCGCTTAACGGCATTTGCGATGCCCTGCGTTTCTCTTGCTCCGCACACGGTACAGCTCCTTGTCCGGAGCCGTGTGCCTTTGGCGATGTCAAATCCGCTGTTTATCCAGCTGCCGTATTTATGCCCTGCTGCAATGTATTCACTAATGGTGTTGGTGTACTTCTGACTTCCAAACGAAAGCGAAGCGGTATAGGTCGCAGTGCCCGGCTTAGTACAGGAATTTGTGGTCTTGCTGCTGCTTATCATATTGGCTTTTACGGTCGTTTTCAGGTGACATACCGAGCAGGTGAAATCCGCAGACGCACTGCTGCGGTCCTGTGACCAGCTCCACACAGGCTCGCCGTAGGAATGACCGAGCGGATTTTTTATATCCGTTTTATAGCTATCGCCGCACTTTATACACAGGTGCAGTGTATAGCCCTGCTGAGTACAATCGGGGCGGACAGTTGTGAGGGTATAGCTGTGTGTGCAGGAGGATGCGGCTTTCTCGTAGTTGCTTTTGGGGATATCAGGGAGCTTATAATGGAAGTTCCAAGGATTGTCGTATTCGTCAGGTGATCTTACACCCGTTGACGAATCAGAGGGAGTATGTTTTTTATAGAACGACTCGGTACCTACCGCAAAATAATCGTGCTTCAGATAGTTGCCCGGCTTATCGGGGATACCTGTAACAGGATCGTCCCAGGTAGTATCAACATAATAGTACCTGTTATCGTCCATTTTAACGACATTCCACGCATGACCTCCGCCGTTGCCCGTTCCGTGTGCATAGGCGCAGTCACCGCCGTAATAGTTTACAAGCATCTCATAAGCTCTTGAATAGCCCTCGCACACGGCGCTGTTTTTATCCACTATGCCGATTATGGTATGTGCCCAGTCCTCGCTCTGCGGTGTGGTCGTGCCCGGTTTAAAGGCATAATCAGACATATTTATTATCTTATCGTGTATAAAAAGCGCTTTATCATAGCGTGTGGTTTTCTGCGCTGCACCGCTGTAAAGGTCGATATACGCCTGAATGCGTTTATCTGCTGCACGGCGCTGTGCAGCCGTCATGCCGACGTATTCGTTCCTCACGGTCGTATATATATACCCGGAGCTTGAACCGCCAAGTGCATAGGTGAAAAGCAGCATCGGCTGGGCATCACGCAGGGCGACAAATGTGCACTTCGCCTCCATCTGTGACAGCCCGAAGTTCGTATATGTGATATTATATCGTGAAGCCAGATCATCATCGCCATACCACACCTGTTCAAAGTAGGTGTTCATATAGTCAAAGAACGCTTTCATCTTGCTGCCGTTGGTGTAATTATCAAGGCTCTGCCTTACATACGGGCTGACTATCTTTGACATCAGCGTTGGCGATGAAGTGAGTGAAAGCCCGTTGAATGAAGGCGGTATCGCAATATCGCCAAGCAAAGCAGGTGCAGTGAATGCCTCGTTCGGCAGCACCTCGACCGAGCCTTGCGGCAATTCATATTTTCCGCCGTTTTCCTCACTTACAGCACTTACAAGCAGGTTATCGCTTCCGTTCTCAGCCGAAGCTGACAGCTGTGCAGGCAGGCTTCCCAAAGCCAGACACAGCGAAAGCATCACAGAAACAAGTCGTTTTTTTAGCATCATGCATCACTCCGCTCATTTAATAAGAGTATTTTCAATCAACTTTCATGCAGGCTATCTCGCTTTCGGCAGCTGCAATTATAGCCTGCTCATCAGCCCCGACGATATCAAGTCCTGCGGCTTTTATCAGCCTGACATCGCTTATGCCGTAAAACCCCTGCGCCAGCGCTTTTACATAGCCAAAGCCAAACTCCTGTGGAACATAGCAGCCGCCTGCGGTCATAACATAAAACAGCTTTTCAGCCCTGCAAAGCCCCTGCGGTGTTCCCTGCTCGGTGTATTTAAAGGTAATGCCGAGCACATTTATCTGCTCAAAATACTGCTTGAGCGCAGCCGGGAACGAAAGATCCCAGTAAGGCGCTGCAACAACGATAGTTTGCGCCTTTGCAAACTGCTGCGCAAGTGCGAACATCGGCTCTGTGAACCTGCGCTGTGCGATAAGGCGGTCACGCTGCAAAAGAAACGCTTCATCAGCCAAGGGGAAACTGACATCGGTCAGGCGCACCTCATCATAAGGACTTCCGAGCTTTTCAAGCAGCTTTTCCGCCAGATACGCAGTTCTTGAATCACTTCTCACACAGGCATTTATATACAAAACAGGCTCACCCATTCGTATTCCCTCCTATCAACACTTAAAACACTTCTATATGAGAATAATATAGCACATTCCCCAAAGTTTTTAAAGAGGAGGCCTGCTTTTTTGTAGGACTGCATAATACGCTGTGGGTGTTTTTGTGCAAAAAAATGCACGGCAGGTGCGGTATTTCCACACACTTCCCGTGCATTTCACTATTATTTTGTATTTACTTTTTCACACGATGCTTCTTGCTATCTCCTCACCGAGCTTATCGGGGACTGCGCCCTTTCCGCCCAAAATGTACATATTCCTTGGTTTAAAAGCTGCAAGGAACTTTTTCTGGTCAGCACTGAGCGTGCCGTCTGCAAGGAACATAGGTGAAAGTGAATCCGCAGCAAAAACTCCGCCTGCAAGCGCATCGGGGAATGTCATGCCCGTTGCAACGCAGATCCCGTTACCCGAGAAAGCACTTTTGAACGTAGTGTTTACGGCTGTGCAGGTCTCATATCTGTTTGCGCCCCATACTCTCTGCGCTGTTTTCAAGCCGACCGCCTGCGCTGCCTTGGTGAGCATACTGTCGCTGATGACACCGCTGCCGCCGATAACATAGGCATCTGTGATATGTCCCTTTACAGTTTTCAGGTACGCCATAGTTTCAGCATCTATCCCGCCGTTTGTGGGAAGGTAGATTATAGGTGCTTTTTTCCTTGCTGCAACAGGGCTTACCGAAAGTGCATCGGCAAAATTAAAGCCGTAAACGAAGAATATCTCCTTTGGTATACCGCTGCTTTTTGAAGCTATCGCAGCGGCTGTGCCGAAACGTGTTTTTCCTGCCAGACGAACGATGTTCTCTTTTTTGATGCCCAGCTTGATAACAGGATCGACTACCTTCTGACTTATCGCACCTTCTCCGCCAAGAACGTAGACCTTTGAGGCTTTAAGGCGCTTTATCTCATTGAGCACCTCCGGAGCTATACTGTCCTTGCCCGTGAGCAGTATCGGTGCGCCGATATTCTGTGCAAACGGTACGCCTGCAAGTGCATCGGCAAATTCCGCTCCCTGCGCAAGCACGACAGCGTCTGCGAACGGATAGATGCTTGATATGCTGACTGCTGTTTTATATCTGTCTGCTCCGTAAAGGCGGTCTATACTCACATATATTTCGCTCTTTTTGCCGCACACAGTGCAGCTCATAGTTCTTACAGCTTCTCCGAAAGTCTTGCCCGGCATTGTTACGGTCACCGTTCCGCCGTTGAACTTATGACCTGCCGGCTTTGTCTGCTCCCACACTTCCTCACCGCAAGCTGCACACACACGGACATTATAGCCGTCATCTACACAGGAGGACGAAAATACATGGTTTGCCAAAAGCTCATGAGTGCTTTGCGTGGTGGAAGGATTATCGACCACCTTTCCGCAGGTCATGCAGATAGTTTTTTTGACGTTATGTGTTACACATTTATTTATCTTTTTTGTTTCGGTCGTTGTGAAAGTAGTGGAATGTGCACAGGCAGCTATCTCCTTGAAAGCGATGCCATCATTTGTACACTCCCGCTTTGCCTCGCTTCCGTTATAGCCATAGCACACGAAGTTGTTGTTTTTCACAACAGTGCCCGGACCGCTTTTATTATAACCGAAAGCATGATAGCCGATGTACGAAGTGCCCGCAGGAACGGTGAGCCTTTTGAGCGCTGTGCAGTTATTAAAGGCATTTTTCTCGATAGATTGAACTGTCACAGGCAGTGTGAGCGCTGTGAGCTTGGTGTTATCCTCAAATGCGCTGGCCTGTATCGTCAGGAGTCCCGAGGGCAGCGCTTTGGTAGGCGCATATCCGCTCGGGCAATGATAGAGGATCGTTTTATCCTTATTGTAAAGGATATTATCATCAACAACAAAGCTCTTGTTACCCGAGGCAACAGTTACGACAGTTTTACTCGGAACGAACCCGGTGGTATCTATATATGTCAATGAAGCAGGCAGGTTCAGCATAGATATGCCCGATCCTGCCAGGGCGTCGGTACCGATACCCTGAAGACCTTCATTGAGCTTGATCGTTTTTAATGTGCTTTTGAACTTAGAATAAGATGAGATATACTTTATTGATGACGGCAGTGCAAGAGATATCCCTGTGTAGCTTTGTGCATCATAAAGCACACTGCCCAGTATCACAAGCCCTTTGTTATTTGCACGGCTCTTTTTTTCCTGTTCGGTATACCAGGGAACCTCATCAAAGCAATGCTCCATTTTGGTTAAGGTGCCCGGCAGGCTCACACTTGTGAGTGCGGTGCATCTGTCAAAAGCGCCCTTGCTTATAGTTGTTGTTCCCTCGGGAATGGTTATGCTTTTGAGCGAGGTGCATCTTATAAATGCGTTTTCACCTATTTCACGAAGCCCCTTGGCAAGCGTGACGGATGTAAGCGAGGCGCACTCCTGGAAAGCAGCGGAACCAATGATCTTTACGTTTGATGGCACGCTTATGCTTTTAAGCCCCGACCGTGCAAACGCACCCGACCTGATATTTACGACTTTAGATGGGATATTTACAGATGTGAGCGAGGTACAGCCACTAAAGGCACTATGACCTATATACTCTATGGTGCCGGGGAGCTTTATATTTTTCAGCTTTGGACAGTCGATGAAAGCCTGGTCATCGAGCACGAATACTCCCTCGGGAATTACCACCGTTTCAAGCGATTTGCAATCAGCAAATGCGCCGCCGTAGCTTACCAGCTTTTTGGGAAGCGTGACCTTTTTAAGATTAGGCGCTTCTTTAAACGAGCCCGAATCTATTCCTGCAACAGGCAGACCGTCGATCTTATCGGGTATCACCAGCTCACTCAGCGAGCCTGTGTAACCGGTGATGATAATATACGCAGGCTTCTTGGATACGACATTGCCTTCATACTTTCTGTATGTAAGCGATGCGGGAATCGATGCTGCGGACGCAGTTATCTGTGTGCTCTCGCTTACAGCGCTCTGCTCAGAATATGAAAAGCAGCCAAAAACCATGCTTAGTGCAAGCGCAAATGACAAAACCCTCTTTTTCATTTTTCTCCCCCTTGATCCCTTATGTGTGCGGTTTACTCTCTGATAAGCTCGTTTGGTATCAGATCGTAATCAAACATTACCTCGGAATGATTATCCCTGATAAGCGTTCTGTCAACAAGTTCGCCTGTTTCACGATCCTTTGTAACTTTATAGATTTTCGAGATACGGAAATACTTATCATCTTCCTTTGCAAAGTGGTGATCCTGCTCGTCTATCTCGTATGTCCACGGAAACTGCACGCTGCTTCTCAGCTCGCCTTTAAGCTCGCCGTCCTCACACCACACGCACAGCTGGAACGGATAGTTGGTAGTATTCTTGAAACGGAAGTCGATATAATTATAGCACACCGATGTTCCTGCGCTCATCGGTACTCTTGCTCCCTCATCGGGTGCAAGTGCATCGGAATGGGTGTGGAACTCGGTAACAGTGAGCGGACTGTGTATTACAAGCAGATGTATTGTATTTGCAAGGTTGCAAAGCCCTCCGCCCAGTCCCGGGGTGAGCTTGTTCGCAGAGATTATCCTGCCGTCCTTATAGCCCTTGCGCTTGGTTATCTTTCCTACCGTGCGCCAGAAGGAGAACGTTTCGCCCGGCCTTATAACTATGCCGTTTATCTTTTTTGAAGCGATGTCGATATTGACCGCCTTATTTTCCTGCAAAACGGGATCTATGCCCTTGCCCTTTTTGATAAGGTGGTTGCTGTGTTCGGACACAACGACACGCAGTCTTTTTCTTGTCTGTCCCTTGGCAAAAACATCCTTGCCCAGATAATCCTTGATGTACCTTTTCAGTTTTTCCTTTGATTCTGAGATCGCATAGGTCACGGGGTTGAGATCACAAAACAAAACATCTTTCTTCCAAAGCATTTTTACTTTCCACTCCTCAAAATATCTCCAAGTCTGTGTCTGTATTTTCTCCTGTGCTTCCATGTCCACATAACAAAGTATTCTATATAGCGCCTTTTTCCAATATGCTTTTCGCCCGGCAGTCTTATAAAGTGTACAAGGATACTTGCCAGCCCTGCATTGTTAGCGCCTTTTATATCAGTTACTATCTGGTCGCCTATGCACACGACCTTGTCCTTTGGCTCTCCCAGAAGCTCAACCGCCTTGAGAAAGCCCTTGGGATCGGGTTTTCCTGCATCACAGATATACTGTGTTCTGATATTTTTATTGAATCTCTCTACCCTGCTCTTTTCATTATCCGACAGCAGTATAGTTTTAAAGCCCAGCTTATGAAGCCAGGCAAAAAAAGAGTCTACCTTTGGGGTAGAATCATCTCCGTGATGAACAAGCGTATTGTCCACATCAAATATCAATCCTGTATAGCCCATCTGAGCGAGCTTTTTATAATCTATTGCAAAGACGTTCCTTGCATACTCATAGGGGTAGAATTCCTTCAGCATACTAACTCTCCATATACTCACAAACTGTGTTGATCTGCTGGCAGATATCGTCGCCGAAACACTTATCGAAAAATCCGCTGCCGATAGTGAATGCCGCAGGATTTATGCGCTTTATCTCATCAAGTCTTTCAAAGCTGTTAACGCTGCCCGCAACGCACACAGGTGCATTGACACCTGAAACGAAGTCATCTATAAGCTCCTTGGCATCGCCTGTATATCTGTATCCCAGCAGGTCGATACCGTAAACGCCCTTTTCGAGATAGCTTTCAGCCTGTGAGATCATTTCCTGCACATCCCCCTCAAGCACTGTCGGGCGCTCCCTGAGCTTACCCACGAACGGACAGTATTTCATTCCGTTTTGCTTGCATATCTCATTTACCTCATCACAGTAGACCGTTCCCATAAGAATATCGCAGCCGCAGGCAACGGCTTTTTTTGCGCCCTCGATACACTCTTCCTTGGTGTATGCCACTACCTCCATTGCGATCTTCTTTCCGTAGAATTTCATGATGCTGCTGAGCTTTTTCATTTCCTCAAGCGGCAGCGGCTCTTCCTTAAAGCCCCAGTAGTCCGCCTTGCTGTCCTTGCAGCGCATAAATGTCTCATAAGCCTTATCTATGGTTTTATCATTATATGTAAGCATTACTATCAACTCTGTCTTATTCATCACCATTCTCCTCAAAAAATCAATTTCAAATTTTATTATAGCACATTGCGTGCCGTTTGTCAATTTCTCGGTTTTCGGGGAGATTTCTGTAAAAAGCAGTAAAAATGCTGCACTTTAATTTCGTGGTGCGCTGCTTGTTTTACAAGCTCTGCGGTTTTGTTAAACCTTTTGCTTAATCCTCCCTGCAACTATATATATTACTATCCGATCATTAGATTTTTATTAGCTTTTTATAAGGATTTGATTAGAATTGGTCATTTTAAGTATAAGATCAGGTCAGAGCGATACTATTTTTGTTTTTCAAGTTCCTTTAACACGTCTGAGGCTGAAGGGGCTGTGCTGGGCACTACCCTGAATTTTATCATAGCCTCGGGTTTTCCGAATCGGAAGAATACCAGCGCATAGGTGCCTGTTGAACCGCCTTTTTCCTTTTCAACTTTCATACCGCCCAGATCGCCGTAGTTGCTTTCATCGGGGTACTGATCTTCAAGGCTTTTGTCGATGCACGAATGCTTTATCTCGTCCTCGGTGATGCTTTTGTAGTCCTTGCCGTCCTCATACTTCACGATATAGCTTTTAAAAGTATCTCTCGTTGAGGATTTTATATAGACCTCAAACCATTCGTTCAGCTCAAATTCGTAGCACTCGCTGATTTCAGAGAACCCGTGATCCTGCACGATCTTCTCGATCTCGGGATCGTCACGCCACATTGCCTGGTGCTCCAGCTGTATGCCCGTGATAACGGTCGAGCCGTAAGGCGTTAACGCTTCGAGCTTGCCAAGATCTCCTCTTTTATCGCCGCTGCTGCTTTCATCGTCAAAGCAGGCAGTGCACATAACGCACATAACGACTGCCATAAACAGCACCGATAATCTCTTTGTAAGTTTCATACTATTTCCCCGTTTATCTCATATTCGTATCTTTATCGAATCTCCCGAAACGGAAACACCCTTGCTGACTGATATAGGTATCTTCTGATCCTCGGTAAATCCGATAGTTTCACCGTCTTTGAGTTCAACATCCTCTGTGATGACATACTCAGCAATGGTATACATAAAGCTGAGCAGGTCGTTTGGTGCAAGCCTTGAACCGATGACCTCCATTTCCTCTCTGCCAAAGTATCTCATGCCTGATGTGAATGCGCAAACGCCGTTTTCATCCTTATACATACCGACATAGATATATATCGGCACAGGTGTTTCACCCTCAGCGATAGTTTTGGCAAAGTTTATATAAAACTCCTTTTCATACACTGTGGGCGACTTATATATGCCTATCGCATTATCCAGCTTCATCAGGCAGCTTGCGACCTGTGCAAACAGCTCCTGCTGGTCGATAGGATCAAACTTGTTCATTACCGCAAGCATAACGTGAGCGCCGTGCTTTCTGACCTCGTCAGCGCCGTCTTTCCAGAGTATATTGCGCCTTGCGGCTTCAACTGCTTCATCGCCCGGTACGGGATTTGGCAGCAGAGAACAAGCAACCATCATATCATCTACCGTGAATACGAGCGCATCGTCCTTGACCTCGTCATCAGCGGTGATGTTCCAGTCATCTTTGAGCAGCTTTTTAAAGCGTGCCCAGTCCATATTGGCATCCTTATACAGAACAAATCCCGCAAGAACGTTGCCCTCTCCCTCGGGTCTCTCCTGCTCGGGAGTATTCTCATTTATCTTTTCATCAGCCATTGTTATTCCTCCGATCATATTTATACTTTAATACTATAACACATTTCCGCAGAGATTTCAAGTGCGCAGCAAAAGCAAATATACAGTTTACGGCTGATATGGCTGTGTTCGTTTTTTTCTTGACGAAAACGTTTTAGTATGGTATAATGCTAAAGGGTAAAATCAGTCCCAAAAAATAATCAAGGGGGTAAAAGGAATTGGAAGTCGTATTGGATGTTAAAGGACTTTCCAAGCAGTACAAAAAGGGGATATACGCTTCGGAAAATGTTACCTTTCAGGTCAATAAGGGCGAGATATTTGCACTTATCGGACCTAACGGCGCAGGAAAGACAACTACGATCAGAATGATCTCCACGCTGCTCAAAGCAACCGAGGGCGATGCAACCGTGGACGGTCACAGCATTCTCACCGAGCCTGAAAAGGTAAGAGAGTGCATCACATATCTGCCCGATGAGGCGGGCGCTTACAAGACCATGAAGGGTATTGAGTACCTCAGGTTCATGGCAAGCATTTATGCAAAAAACAAGAGCGATATTGAGGAATTCGTTAAAAGAGGAAGCGAGATATGCGAGCTGGGCGACAGGCTCAACGACAAGATCTCGAACTACTCAAGAGGTATGCAGAGAAAGCTGCTGCTGGCAAGAGCGATAATGTCAAAGCCTTCACTTGCTATACTTGACGAGCCTACCTCGGGACTTGACATAATCAATGCTCTTGAAATAAGAAGAATGATAAAGAAGCTGGCTGCCGAGGGAATGAGCTTTTTGCTTTCCTCGCACAATATGCTGGAGATAGAATATGTTTCCGACAGAGTCGGCATCATCTCAAAAGGTCACCTGCTGGAAGTGGGCACAGCCAAAGAGCTGGTCGATAAATACGGCGTAAAGAACCTTGAGGAAGTTTTTGAAAAGGTGGTGGCTGTACGATGAAATTCTCGATACTTTTAAGAAAAGAGCTTAAAGAGATGCTCAGCGTTACGACTATCGCCACGATGTTCCTTATGGTATTTGTGCTGATATTCGCAGGCAAGGCGATGTCCAAGGCGGTGGACGATGTAAAGAAGGACGCTAACTCGATAACTATATGCGACCAGGACAAAACAGAGTTCACCAAAATGATGCTGGACGTTATGAGCAAAATGGAAGATATTGATGTGAACAAGGTCGATATACAGTCTGATGATTACACCAAGGAGCTTAAAGACTCGGATTACAAGAGCGTTGTCATCATTCCAAAGGGCTTTACCGAGCAGGTAAAAAAGCGTGAGGTCGCAACGGTCAAGTTCGCTCAGAGAATGACCTCTATCGCTACCTTCTCAAACATCAGCACAGGCTCGCAGATAGCTTTGCAGATGCTCCAGAAGGGTATAAAGTCAACTATCTACGCTGAGGAGCAGCTCGATCAGAAAGCTATCAAGCAGCTTGAAGATCCTATCAAGCTGGAAGAGTACACGGTAGTTTCCGATAAACAGGATCAGGTAGCAAGCGGCACTGTAATGAGCATCATGCAGTCGCAGTCAATGCTGATACCTATCATCATGTTCCTGCTCATCATGTATTCCTCACAGATGATAATGGGTGCTATCTCAACAGAGAAGCTGGATAAAACACTTGAAACTCTGCTTTCGTCACCTGTTTCAAGGCTTTCGGTCATCTCCGCAAAAATGCTTTCCGCAGCTATCGTTGCTGCACTTCAGGCAGCGGTCTATATGTTCGGTATGAACAAGATGATGGACGGCATCACAGGCGGAATGACCAACGACAAGAACTATGATGAGATCCTCAAAAATCTCGGACTGACAATGAATGTCGGTGATTACATTCTCGTCGGTGCGCAGATGTTTATGACGATACTTATCGTTCTTTCGGTATCTATCATTCTCGGTGCGCTTGCAAAGGACGCAAAGAGTGCTCAGACACTCCAGCTGCCTATCATGCTGCTGGCAATGGTACCTTACTTCGTTACAATGTTCATCGATGTCAAGACGGCTTCGCCTGTCATCAAGTATGTTACTATGGCGATACCGTTCACACATTCATTTATCGCTAATCAGAACGTTATGTTCGGTGACTACACGACCTACTTCATCGGACTTGCCTACCAGTTCGTACTGCTGTGCGTATGTATGTTCCTCGCTTTGAGATTGTTCATGAGCGACAAGATATTTACACTCACGCTTGGCGGAAAGAAGAAAAAGAGCGGCGGTCTGTTCGGCAAGAAAGAGACCACCTACGAGGACTGATCTGATAATACAAAGTGCGCAAGGTAAATCACCCTGCGCACTTTTTGTTTTATTCTTAATGTTCCTTAACGTCGCTGAACATGATACCTACCTGCTTGCCCTCATAGCTTGCAGAATATGCAAAATCCGTTTTAGCTACGCTTGCCTTGCCGTTATTGAAATCGAGCTTGCATATCATCTTCTTTTCGATGTATATTTCCTTTTTCTCATCGGGATAGTTATTATCATACACCTGAAGGATGAATTTTCTGTGGCAGATAGAATCCTGGATAAGTCCTATCGCATTCACTGTATGCGAATCTGCTATGGTAACTATTGCGGGAACGCCCATTCCAAGCTGGTTCTTGAGCCTTTCAAAGCCCTCGCCCGACAGCTTGTATTCGTCCTTTTCATCGTCCCACTGCAATGCGTTGAGCCTGTACAGTGCCTGTGCAAACTGTGCGGCATCGTGAGAATATCCCTTTTCTATCTTATCATAGGAACCTGCTATATCCATTGCGAGCAGGTCAACGCTTTTCCATTTGAGGTTAGAGCCTTCAACAGCTGAATTCTTCACCGACCAGCCCTTGCTCATAGCATCGTTGTAGCTGTCCTTTTCTATTTCCAGCTTGTCTCCGCCCGATGAATAATCAAGATACTGCCTTACATCAGAATACTTTCCGCTGAACAGGTCATCATTCACCGAATGCAGCTCCTTGCGGCTGTCGTATTTCTTTCCGAACTCGGTATCCGTAAGGTCATAGCCCTTTGCGCTCACCTTCTGATCGCTGTCGTCCTTAGGCGATATATCTCCCAGCTTGGTCTGCAAAGCACCTATGTACCAATCTCTTACCATGACCGCCATACCAAAGTCAACACTGGTCGTGGTAGAGGTCCTGAAATTCCTGAAAGCAAAACCGTTCTTTTGGGGATCAAAACCTGTATTGAACAGCGAATAGCCCTTAACATCGTCCTTTCCGCTGTAAGTAACTATCTCGTAGTTCAGCGTGGTAACGATACTTTTATGAACGTCATCAAGTGCGCTTGCATCAGAAGCGGCATAATACTTGCCTCTTGTGCCTGTTGCGAGCTTATTGAGCCACTCTCTGTCAACGTCACGCCCAAGGCCTACAGTAAGAACGATTATGTTTTTGCTGTTTGCCTGCTTTATAAGCTCCTCTATCGCTGCGCCGCCCGTTTCATCGGATTCTCCGTCGGTAAGCATAACGATGATGTTTGAATACTTGGTATCCGGCTTATCCTTGAACTCGTTGATACAGTTTCTCAGCGCTGTCTGCGAATGTGTGCCGTTGAACACTTCTTTGTCGTTTTTTATCTTGCTCAGCGCATCGCCCATAGCCTTTTTATCGGTCGTGAAATCCTGCAGCTTGGTGTATGTGCCGGTAAACTTGCTTACTGCGACCTGTGTGCCATCTTCAAATCTTCCGATAAGGCTCTGTGCAAATGAAAGGCGCTTGAAATCAACGTCATTCTCCGTTGAGCCTGCACACATACTTTCAGGATACATCGAGCCTGAATTGTCTATCAGGAAGCATACCCTTGTAACAGAGGTCTGGTTTACCGTTTTTTCAACGCCGACCACATAAGTGCCCAGCTCTTTTATCTCAGCCGATACTGTGCTGTTTTGTATATCCGTCTTTGAACTGAGCTTGGTATAGGTCTTTTTCTCAACATCAAACTTCAGCACCGAAAGGTCAAACAGCGAAAGCCCCATGTTCTTTATCATATTGCTGTCGACCTTGAATGTCAGCTTTGCACTTTCAAGTGCGTTATCGGAATAAACGCTGTACACCTTTGATACAACGCTGGTATTTGTGGAAATTCCCACAAGCCCCAGCTCTTCCAGCGAGACCTCCGCCGCATTGGCACTGCCCTCGATAGTAAGAGTTACATCTCCCTCTTTCTTTTCTATCGTCATCGTGCGCTTGGCATCCTCGGTCTTTCCGTCAGTCTTGGGGTTGAGCGGATCAAGTCCTGCGATAAGCTCGTATCCGTCAAGTATCCCGTCATTGTCAGAATCGTTTCTCAGCGGATCTGTGCCCAGCTTCAGCTCATCGCCGTCGCTGATGCCGTCGCCGTCGGTATCCTCGTTCTGTATATTCGTACCGCTGCTTTTTTCATCCTCATTTCTCACTCCGTCGGTATCCCAGTCTCCGTTCGGGCGGAACTCCGCCTCCTTGAACATCGAAGTGATATCGAACTGAGCCATAGAAGATTTAGCCGCATCTATCTCCCTGCTTCTTTTTATCAGCAGGCTGATCACAAAATATGCCGCTATAACAAGCACCACGAACACTATAAAAGCAATGATCTTCATTCGCTTTTTCCGTGCGCTAAGATACATACTGCGCACAAAAGCATCATGTGCATCCATGTTCTTTTTGTTACTCAAACCCTAAACGACCTCCCTGAAGTTCATTCCTTAAAAAGCTGCGCCTCAGCATTTTGCATAGCACAGCTGCGTAAAAATAAGGGGGATTTCCCCCTTATTGAATTTTATCACAATCATTGTCCCTTTTCAAGACGATATTTTGTACAAATTTCTCTATACTATTATATACAACTGCGATAATTGGATACGCTTTTATAACTATTGTAACGTTTTTTAATAAACGAATACCGCCTTTTTACGCATTATTATGCTCTGAATTTGTTTTTTCTTTTTAAATGTACAAATTCAGGCCTTTTTCATTGTGCAAAATTACAAAGATGAAAAAAGCGGTTGACATAATTTTGTTATTAGTGTATAATGTTTTTGTTAAAACTTATGTTGGCACAGCAGGCGCTCATATCGGTGTGATTGCCGCTTAAATGCCGTGCATAATGCGTAAAGGGGTTTTGTTATGAACATAAAAGAAGCTAAAGAGCAAATCAAGAACGCCATTACCGCTTATCTTATCAAGGATGAGTTCGGCGACTACAAGATCAGTATCGAGCATCAGCGCCCTGTATTTCTCCTTGGTGCCCCCGGTATCGGTAAAACCGCTATCATGGAGCAGATCGCACAGGAAACAGGACTCAACCTGATCTCATACTCGATGGCTCACCAGACAAGAGAATCTGCAATGGGACTTCCCAACATCGTTACCAGAAACTATATCGGTAAAGATGAGCAGGTTTCAGAGTACACAATGAGTGAGATCATTGCAAACATCTATAACACTATGGAAGATACAGGTATCCGTGAGGGTATCCTGTTCCTGGACGAGATCAACTGCGTGTCCACATCGCTGGCACCTATCATGCTCCAGTTCCTTCAGTACAAGATCTTCGGTCTGCATCAGATCCCGCCCGGATGGGTAATCGTTACAGCAGGTAACCCGCCTGAGTACAACAGATCTGTTGTTGAATTCGATATGGCTACATGGGACCGTTTCAAGAGAGTTGACTGCGAAGCTGTTCTGCCTATCTGGATGGAGTATGCTTACTATGCAGGCGTTCATCCATGCATCATGACCTATCTCAAGCTCCATCCGGAGCATTACTATCTGGTTCACCCGGATGTAAAGGAGATAGTTACATCCCGTGCATGGGAAGACCTTTCTGAGATGATGCAGCTTTATGAAGAGCTGGGTATTCCTGTTGACGAGACTCTTATTGCACAGTATCTGCAGAAGGACGAGGTGCACCAGGGCTTCGCTGCTTTCTATGATGTATTCAACACATACCGTGACAAGTATGATATAGACGCTATCCTTGAGGGACAGATCACTCAGCAGAACGTTGACGATTTCAATGTTGCTGAAGGACCTGAAAAGGTCGCTGTTATGCTGCTGCTCATCGACAGCGTAACTTACACCATGAGAAGCTGTATCCAGATGGAAAAGATGATAAGACAGATCCATCCTATGCTGGAGGATACTGTTATCAAGATCAACAGCGGTCTTTCTTCGAGACAGGTGCTCACCGAGCATATCATGAACACTGATAAGAATCTTGAAAAGGCTATCCGTGCAAGAAACATCTCGCCTTCCAACAAGAAGATACAGCACTGGATCCTGCACAACCTGTATTCTTACATTGATAAGTGTACAAATGAGGGTAACGATAACAAGAAAAAGTGTACTCAGATCCTTCAGAATGCTTTCAACAAGCTGCTCATCGCTGCTAAGACAGTTACTCAGCAGTCTATGGACGGACTTGAGAATATGTTCAGATTCTATGAGTATGCCTGCGGCGCAGACAGCAAAGAGGTAAAGAGACTTATAAAGGAGCTCAAGACCAATGTTCATACCACAGACTTTATCACAAAGTATGGTTCAGAGCACTTCTACCAGCTCGCAGGTGAGCCTGTTCAGCAGCCTACCTACAACAACCTCTATGAGCTTAATCTTGAGGATTGTCTTGAAGAGGACGAATTCCTCGGTCAGCCGTAATTTTTAGCTGATATACTCAGAGCTATCATAAAATCATCACAATATGAAGATATCATTTAGTCATTGAAGTGATATCTTCATATTTTTTCTTCATATTTTTCTAAACTTCCTTTAGCAAAGATCCACGGTTTATATGCCGTGGTTTTTTGCTGTTGCCAAAGATTGCTGAAACAGGCGCAAAAACTATGTATAAATCAAGGAACGACAACAAAAACTATTCTTAACACTTGACTTTTCAGGCAGATATGATATAATTAGCCTAAAGCTCAAAGAAAGGGAGAATGTGTATGAATTTTACCAACGGCAACAACAATAACGGTTATAACAATGGTTACAATAATGGTTATAACAACGGTTACAACAACGGAAACACGCAGTTCAACCAAAGTATGTTCAACAACGGGGGACAAAACTACAACGGTTATAATAACGGCTTCAATAACGGCTTTAATTATAACAACAATTATAATCAGAGCAGACCGAACACTGCGCAGGCATCATTTATGGATTCATTTGCCAATCCAAGAGTAAAGGGACTTTCCAAGCATATCGGTGAGGCAAGCGATTCAGGCGTTTCAACTTTCGGAGGCATCGCTGCCAAGACAGTTTATCTGGTGCTCGTATTTGCACTCGGCCTTGCCGCTTTCTTCTATCTGCATTACTATTTCGGCAAAACAGGCACAGCTGACGGACAGCTGCTTTATCCGCAGGAGTATCCTATTCTTGTAGGAGCTGCGATACTTGCTCTTGTTTCGGGATTAGTTACCGCATTCGCACCAAGAACGACAGCATTTTTCGGAACTATCTACTGCGTGTGCATGGGTTACATGGTAACATGGACATCATACACTTATGCTGCACAGTACAAGGGCATCGTTTATGAAGCACTCGGACTTACTCTGCTTATCATCGGCGTTCTTACAGTGCTTTACTCAAAGGGTGTAATAAGAGTTACGGGAAGATTCAGAAAGGTAGTTTATACCACGCTTATCGTTTCGGTACTCGGCGGACTTATCTTCGCTCTGATGGCGTGGCTCGCACCTAACTCAGGTATAGTTTCTGCTATCATAAAGGTGAATAACGGCCCTATCGGTATCGTGTTCGCAGTACTCGGCGTAATGCTCGCTTCGGCTGTGCTCACCTGCGATTTTGACAACGCAGCTAAAACAGTTGAAATGGGGCTTCCAAAGACTTATGAATGGGCTGCCAGCTTCGGACTTGTTACAGGTGTTATCTATCTGTACCTCAAGGTCCTCCAGCTGCTTGCAAGGATACAGAACAACAAATAATATATTGCCAAGACAACAACAAGGTGCTCACGCTAAATGAGCACCTTGTTTTTTGCCTTCAGGCGTTATCCCGCAGCAGAGTTATCCTGTTTGTGCGTGATACTATTATCTTCTCATCGTTCAGCTTTTTTATCTCTCGCATCATTGCGCTGCGGTCGGCGGATATGTAATCAGCAAGATCGGAAAGCGACATCGGCAGCCTGAACGTTCTGCTTTCACGGGCAAGCGAGATCTGCCTGAAAAACGTCATCAGCCTTGCCCTTATGCTGCGCTTGCCCAGCACCTCAATGTGCAGCTGTGCCTTGTGCACGACCGATGAAAGCACCCCATCTATCAGCTTTATGTGCTTTTCACAGCCCTTGTCACAGCACTGTATCACCTTTTTGTAATCCACGACCATTACCCTGCATTTCGACTTTGCTATAACAAGATATGGATCGACCTGCGTGCAGGGTGAAAGATGCTTTCCGAAAACATCGCCCGGCTCAAAATAATCAATTATCGTTCTTTGCCCGTCAAATGTGGTCGTTACGAGCAGAGCGTTGCCCGAAACTATTATCCCGGCATAATCATTGTCCTCATCAAGCCGCATTATCTCCTCCCCCTTGGCGTGCTCCCGCACGATAGGAAGAAAACATTCATATAAGCCGTCAAGCTCGTTTTTATTTAATTCTCTTAACGTATATGGCGCTTTCATATAAAACTCCCCCTTAATTTGTGCATTGTGCCAAATGAAATTTCTATATGTAGTATTATATCACGTTTTTGTTGCATTTGCAACAGACAAAAATGTAGATATATTGTAAACTAAATCTTGCACACTTGATCGAGAGCTGTTTTGGGTACATTATACTGTGGATATAAAAGAGAGAAGCCACAAGATGTTGTGCCGATGCAAAACAAAACAGCTTGCTTTGAAATACTTATCTCAAGGAGAAAAAAGGATAATGAAGATAATCAAAAGGAACGGTTCGGAAGAGATATTTGACATTGAAAAGATAGTTAACGCTATCTCCAAGGCTAATGAAGCCGACCGCAAAAACGAGCTTACCAAAGAGCAGATAAAGGATATTGCGGAATATGTCGAGTATAAATGCAATAAAATGGGCAGAGCCGTTTCGGTGGAAGAGATACAGGATATGGTGGAGAACCAGATCATGTCCAAGGGAGCATTCGATCTGGCAAGAAGGTATGTAAAATACCGCTATACCCGTTATCTCGTGAGAAGATCAAACACGACCGATAACAAGATACTCACGCTGATAGAGTGCAACAACGAAGAGGTAAAGCAGGAAAACTCCAACAAAAACCCGACCGTGAACAGCGTTCAGCGTGACTACATGGCAGGCGAGGTAAGCCGTGACATCACCAACAGGATACTGCTTCCGCCTGATATAGTGGATGCTCACAACAAGGGCATAATCCACTTTCACGACACCGATTATTTCGCACAGCACATGCACAACTGCGATCTTGTCAATCTGGAGGATATGCTGCAAAACGGCACAGTCATCAGCGACACACTGATAGAAAAGCCGCACAGCTTCTCTACAGCCTGCAACATCGCAACGCAGATAATCGCTCAGGTCGCTTCAAATCAGTACGGCGGACAGAGCATAAGCCTTACGCACCTTGCGCCGTTCATTCAGATCAGCCGTGAAAAGATAAGGAAAGAGCTGCTTGAAGAAATAAAGGAGCTTGGAGTTGAGGCTGACAAGGACAGGATAGACGAGGTCACCGAAAAGCGCCTGAGAGCTGAGATAACAAGGGGCGTTCAGACGATACAGTACCAGGTGGTAACACTGCTGACGACAAACGGACAGGCACCTTTTGTTACCGTGTTCATGTATCTCAACGAGGCACGCAGCGAGCAGGAAAAGGCTGACCTTGCGATGATAATCGAGGAAGTGCTCAAACAGCGCATACTCGGCGTAAAGAACGAGGACGGCGTCTGGATAACGCCTGCTTTCCCCAAGCTGATATATGTGCTTGAGGAGGACAACATAGATCCCGGCACGCCTTACTATTACCTTACCGAGCTGGCTGCAAAATGCACAGCTAAGAGAATGGTGCCCGATTATATCAGCGAAAAAATGATGCTTAAACTCAAAATAGATAAAAACGGAGAAGGACACTGCTACACCTGCATGGGCTGCCGCAGCTTCCTGACACCTTACGTTGACGAAAACGGCAAGCCAAAGTATTACGGCAGATTCAATCAGGGTGTTGTTACGCTGAACCTTGTTGATATCGCACTTTCATCGGGCAAGGATATGGGCAAATTCTGGAAGATATTTGATGAGAGGCTGGATCTTTGCTACCGTGCGCTTATGGAGCGCCACAACAGGCTGAAGGGCACACTTTCGGATGCTGCGCCGATACTGTGGCAGTATGGTGCGCTGGCAAGGCTGAAAAAGGGCGAGCCTATCGACAAGCTGCTCTACGGCGGCTACTCGACTATATCTCTGGGCTATGCAGGCCTTTACGAGTGTGTTAAATACATGACAGGCAAGAGCCACACCGATAAGGAAGCTACGCCGTTCGCACTTGAAGTTATGCAGTATATGAACGATGCCTGCAAGCGCTGGAAAGCGCAGGAGAATATTGATTTCTCTATCTACGGCACACCGCTTGAAAGCACGACATACAAGTTTGCAAAGTGCCTGCAAAAGCGTTTTGGCAAGATAGAAGGCATAACGGACAAAAACTACATCACCAACAGCTATCACGTTCATGTCACCGAAAAGATAGATGCTTTCACCAAGCTCAAATTTGAGGCTCAGTTCCAGCATCTCTCTCCGGGAGGAGCTATCAGCTACGTTGAAGTTCCGAATATGCAGGGCAATATCCCTGCCGTTTTGAAAGTTATCAGATTCATCTACGACAATATAATGTATGCCGAGCTGAACACCAAGAGCGATTATTGCCAGGTGTGCGGTTATGACGGCGAGATACAGATAGTAAACGACGATGGCAAGCTGGTGTGGGAGTGCCCCAAGTGCCACAACCGTGACCAGTCCAAAATGAACGTTGCAAGGCGCACCTGCGGATATATCGGTACTCAGTTCTGGAACCAGGGACGTACCCAGGAGATACAGGATAGAGTTATGCATTTGTGATATAAGACGATAGCTGCTGCTTTTGTGCGGCAGCTATTTTTAACAAGGAGTTGCTATGTACTACGGTGAGATAAAAAACTATGATATTGCTAACGGTTTGGGTGTGCGGGTGAGCCTGTTCGTTTCGGGATGCACGCATCACTGCAAGGGCTGCTTCAACCCGATGACGTGGGATTTTTCCTACGGCAAGCCTTTCACACGTGAAACGATAGACGAGCTGCTGGAAATGCTTTCGCCCGATTACATAGACGGGCTTTCGCTGCTTGGCGGCGAACCGATGGAGCCTGACAACCAGCGTGCGCTTTTGCCGCTTGTGCGTGAATTCAAGGAAAAGTTCCCGAAAAAGAACCTGTGGTGCTACACTGGCTATCTGCTCGATGAGGAGCTTTTAAAGCCGAGCCGTGCAAGGTGCGAGGTCACCGACGAGCTGCTTTCGATGATAGATGTTATGGTGGACGGTGAGTTTGTTTTAGAGCAAAAAAATATCTCGCTGTCGTTCAGAGGCTCGGAGAACCAGCGCCTTATCGACGTTCCCCTTACACTCGCAACGGGCGAGATACATCTGATCAACGAGCTTTACGGCTTGCGCTGATCTATTTTATTATTCCTGCCCAGGTCAGCCAGTAGACTGTGAGACCAAAGGTGGAAAGCCCCATAAGCACTGCACCTGCTATCACGATGACCGTGCTGTGCCTGTCAAAAACGACTTTTTTCTTTCCAAACCGTGCAACACGGACATTTACTTCCTTTTTCTCGTAAATGCGCTTTTGCAGCACATTCTCCGCAGGGAACCAGTTCACAAGCTTCTCCCCGTCAACAAGATAATGTGCAAAGCGCATACCCTGCTTTTGCGCACCCTGTTCAGCTTCCTGTTCATTATCACCTTTATTCTTTTCAGAAACCTCAAGCCCGATCAGACGGGCTTTTTTCTTTTTGGAAAACATCAGCATAAATATGCACATCACGAAAAATATTGTGCTCAGTGCGGCAACTGCTGTAAGTAGCACCTGCAATATCGAAAGCAGCGTTGTAACATCAACGCCGAGCAGAAACAGCAAGCCGAATGCTGCAAAGAGTATTATCAGTATCTCCATCAACTTTCTCCTTAATTCATATCGTGGTATTATTGTATCATGCCATGCCCGTCATGTCAACAGTTGACACGCCCGCTGCGCAGTGGTATTATTAAATATAGCAAAGCAATAGAAAAGAGTGATGATTTGGAACTTATAAGGATATACAGCGCAGACGAACGTGTTGAAACGATAAACAGGATCTACACCGAATCGTTTCCCGTGCAGGAGCGCTTTGGAATGGATATTATAATGCGCCTTGCAGATGAGGGTGTGCTGGAAGTATTTGCGATAATGCAAAGCGGCATAACAGCCGGTATGCTGATAACGATAGTTGATGATGTCAGCGCATACATTGCATATTTTGCGATAGATAAGGCTTTCAGAGGTCAGGGGCTCGGCAGTGAGGTGCTCAGCGGTATTTGCAGCACTTACAGCGGCAGGCAGGTCGTGCTGGAGATAGAGCTGATGGACAAGAATGCGCCCAACTACGAGCAGCGCATAAGGCGTGAAAAGTTCTACACGCAGCGTGGCTTTTCGCACACGGGCAGGTTTATCAGATATTCGGGAGTTACATACGAGATAATGTTTGCAGGCAAGCAGCGCTTTGACAAGGCGGCATTCGACAGGCTTATGGACAGCCGCCGTGACAAAGAGTTCCAGCCGCTTTTGTTTGATGCCGGGCATTACTCGACCTACATTTTCGATCTGGACGGAACGCTGCTTGACACGCTCGATGACCTGACGGCGAGCACGAACCACGCAATTGCGAGCGTTGGCTGCGCACCGCACAGCCGTGAGGAGATTTGCAGCTATGTCGGCAACGGGATAGAAAAGCTGATACACAGGGCACTGCCCGAGGATGTGACGCAGGAGGTTTTTGAAAAGGCTTTTGCTGAATTCAAGGCGCATTACAAGCTGCACTGCAACGACAGGACAAAGGCTTACAGCGGTATAATGGAGCTGCTGAGCACTTTGAAAGCTCATGGGAAAAAGGTAGCTGTTGTATCCAACAAGGCGGATTTTGCGGTAAAGGAGCTTTGCGGAGAATACTTTGGCGGACTTGCGGATATCTGCGTGGGCGAGCGTGAGGGCGTGCGCAAAAAGCCTGCTCCCGACTCGGTGCTGACGGTAATGGACGAGCTTGGCTCACAGCCAAAGGACTGCCTTTACATCGGAGATTCGGACGTTGACATTGCCACAGCCGCAAACGCAGGGATAGACTGCATAAGCGTTTTGTGGGGCTTTCGCAGCGAAGGATTTCTCAGGCAAAGCGGTGCGGCAGCACTTGCGCAAAGCCCGAATGAGATAGCTGTTTTCACCCTTTGTGATGACAATGACAGCTGATCACAGAAAAAGCGGAGGATGAACTCCTCCGCTTCAGTTTGCTGCAAAGATCTAATGTGCGTGATACACAGGGCTAAAGGACTCCGTCCGCTTTGATCAGGGGGCTTTCCGATCGCCCCCTAAAACCCCTTCGGTCACAAAAAACTATTCTCATTGTTTATCGACAGACAAAAAGCGGAGGAAAATATCCTCCGCTTTTTAAATGCTGTTTTAATCGTTCTGTTTTGTTTTCTTGCTGTATTTCTTTGCTGCACAGTAGCTCCATGCGATACCTGCTATGAGGTAGAAATAAGCCGATGAGTAGTTGGAGCTTACGTTGAAGAACGCCTGCACGAGATACGCAAAGAATGCCGAGAGGAATCCCAGCGCTGCCCAGCTGACCTTTTCCTCGTCCCTGAAGTGCAGTATAGCTGCCTGAACGAGCTTGACGAACGTAACTATCAGGAACAGGCAATGCAGAACAAGTGCAAATATACCACGCTGCATACCAACGTCGATATACTCATTGTAGCTTCTGTCGATAGTCAGACCGCAGCTGTACATCTCGCCCCAGTTATCAGGACCTGTTCCCGTGATGATATGCTGCTGCATAGCATAAGCTCCGTCGCTCCACAGATAGGAATATATCCACTCTTTCGTATCGGTTCTTGGCATACCGATAGAAAGATGATTGAAGCCGTCGGTGTAGATTATCTTCTCATCCTCCGGTATAACAGTTTCGCTTACAAGCAATCCTGCCGAGCCTGCTGCCACTGCAACTGCAAGGCAAGCGGCGATGATGAGAGGAGCTTTCTGCTTTTTCGCTCCTGATTTTACAGCAGCTATCACAAGAACTGCAAACGCTGCCGAAGCTATTCCTATCGGACCTGTTATAGTCTTGGTCAGAAGTGCTGTATATGCAAATAATACGGAAGATACTCCGTAGAAAATCTTTTTCTTTTTAGACTTTTCAAACACAAAGCCTGCTGCGGCAAGTGCAAATATGATAGTCATAACAGCAGCCAGCGCATAAGGAGTTATAGTAAAGCCGGTAGCGGCATAGCTTTTTTTGTAGATACCGTCGATATTAGCGATCTCGTTATCGTTGGCAACAACAGTTCCGGCACGAACATAGAGATCCTTGAATTTATTTGGTATGGTGTCATGCAGCGCAGGTATTGACTGGAGTATCGCCATGACTGAATTAACAAGTCCCACGCACACGAGAAAATCAATAAATCTCGCTCTCCACTTATCGCCCGTCACAGCCATTCCTGCTGCAAAGAATCCCCAGTAAGCCAGGATAGTGAGCAGTCCCTCGGATCTGTCAAGGTAGCCGAAGAAAGCTGTGCTTATTGCGCCCGAAGCGAACATCGACCACGCTGAAACTGCGATTATCAGCAGCGGTATAACAAGCGGTTTGTTGTTTTTTACCACTATCTCCTTTTTCATTCTTCCCACAAGGAAGAACCAGAAGCCTATAAGGCCTGCACCTATCACAAGATAGCTTGAATATGTAGCGAACAGGTCATCGGCATAATGCGTTATACCGTCCTCCACATAATCAAATGTGTGCTTTGCTATGGTGTACAAAACATTTATCACCAGAAGCACGCTTATAGCTATCATGCTGTAAATACCGCACAGCTTATAAGTCTGCTCCTGCGTCATATTCAATATAAAGTCCGATTTTTCAGTTGTTCCGAAAAGGTGTTTTCTCTCCTCGGTCTTACGATCTGCCATAAGCAAGACCTCCAATACTGTTTTTAGTGCTAAAAAAGCGGACAATAACTCATTATTGCCCGCCTTGCTTTTTTACTTTGCGTACTCTACTGCTCTGCTCTCACGGATAAGATTAACCTTGATCTGTCCCGGATAATCCATCTCGTCCTCGATCCTCTTAGCGATCTCACGAGCGACCAGCACCATTTTTTCATCATTGATCTTTTCAGGCTGGATCATGATCCTGACTTCTCTGCCCGCCTGTATTGCAAAGGACTTCTCTACGCCGTCATAAGACGTACAGATCTCCTCGAGCTTCTGAAGTCTTTTGATATAGTTTTCATAATTTTCGCTTCTTGCGCCCGGTCTTGCTGCCGATATAGCATCTGCTGCCTGTACCAGTGCTGCTACGACCGTTCTTGTTTCTACATCACCGTGATGTGCTTCGATAGCGTGTATAACATCAGGGCTTTCCTTATACTTTTTACATACATCTACGCCTATCTGAACGTGTGATCCTTCGATCTCATAGCTCAGGGCTTTTCCTATATCATGAAGCAATCCTGCTCTTCTTGCAAGATTTGCGTCTACGCCAAGCTCAGATGCCATCATTCCCGCAAGGTGTGCCACCTCAATGGAATGATTAAGTACGTTCTGCCTGTAACTCGTTCTGAATCTGAGTCTTCCAAGCAGCTTGACAAGTTCATGGTTAAGTCCGTGAACGTTTGTCTCAAGGACTGCTCTCTCACCCTCCTGCTTGATCTTCAGCTCGACCTCACGTCTTGCCTTATCGACCATTTCCTCGATTCTTGTCGGGTGGATACGTCCGTCCTGTATCAGTTTTTCAAGTGCGATCCTTGCGATCTCTCTTCTAACCTGATCAAAGCATGAGATCGTTATCGCTTCGGGAGTGTCGTCAATTATCAGGTCTACGCCTGTAAGTGTTTCGATAGTTCTTATGTTCCTTCCCTCTCGTCCGATGATCCTTCCCTTCATATCATCGTTTGGCAGAGGTACTACTGAAACTGCTGTCTCGGATACCTGATCCGCAGCACATCTTGCGATCGCAAGCGATACATACTGTCTCGCCTTAGCGTCACATTCCTCCTTGACCTGTGCCTCGTAATTCGTTACACGCATTGCCTTTTCATGCACAAGGTCTTCATCGAGCTTCGTAAGGAGATATTCCTTTGCCTGATCTACAGTGAACTGTGATATCTTCTCAAGCATATCCAGCTGTGACTTCTTTATCCTGTCAGCCTCCGCCATCTTTTCATCGGCAGATTTCAGCTTGGACTGGAGCGATTCCTCCTTCTTTTCAAGATTATCCAGCTTTTTGTCTATGGATTCTTCCTTCTGCTGGATCCTTCTTTCCTGTCTTGAAACCTCAATTCTTCTTTCTTTCAGCTCTTTTTCTGTTTCCTGACGGGATCTGTGTATCTCGTCCTTTGCTTCCACCAAGGCTTCCTTCTTCATCGTTTCAGCCGTTTTCTTTGCGTCCTCAACGATCCTTTCCGCTTCCTTTTCAGCCGAGCCTACTGCAGCCTCTGCCGTTTTTTTGCGGTAACTGATGCCTTGCTTAAAACAAATTATTCCACTGATGCCTGCGCCAAGAACAAGAGCAACTACACACAACAAGATTACTATTCCTGTGCTCATTGTATAGTTTTTCCTCCTTCTTGAAGTTGATACCCCACAATGCCTGTTCCTGCGAACAATGCATCATTTCGGTATCACCAATATTAAATTGTAAAGATACAAATCAGCATAATTATTTTATAGAAAAGATAAGCCATGCTTATCCATTTTAAAAAATTATAATGCATAGTAATATTGTAATACAAAATCACTGAATTGTCAAGGCATTTTTTGTCTGAACGCACGAAAAAAGAAAATATTTTTTTCATTGTCTTGACATAAGCTCGTTATAGTGGTAAAATAGTTGTGGTAAATATTTAAAGTGTTGACCGAGGAAGCCAAGGTGCAAAATGAGCTTTCAGAGAGTTTTCTGCATGGTGTGATGAAAACAGCTCGGGTGCTGAGGATACCGCCTCGTGAGCGTGCGTTAATCCGCACCGCCTGACCGGCGTTACAAGGTCATGAGAGAAGGTGCTGCAAGCATTTTCTGAACACGGGTGGAACCACGCAATTTCAGCGTCCTGCGAGAATATCGCAGGACTTTTTTGTTTTGTAAAGAATGAGGTGAGGGCATGGGTGCGAACAACATGGGAGCTAACCGAACACGCAGCGTTATGCAGACTGCGGATCAGAGCAAGACATACTATTTTGATCCCCGCACACTGCGCAACAGAAAGCGTCTGGCAGGAACATTTTTCACGCTGGCTATGCTCAGCCACTGCGCATCATGCTTTCTGATATATCTGGCGATGACGGAGAAGATATCCTACTATGAGGGCGTGCTGATATTCATTCCGGTATGGATAGTAGGCTACTGGTTCGGGACATTTTTCTCAAGGGTGCTTGATGTAAAGCTGCCTGACGGAGCAAAAAAGTGCATAATTAGTGAAAAAACAAGAAAGCGTCTGAACAACGTGGTGTTCTTTCTCGGGATACTGCTGGTAGGCGTGTGGGGCTACTTTTACGTTACCCACTGCCTTATGGTAGAAAAGAACACACAGCTGACATCACAGGCTTTCAGGATCTTACAGGAGGAATTGATATGATAAAACTTACACTTAAAGACGGCTCGGTAAAAGAGATCGAAAAGGCAATGCCTGCAAGCGAGATAATCAAAGGGATAGGCATGGGACTTTACAAGGCTGCCTGCTGCGTAAAGCTGGACGGACAGGTTTATGACATGAGAACTGTGGTCGATCACGACTGCACATTTGAGGTCGAGACCTTTGATTCAAAGGCAGGTAAGGAAACCTTCTGGCACACAGCTTCGCACCTTATGGCGCAGGCTGTAAAGCAGCTTTACCC
This sequence comes from Ruminococcus sp. UBA3767, assembly GCA_002371625.1. Lineage (GTDB taxonomy): Bacteria > Bacillota > Clostridia > Oscillospirales > Ruminococcaceae > Hominimerdicola. The sequence continues at coordinate 59,635 of DFFV01000098.1, forward strand.
CGAAGCAAAGCTGGCAAGAGGTCCTGCTACCGATTCGGGCTACTACTACGATTTCGGCGTAGAAAAGCCGTTTACTCAGGCTGACCTTGACAAGATCGAGGCTCAGATGAAAAAGCTCGCTAAGGAGGGCTATGAGCTGGAGCGCTTTGAGCTGCCTGTTGATGAGGCTGTAAAGCTGATGCAGGACAGAGGCGAGGATTACAAGATAGAGCTTATCCACAAGCACGATGACAAGGGCGAAAAGCTCTCATTCTACAAGCAGGGCGATTTTGTTGACCTGTGCGCAGGCCCGCACATAATGAACGTTTCATCTATCAAGGCTACAAAGCTGCTTTCCTGCACAGGTGCATACTGGGGCGACGCTGCCGACAACAAGCAGCTTTGCAGAGTTTACGGTGTTTCATTCCCCAAGGCTTCAATGCTGGAGGAGCACCTGAAAATGCTCGAGGAAGCCAAGCTGCGTGACCACAACAAGCTCGGCAGAGAGCTTGAATACTTCACCACTGTTGATTACATCGGACAGGGACTGCCGATAATGCTGCCAAAGGGCACAAGAGTTATTCAGCTGCTGCAAAGATGGGTTGAGGACGTTGAGCAGGCAAGAGGCTGCCAGCTGACCAAAACTCCGCTTTTTGCAAAAAGAGATCTTTACAAGATCTCGGGACACTGGGATCATTACCGTGACGGTATGTTCATAATGGGCGATCCCGATGATGAGGAAAAGGACTGCTTTGCACTGCGCCCGATGACCTGCCCGTTCCAGTACCAGGTGTTCCTCAACAGGCAGCGCTCTTACAGAGAGCTTCCTATGAGGCTGACAGAAACTTCAACGCTGTTCAGGAACGAGGACAGCGGCGAGATGCACGGACTTATCAGAGTGCGTCAGTTCACTATCTCCGAAGGACATTTCATCATTCGCCCCGATCAGCTTGAGGACGAGTTCAAGTTCTGCCTTGACCTTGCAAAATACTGTCTGGATACAGTCGGACTGCTTGAAAGCTGCACGTTCAGATTCTCCCAGTGGGATCCCGCTAACCCGAAGAACAAATACGAGGGCACAGCTGAGCAGTGGGAATATGCACAGGCTGCAATGAAAAAGATACTCGATGACCTTGGTCTTGACTACGAGATAGGCATTGACGAGGCTGCATTCTACGGTCCTAAGCTGGATATACAGTACAAGAACGTTTACGGCAAGGAAGACACGCTGGTAACTATCCAGATAGATATGCTGCTTGCTGAAAGATTCGGTATGTACTACGTTGACAAGGACGGACAGAAAAAGCTGCCCTATATCATCCACAGAACTTCTCTTGGCTGCTACGAGAGAACGCTTGCTTATATGATCGAGCGCTTTAACGGCGTTATGCCGCTGTGGCTCGCTCCCGAGCAGGTAAGGCTGCTGCCTATCGGTGAGGCTCACGTTGAGTACGCACAAAAGCTCGCTGACAAGATGACCGCAAGAGGAATGCGTGTAACAGTCGATGCCGATGACATCAACATAGGCACCAAAATAAAGAAAGCACGCCTTGAAAGACTGCCTTATATGTTCATTATCGGCGATAAGGAAGTCGAAAGCAATACCGTTTCGGTACGTTCAAGAAAAACAGGCGAGGAAAGCGGAGTCGCTGCCGACGATATGCTCGCAAGACTCTATGAGGAGATCGACACAAAGGCAAAGTAAAGGAAGGTACAGAGAAAATGTCATCAACGGTTTGGATAATCATAGCATTTGCCTGCTATCTTCTGGGTATGCTGCTGATAGGTGCTTCGTACATGAAAAAGACCAAGAACTCCGAGGACTTTTTCCTTGGAGGAAGAGGACTTTCAGGCTGGGTAGCAGCACTTTCGGCGCAGGCTTCGGATATGTCGGGCTGGCTGCTCATGGGACTTCCCGGTGCTGTATATGCACTTGGAACAGGACAGATATGGATAGCTGTGGGCTTGTTCATAGGTACTGCTCTTAACTGGATATTCGTAGCAAAAAGGCTTCGCCGCTACACGATAAGAGCCAACAACTCGCTCACTCTCCCGAAATACCTGGAAAACAGGTTCCACGATAAGCACCGCATACTGCTGCTCATCTCATCAGTTGCTATACTGATATTCTTCCTGGTGTACACCGCTTCGGGACTTGCAGCAGGCGGAAAGCTGTTCAACTCGGTATTCGGACTTGACTATAAGGTCTGCCTTACGATAGGTACAGTGGTAATTCTCTCATACACATTCATGGGCGGATTTATGGCTGTGTGCGTTACAGACTTTATTCAGGGACTGCTTATGCTGATAGGTGTTATCACCGTTCCGATAATCGCATTTATGCTTGTCGGTGCAGGCAATGTGATGGATAACATCACCGCAACAGGTGTTGAAGCAAAAGCGTTTTTCGATCCCATCACAAGCGCTGACGGCAGCAGCTATTCGTTTGTAGATATAATCTCACAGCTCGGCTGGGCACTCGGTTATTTCGGTATGCCCCACATCATCGTAAGATTTATGGCTATCAAGAACGAGAAGGAGATAAAAAAATCAAGGTTCATCGGCATTGGATGGTGCGCACTTTCACTTGTTTTCGCCTGCATCATCGGCATCGTCGGCAGGGCTTATCTGCCGCTGCTGGAAGGCTCAAACACCGAAAAGGTATTCATCGAGATGATACAAAAGGTGTTTACAGATGACATAGGCATCGCCTTTATCGGCGGAATTTTCCTGTGCGGCATACTTGCTGCGATAATGTCAACTGCCGATTCTCAGCTGCTTGTTACGGCTTCATCGGTATCTGAGGACATCTACCACTCGGTCATCAACAAAAAGGCTTCAAGCAAGACAGTGCTTCTGGTGAGCCGTTTGACCGTTATTGCAGTAGCTGTGATAGCTTATCTTATCGCTCTTGATCCTGAAAGCAGCGTTATGGGACTGGTATCTGATGCATGGGCAGGACTTGGCGCATCATTCGGACCGATAGTACTTATGTCGCTTTACTGGAAGCGCACCAACATTGCAGGTGCTGTTGCAGGTATCGCTTCGGGCGCTGTTACGGTAATAGTTTGGGACTACATAAAGTTCGGCGGAAAAACACTTGCTGAGTCAACAGGACTTTATTCGCTGGTAATAGGCTTTGGTATAAGCCTTGCTGCAATAATCATCGCAAGCCTTTGCACAAAAGCTCCCGGCGAGGAGATACTCAAGGAGTTCTCGGATGTGCAAAACGGCATCGACTGCGGCTGCGACGACGCTTAAACCGATATTATGAACGGGCGGTCATCCCCTGCGGATATACCGCCCTTCTTTTTTTGATATTTACAATTTGTGTATTGACAAACAGGGCTTTATGCTTCATAATATATTGTAAGGTTTGGGAACCGGAAAGCGAGGGGAAGGCTATGATAGATGTTTGCCTTGCAGGCACAGGCGGAATGATGCCGCTGCCGAACAGATGGCTTACGAGCTTCTGGATAGAATATAACGGAAAAGCCGCTCTTATAGACTGCGGTGAGGGTACACAGATAGCTCTGGCAAAGCACGGCTGCAAGCTGAGCAAGATAGACGCTCTTTTTATCACGCATTTTCACGCCGATCATATCTCGGGACTTTCGGGACTGCTGCTCTCGATAGGCAATATGGGCAAAAAAGGCTACATAACTATCTACGGCTGCAAGGGACTTGCAAGGATAATCAAAAATCTTTGCTGTATTTGTCCGCTTCTCCCCTACGGGATAGATATAGTTGAGCTTGACAGCAAACAGCATAATACTATGCACTGGAACAGCATGGAGGTCAACACTATCCCGCTGCGCCACGGTATCCCCTGCATGGGCTATTCTTTCAGACTGGACAGAAAGCCCGTTTTCAACCCCGGAAAAGCAAAGGCGCTTGGCATTGATGTCAAATACTGGCGTCAGCTGCACGGCGGTCAAAGTGTGACTGTGAACGGTAAGGAGATAACTACCGATATGGTCACCGATTCTGAAAGAGATCCTATAAAGATAACATATATGACCGATACGGTCGCTTTCGGTGAAATGGCTGAGTTTGCCAAAAAATCCGACCTTCTCGTGTGCGAGGGTATGTACGGCGACGACGAGATACTGGATAAGGTGAAGGAAAAAGGTCACATGGTATTTTCGCAGAGTGCCGATATTGCCGTAAAGTCAGGCTCTAAGGAGCTCTGGCTGACGCATTACAGCCCTGCGATGCCCAACCCTAAGGCTTATGAAAAAAAGATGCGTGCAAAATTCGCAAATACTGTGATAAGCAAGGACGGTCAGAAAAAAACTCTCGGATAAGATAAAACAGTCTGCTATTTAAATGGCAGACTGTTATTTTTTGCCCGGGCTATTCTTCATTGCTGTTGTTTTCCTGCTTGCTCCGTATTTCTTACAACTAAATCACAAAAAAATACTCTTTTGGTGAGGTTTCTTTGTAAACTGTTCATTATTGACAATACGGCTGTGTAGTGATATAATCTAATATGTATCATTATTTTTAGGATCACTGTTTTTTCTCGTTTTGGGAAGGAGGATATGCCTGCTTTAAGGCATAGATATATTATGAGATTTGTAGTTATCGGTTCGGGTAAGATCGGCGCTACGCTTTCCGAACAGCTCGTTGAGGAGGGGCATAACGTTATCGCTGTCGATAATAACCCGGAGGCTGTTAAAAAGCTGCTCAATTCGCAGGATATAATGTGTATCGAGGGCAACGGCGCTACCGCTGCGGTACAGATAGATGCAGGCGTTAAAAATGCCGACCTGCTTATTGCAACAACTGCCCACGATGAGCTGAATATGGTGTGCTGTATGCTCGCCAGACAGCTTGGTGCGAAAAAAACTATATGCAGAGTAAGAAATCCTGAGTATTACGACCAGATAGATATAATCAAGAATAACCTCGGTCTTGCACTGATAATCAACCCTGAGCTTTATACCGCAAGAGATATTGCAAACGGACTTGTGTTCCCTACTGCTACAAGGCTTGAGGTCTTCGGCAAGGGCAGAGTGGAAATGGTCGAGCTGAAGCTGTCGGAATCCTCTCCGATGGTCGGGCTGACACTTGCCGAGATATATAAAAGACTGAAAATTAAGTTCCTTATCTGTGCCGTTCAGCGTGAACATAGCATATTTATCCCTTCGGGTGATTTTGTGCTCCACGCAGATGACAGGATAAATATTGCCGCCTCTCATTCGGATATAGAAAGGTTCTTCCGTGAGAACGGTTTTGTAAAGAGCAAGATAAAATCGGTTATGATAGTCGGCGGAGGAAAGATAGGCTATTACCTCGCTAAACAGCTCTCTGCTATCGGTATGAGAGTAAAGGTGATAGAAAAGGATTACAACCGCTGCACCGAGCTTTGCGACGAGATACCCAAGGCTACGATAATCCACGGCGACGGCACCGATCAGGAGCTGCTGCTGGACGAGGGCATAAAGGAAGTTGATGCTTTTGTAGCTCTTTCGGGACTCGATGAGGAAAACATCATCATGTCGCTTTACGCAAAGAACAATTCCGAGGCTAAGACAGTAACAAAAATAAACCGTGATTCATACGTTGATATGGCAAGAATGCTCGGGCTGGATACCATTGTTATGCCAAAGCTGCTGACAACGGGAACTATACTGAGCTATGTAAGATCACTTGAAAACGCATCCTCGGAGAGCCGTATCGAATCGCTTTATCACCTTATCGGCAATCAGGTCGAGGCGATAGAGTTCAATATCAAGGAGCAGATACCGCATCTTACGGGAATACCGCTCAAGGATATTACGCTGAAAAAGAATATCCTGATCTGTGCGATCATCAGAAAGCGTCAGGTCATTATCCCAAACGGTAATGATACCATGGAGCTTGATGACTCGGTAATAATCGTTACAAAGGATCAGCGCTTCTCGGAGCTTAGGGATATTATTGAATAGGAGATAGATTCGGTTGAACAAAAAGATCGTGCTCAACACGCTGGCAAAGATCTCACTGCTTGAAGCGGTGCTTATGCTGCTGCCGTGTTCTGTGGCAATATACTACGGCGAAATGAATACGCTCAAGACATTCCTGTTGGTAGCTGTATCGATATGCGCTGTGCAGACACCTGTGCTTATCCTTACCAAGCAAAAGGATGTTGTGATGAACTTCCGTGACGGCGTGGCTGTCGCAGCACTGGGCTGGGTAGTTATTTCGGTATTCGGTGCACTGCCGTTTTATGTAAGCGGCGAGATACCAGATCCCGTAAATGCGCTGTTTGAAAGCATCTCGGGCTTTACGACAACAGGCTCGTCTATCCTGACTGATGTTGAAGCAATGACTAAGGGAATGATGTTCTGGCGCTGCTTTACCCACTGGGTAGGCGGAATGGGCGTTCTGGTGCTTACCATCGCCATACTCCCCTCGGACAAAAAATCATCGAGCCTGCAGCTGATGAGGGCGGAATGCCCCGGACCTACGGTTGAAAAGCTCGTGCCAAAGGGAAAATCCTCAGCACTGATACTCTATATGATATATACCGTAATGACGCTGCTGATGATAATATTTCTCGTTATAGGCAAAATGCCGCTTTATGACAGCATCTGCACAACGTTCGGCACTGCCGGCACCGGCGGATTCGGCATAAAAAATGCGGGGATCGGCTACTATGATTCAGCATATCTCGAGGGTGTCGTGACCGTGTTCATGATACTTTTCGGCGTAAACTTCAACATTTATTTCTTTATTATAATGAAACGTTTTTCCGACGTTTTCAAGAACTCGGAGCTGAAGGTGTATCTGGGGATAATCGCCGCATCTATCGGACTTCTCTGCGCAAACACAATGGCTTACGGCGTTTACGGCAGCTTCTCCAAGGCGTTCAGATATTCCTCATTCCAGGTCGGTTCTATAATGACCTCAACGGGCTTTGCTACGGCGGACTTTGACCAATGGCCCGAATTTTCAAAGGCGATACTTGTTATACTTATGTTCATAGGTGCCTGTGCCGGCTCAACAGGAGGCGGTTTCAAGGTATCAAGACTGATAATACTTGTGAGAACAGCTCGCAGGAATCTGCGCAAGCTGATGCACCCGAAATCAGTCAATGTCGTAAAATCCGACGATAAAACGCTCAATGTTGAAACGGTGCACGGAGTAAGCGGATACCTGATAATCTATATCCTGATATTCTTCACTTCGCTGCTTATAATCTCGCTCAACAATCTCGATTTTACTACCTCATTCACCTCGGTAACGACCTGTTTCAACAACATCGGTCCGGGACTTGGCAAGGTAGGCCCGATGTGCAATTTCTCGGAGCTTTCCAATCTTTCCAAGATCACGCTCAGCTTTGATATGCTGCTTGGAAGACTTGAATGTATCCCGATGATAATGATATTTGCACCATCAATGTGGATAAAGAAACTATACTGACATAATTATATGAAAAGATCCCGACATCTCTGCCGGGATCTGTTTTTTTGCTGTTATTTCTGTCCTGACATTCCGCCAAGGAGCTTTTCAAGCTCGTCTGCGGAAGGGAGCGCAACCTCGTCCATTGCTCCCGAAGAACCGTTGTCAAGCGGCTGCTGTGCAGGCGCAGGTGCTGGCTTTACGCCAGGTGCAGGTCTGAGCGGAGCAGCCTGTGCTGTGTTTGGAGTTGGTCTGAACTGCTGCGGCTGTGGCTTTGGCTGCGGCGGTATCTGTATCTCGTCCATTTCTCCCATAGACTGTCCCTGAGGTGCTGCCTGAGGTCTTGGCTGTCCCTGAGGAGGCATTCCCTGCGGTCTCGGTTGACCCTGTGGAGGCATTCCTTGTGGTCTCGGCTGACCCTGCGGAGGCATTCCCTGCGGTCTTGGCTGTCCCTGCGGAGGCATTCCTTGTGGTCTTGGTTGTCCCTGTGGTGGCATACCCTGCGGTCTTGGCTGTCCCTGTGGTGGCATACCCTGCGGTCTTGGCTGACCCTGTGGAGGCATACCCTGCGGTCTTGGCTGTCCCTGTGGTGGCATACCCTGTGGCCTTGGCTGTCCCTGTGGAGGCATTCCCTGTGGTCTTGGCTGTCCCTGAGGAGGCATACCCTGTGGCCTTGGCTGACCCTGAGGAGGCATTCCCTGCGGTCTTGGCTGTCCCTGCGGAGGCATTCCCTGTGGTCTTGGCTGTCCCTGAGACATTGGCTGTGCAGCGTTCTGCTGAGGTGCTCCCATAGGTCTCTGCTGCGGAACAGGCGGTTTATTGAACTGTGCAAAGAAATCGTCCCCCGGTGCTGCCGTTGAGATCGGCTGACGTGAAGGCTTAGCTGAGCTTACCATACCTCTGCTCATCATAGCTCCCCACATATACATACCGCCGAGCATCACGCCGGAATAGGTTATCAGATGCTTTTGCGGAGCCAACGAGATCAGCTTGAATGTAAAATCGGATCCCAAACGATCCTTATACAGACTTGAGAACGCATCCATAAACGCCTGCGCCAGATCATACGCTTTATCATTGACTACAAGCGGATAGATGATCGCTCCCGCCGCACCGAGCAGCATAAGCGCTCCGAATCCGACACATAGCATCGCATTTTCGCTTTTTTCAGCCATCAAAAATCCGATTATACCAAATATGATGTGCATAGCTGATACAGCCATCATTATTATCGAGTATGTCTTTGCCTTGCCTGCCCAGTCCTTCAGCGGCTGCATAGAGGATGAAGCAGCAGAATACGAGGTCGTAGTGCTGGAGCTTTGCAGTGCTTGAACTTTTCTGATAGAATCATTGGTCTTTCCTGCATTTGAGAAGGCGATTATGCCGATTATCAGCGTTGCAATGCCCACCAGCGTAAGAAAGATACCTGTCAGTTTAAGTATCTTATTTCCGTCATTCATAGTTGGATCCTCCGTTGTTCCGTTTGAGCAGAATTATTAAATGCTCATACTTTAAATAATTATATCACAGCTCATTAAAATTTTCAATACAATTAAACGCTCCCCGTAATTTTTTAGACATATTCAATATTTATCCCCCGTGATATTTGTTTGAAATTACAAAACAACTCTGTGCAATTTTTCTGCACTATGTGTTAAAATTTTTGCGATGTGTTGCAAACGGGCGCAAACTATGGTATAATATCAAGGTATGCTTTGAATAATTTAATGGAGGAATAGCTTTGAAAACACTTGAAGAAGAGATAAAAAGGCGCAGGACCTTTGCCATAATCTCCCACCCTGACGCAGGTAAAACCACCCTTACCGAAAAGTTCCTGCTGTACGGCGGTGCTATCGCACAGGCAGGTGCTGTTAAAGGCAAAAAGAACTCTCGCCATGCGGTATCTGACTGGATGGAGATAGAAAAGCAGAGAGGTATCTCGGTAACCTCGTCGGTAATGCAGTTTCAGTACAAGGACTTCTGCATAAACATTCTTGACACCCCCGGACACCAGGACTTCTCGGAGGATACCTACCGCACGCTTATGGCGGCTGACTCGGCAGTAATGGTAATTGACGCATCAAAGGGCGTTGAGGCGCAGACAAGAAAGCTGTTCAAGGTCTGCGTTATGCGCCACATACCTATTTTTACATTCATAAATAAAATGGACAGAGAGGCACGAAACCCGTTTGACCTTGTTGAGCAGATAGAAAACGAGCTTGGCATAAAGACCTACCCTGTCAACTGGCCTATCGGCTGCGGAAAGGAATTCAAGGGAGTTTATGACCGTGACAAGCGACATATCATCTCCTTTGAGGAAAACGGCGGCAAACATCAGGTCGCTGCGACAGAGGTCGACCTTTCCGACCCGTCACTTGACGAGCTTATCACACCGTGGCTGCACGAAACACTTTCGGACGATATAGAGCTGCTCGACGGTGCAAGCTATGAATTCGATATAGACGCAGTGCGCAAGGGTGAGCTTTCGCCCGTGTTCTTCGGCTCGGCACTCACCAACTTCGGCGTAGAGCCTTTCCTTGAAAACTTCCTTGAAATGACTACTTCACCGACACCGAGAATGTCATCAGAGGGCATTGTGGATCCGTTTGATCCTGCATTTTCCGCTTTCGTGTTCAAAATTCAGGCGAACATGAACAAGGCGCACC
>DFFV01000005.1 GCA_002371625.1 Ruminococcus sp. UBA3767
GCTTTGCCGGTGTGATATTTATTTTAAAAAAGAAACTCCGCAGAGATCAATTCCCTGCGGAGTATCATTTTATCAATTACTTTTCAAGCTGAGTATCAACAAATATGCTGTAAATTGCCTGCATTGCCTTTTCAAAATCATTCTCGCTTACGCCGATGATGATATTAAGCTCGCTGGAGCCCTGGTCGATCATCTTTACGTTTACTCTTGCGTGTGCAAGTGCAGAGAATATTCTGCCTGCTGTACCCCTGTTTGACTTCATCGCACGGCCTACAACGGCGATAAGTGCTAAGTCTGTTTCAATGTCGATAACATCGGGCTTGCAGTTGCGGTGGATACCTGCGAGTATCTCCTGCTCCTTGGGTGCGAATTCCTGCTGGTGAACTACGATAGACATAGTATCAATTCCCGAAGGCATGTGCTCAAAGCAGATACCGTTCTTTTCAAATACCTCAAGCACACGTCTGCCAAAACCTATCTCGGCATTCATCATGTCCTTTTCGATGTTGATAGCAGTAAAGCCCTTTTTGCCTGCGATACCCGTGATAGTGAACTGCGGCTTCTGTGAAGTGGATTCAACGATGAAAGTACCGTCGTCCTCCGGAGCGTTTGTGTTCTTGATATTGATCGGGATACCTGCTTTTCTTACAGGGAATATAGCATCCTCGTGCAGAACGGTAGCACCCATATATGAAAGCTCACGAAGCTCCTTGTATGTGATGATCTTGATAGTCTGTGGATCCTTGATGATCCTTGGATCTGCAAACAGGAAGCCCGAAACGTCTGTCCAGTTTTCGTAAAGATCAGCGCCGACAGCTGCTGCAACGATAGAACCTGTTATGTCAGAACCGCCTCTTGAAAATGTCTTGATAGTATCATTTGGCATTGAGCCGTAGAAACCGGGGATAACCGCACGATCAACGCCTTCAAGTCTTGCTTTGAGTGCAGCGTTTGTTTTCTGAGAATCAAATGAGCCGTGATCGTCAAAGAATATAACATCTGCTGCATCTATAAACTCGTAACCGAGATAATTTGCAAGCACTATTCCGTTGAGATACTCACCCCTTGAAGCAGCGTAATCTCTTCCTGCTTTTCCGATAAAGCAAGCGTGGATCACCTCAAACTCGCTCTCCAGCGAAAGATCGAGCCCGAGCTCGCTGATTATTCCGTAATATCTTTCCTTTATTTTATCAAAAGCCTTCTTGAAATCCTTTCCCTTGGCAGCAAGATCATAGCAGCCGTAAAGCATATCCGTTACCTTGGTGTCAGCAGGATCCCTCTTTCCGGGAGCGCTTGGAACAACGTATCTTCTTGAACTTTCAGCAGTGATGATAGCCTTTACCTTTTTGAACTGCTGTGCACTTGCAAGTGAGCTTCCGCCGAATTTAACAACTTTTGTCATAAAACAACCTCATTTTCATTAGTTTATACCCTATTAAAAGTACCTTAAATAGTATACAAAACTTTGCAAATTCCGTCAATGTGCATTTTGACAAATATATATGAATTTTTTTATGTTTGTTTGTGGAATACGCTTGTTTGTGCATGGCAAACACCGTGTAGCTGAGCAAAGGACAGGCGTGCTTCACAAAAGAACATCAAGCTGCGCACAAAGCTCACTCAGCGAAGCATAACAGCCGTAAAGCATCGGCTTTATCTCCTCATCGGGCTGGGTAAGGTCGGGTATCATTATAGCCTTGCAGCCTGCTGTGTATGCTGATCTTATGCCGTTTGGCGAATCTTCAAGCGCTATGCACTGTTCACTTGCAAGGTCAAGAGCTTTTGCAGCAGTAAGATAAATGTCCGGTTCGGGCTTGCCGTTGGTTATTATATCACCCGTGATGATTGCGTCAAAATACTGTTTGACAGCTGCTTTTTCAAGGTAATTCTCAGTCCTTTCACGGTCGGTAGCGGTAGCAACAGCGAGCTTTATGCCTCTGCGTGAAAGGCTTTGCAGCAGTTCATCAAGTCCCTGCTTTTTTTCTATACCGTTGTGCTCGATGAATTCGGCCATTAACTCCTTGCGTTTGCTGCGGACTTTGCAGTAATCAAAGCTCTCCCCGAAAATGCCCTTTAGCTTTGGCTGAGCAAATTTAGCAGCCAGCGAACGTATCCCGAGAACGTGCTGCGTTGTCATTTCAAACCCGTAAAATGCCGCCGCCTCACGCCAGAAGCGCAGGTACAGCTTTTCGGTATCCAGCATCAGCCCGTCCATATCAAAAATGGCACCCTTGATGTTACTGTTCATGTCTTATCGCCTCCTGCTTTTATTATACGATTTTATTGCTCAAAATTCAATAGTTTAATTGACAACACAAGGGAAATGTGGTATTATATAATTTACGAAGCGGAGGTGTGAAACGGTGAATTATTATATCTACGGTCTTACCTCAAAGGGCAACGTAAGAAGCAGTAATGAAGACAGGATACTCGTTTGTAAAGAGGTAGTTGATGCAGGCAGCTGTTTTACAACTCTTTCAGCGCCGTTCGTTGCAGCAGTGTGCGACGGTGTGGGAGGCGAGAATGCTGGCGAGGTTGCTGCGCAGATGTGCCTTGAAAAGCTTTCTGAGCTTGATTACCGCAGTGATACCGACCTTAAAAATGAGATACTTGATATACATTATAAGATAAAAAGCAGGGGAGAGGGAGAGTCTTCAAGCAGAAATATGCAGACTACCCTTTGTATGCTTGCAGTTGATGAGAACGGCGAGGCTGTTTGCGTTAATATCGGTGACAGCAGAATGTACAGATATGTCAACGCAGCAATAAGGCAGATCTCCACAGACCAGTCCTACCGCCAGTATGTTTACGAACACGGCGGAGAGGGCGATGTTGCAAGGATATCGCCAAGGCTCGCAAATGCGATAGTTTCCTCTGTAGGAAGCTCGACAAACGATCCTGAGATAGAGATCATACCGCTGGTCACACGTTTCGGAAAAGAACCCGATGATATGATACTTATCGTTTCTGACGGAGTTTCCGATTATGTCAGCGAGCAGCAGCTTGAAATTGGCATGGGACTTGACCTGCCGATAGCGCAGAAGCTGGAAGCGATAGCTCAGCTTGCGCTTGATAACGGAAGTACCGATAATATTTCTATAATCGGAATAAAGCCTTATAATTCGCACCGTGAGCTTCAGATGCTTACGAGCGAGAATGTTGAAAAAACGGTCAATATACAGGAACTGCTGAAGGAAACGGATAAGCTGGGCGATATACTTACGTTCGATATAAACGAGATAATATCAAAGCCAACCGTAACGCATGAGCCTGATCCGCTGCCGGAAAGGCCTGTGAAGCGTGAGCAGGTGCAGGAGGAGGCTGAAACGATAACCGTTTCTCCCGACAGGATACCTGTGGCTGCAAGTGAGCCGAATGAGGAGCTGGGAAGCGCCGCTGATGAAAGCTATGAGGAGCTTGCAGAAGCTGCTGAGGAGCAGGCGGGCGAAGAGTACATTGATAACGATGAAGAATACTCGCAGGACGAAGAGTATTCTGATGATGACGAGTATTACGACGAGGAAGACGAAGAATACTCCGACGATGACGAGTATTACGACGACGAGGAAGACGAGGAATACTCCGATGATGAAGAGTATTACGACGAGGAAGACGAGGAATACTCAGGTGACGAAGCGTATTTTGATGATGAAAAGGCTCAGCCGAGCTTGATAGAGGCTATCGAAAAGGCTAAGGCTGCCAAGGAGGAAAAGGGCGTTGATATACAGCCCGAAACTCAGACGGTCGCAAGCGAGAGCCTTATGCAGTCGATAACACAGGCGCTTAACGAGAAAAAGCATCACGAGATAAAGCCTGTGCAGGAAGCTGCCGAGGAGGAAGCCCCGATAATTGAAAAGCAGGCTGTACCTGAAACAGTTCAGCAGGAAGAGCCTGAGCAGGAGATACCCGAGGAGCTTGAGAAAGTTGATGTTCACGAGCTTGGCGAGCAGGCACTTATGGCTGTTGAGACCGAGGCTGACCACACTGCGCAGTCGATAAGGGAGATAGAGGAAGCTGAAAATGCAGTTCCCGATGAGCTTATCGAAACAAATGCTATCGAGCAGGAGTTTATGAATCTGCTGAATAATGCGCAGATAAACCATGCACAAGAGGAAACTGCGCAGGAGCAGGCAGAGCCGGAGCAGCAGGGAAGAACAGATCCCGAGCTGCACGCTGTTGAGCTTTCACATCAGTCGGCTTCAAGCCTTGCAAGACTTGAAAAGCTGTTCGGCAAAAACTGAAATAATACCGCAAAGTACCGCAGGAATGTGTTCTGCGGTACTTTTTATACTTGCGGGTATATTGACTTTAGCAGCGAATTGAGGTATAATATACTCTGTTAGTTTTAGGAGGCATTTTTATGAAAAAGACAAAGATCGTTTGTACGATAGGTCCTTCGACCGATAATGATGATGTTTTGCGTGAAATGATGAAAAGCGGAATGGACGTTGCCCGTTTCAACTTTTCACACTCAGACCACAGCGTTCATGAAAAGCGCTTTGAACAGGTTTGCCGCCTGCGTGACGAGCTTGGGCTGAACATTGCTACGCTGCTTGATACAAAAGGTCCTGAGGTGAGGCTCAAGACATTCAAGGAAGGCAAGGTCGAGATAAAAGAGGGCGACAGCTTCACGCTGACCACAAGAGAGGTGGACGGTGACAGCAGTATATGCTCGATATCTTTCCCTAATCTTCCAAAGGACGTTTCTATCGGTACCACGATACTTATAGATGACGGTGCGATTGAGCTTTGCGCTGAAAGCGTAAATGCTACGGATATCGTGTGCAAGGTAGTGAGAGGCGGAAAGGTATCTGACTGCAAGGGCATCAACGTTCCTGATGTTAACCTTTCAATGCCGTATATCTCGGACGCTGATATGAAAGACCTTGAGTTCGGCGCAAAAATGGGATTTGATTACATTGCGGCTTCATTCGTTAGAACGGGCGCTGATGTTATTTACCTGAGAAAGTTTACACAGTCGCTGGGCTGGTTCACACCAAGGATCATTGCTAAGATAGAAAATGCGCAGGGCGTTGAGAATATCGACGAGATACTCGAGGCGGCTGACGGTATAATGGTCGCAAGAGGAGATATGGGCGTTGAGATACCGTTTGAAAAAATACCTGCGATTCAGAAAGAGCTTATCAAAAAGGCTTACAATGCAGGAAAGAACGTTATCACTGCAACACAGATGCTTGAATCCATGATGAACAGTGCAAGGCCTACAAGAGCCGAGATAACAGACGTTGCCAATGCTATATATGACGGAAGCTCGGCAATAATGCTTTCGGGCGAGACCGCAGCAGGAAAGTACCCTGTTGAAGCTATAAAGACTATGAGCAGGATAGCTGAAACGACTGAGGGCGCTATCGACTATGTGGGACGCTTCAAAAAGCACGCTGATGATGTTGATCCGACCATTACAGACGCTATCGCTCATGCAAGCGTTACCACAGCGCATGACCTGAAGGCTGCGGCTATACTTACAGTTACAAAAAGCGGCGGAACAGCGAGAACACTTTCAAAATTCCGTCCTAATTGTCCTATAATCGCCCTTACCACCGATGAAACTACCTGTCACCAGCTCAATCTCAGCTGGGGCATCGAGTCGGGACTTATGGACGAAAAGACCAACACAGACGAGCTTATCGAGCACGCTATAAAGGTTTCGCTCGATAAGGGCTATCTGCAGAAGGGTGACCTTGTTGTTATCACGGCAGGCGTACCGCTGGGTATAAGCGGAACCACAAATCTGCTCAAGGTCGAAAGAGTCTGAATACACGCTGACACAAAAGGGACCTCACACCACAGGAGAGTGATGTGAGGTCCTTTATATTTATTCTGCCGGCAGATGTTATACTTTTTTGCAGGTTCTGATGTATTCCTTTATCTTGTTTACCTTTTCCGTTCCAATGTTGAAGTATTGGTATTGGTTGGAAATGAAGAATACAGCATTCTCGTTATCATAAAGCCTTAATTCGCAGTTGTAGACGTAACCCGTGATATCAAATATTAATCTGCAATTGTATGATTCTTCTGTTTGTTGGGCGCCCATGGTTGTACTCTTCTTGTTATCGGCAGCGTTTTCAGTAAGAATATCCCATATTGCCGGTGGATAGATATCTGTGTATCCGTTTTCCATTTCGGCAGAACGAATGACTATCTTTTTGCTGTCGGTAATACCGGCATCTTTCAGGAATGCCGCAAGATCGGGTGCTGCGTAATTACCGGCAAAGTAGATATAATACTCGTTATTGCTGTCTTTGCTTGCGAGTGCAAAATTCGGGGATATCCCCTTTATACCGTTGAGTACTATCGGATCTCCCTTAATAAAATTAAACTCACTGTTTATTGAAGCGTTGGCAACTTTATTGATCGAAGTATCGATCATCGATCTGTCGATCTTTACACCTTTTGAACAGTAATCGTTGCTGTTAGTCCTGAGTACATAGTGTACAGGATCTTCATTTTCGTTATGCAGTTTTATCTCAAAGCTGTCCTTTTTTGCCTCATCATTGCTGACAACAGGTACGCCTTTATCATTTCTTGTAGTTACTTCAAGCAGCTTATCTTTTAGTTCCTGACCGATAAAGTATACCTGCGGGTCATTATAATCGTGAAGCAGTACCATATATCCGTCCTTGCTGATCATTATAGAAGTGCAGTTCTCACCGAGAGTGCGATGATTGATTTTTAACTGCATTAGATACTGCTTATTTGAATGATCGTTTTTACTGGATTGTTCTTTGAACAGCGCTTGCAGATCGCCTACATACCTGTAATCGGGAGTTGTTTTGTCAGCCTGCAGCAGCTCAAATATCTGAGCTGATCTCTCATTGGTATTCTTGTACTCCAGTGCTGTATCATCGTCCTGATATACATAAGCACTGCTAATGTACATTTTATCCTTGCCCAAAGCATTCATATACTGTCCAAGGCTGCATTGTTCGTTTGTTTCCCTTGCGAAGAGAAAATACCTGTCGTCCAGCTTCTTGCCAAGCGATTTGCTTACTGCAAACACCGAGCCTTTCTCGGCAAGCAGATTTCTTGTATTGTCGTTTTCCTCATAAAGCAGCTGCACAGCGTATACCCACTGCGTAGAAACGTCCTTTATCGGATAAGCCATAGCGATTATCTTGTGCTGAGCCGACGCATCATAGCTGGCTGCAAATGTGAAATCGATCTGCTGTCCGTTATCTGTTTGCACCTCGTCGCCCGTTATGATTCTTGCGCAGTTTTTGTATTTCGTGCTGTTCAGGTCTTTATCAAATAGAATAAATTCCTTGCAGTAGGATATTGTGTTTTGTCCTGCGGGCCGGATCTCTATTTCTGACTTTGGTTTTGTGGTCACCGACTGAGAAGTGGTTTGCGTTCCTGCCGATGACGGCTCACTTTGAGCATCAATGCTGCTCCTGCCGAACATCAAAGCCATAAATCCAACACAGAACACAAGTGCTATACACGATGCAGCAGCGATATATTTCCATGGTATAGTTTTCACCTGCACTATTTTTTCGGGCGCAGCTTCGATGATGTATTTTTCGTCTATCTCACCGATCGCCCGAGCGGTTTTCATTCCTCTCATAGATCCAGTCCCTCCTTTTCAAGTTGTTCACGCAGTTTATCTCTTGTTCGTTTCAGCGTCATTTTCACCTTGCTCTCCCCGACATTCAGCTGCACAGCTATCTCCTTGACAGAGCAAAAGTACCAGTACCTTTGCACGAAAATGATCCTTGTCTGTCTGTCAAGCGATGCAAGGAATGAGTTGATCGCTTCTCTTAGTGCAATCTCGTCCGCAAGCTGTTCTCCTCCCGTAGAGATAAACTCGCAGATCTCATCGAACACCAGCTCGGCAGTTCCGCTGCCACGCTTTTTCGCCTTTTGCTTTTCCAGCTTATCAAGAGAGAGATTTCTGACTATCTTTGCAAGATAAGCCTTGAGCGAAGCAGGTCTGTTGGGCGGTATCGAGCTCCACAGCTTCATATATGAGTCGTTTACACATTCCTCTGCGTCCTGCCTGCTTTTGAGAATGTTAGCTGCTACTTTCATGCAATAAGAGGAGTATTTTATCTTTGTTTCTTCAATTGCCTCCTGCGAACGTTCAAAAAACAGCTCTGTTATTTTTTCGTCCTGCATTGCTCTCACCTCGCTCTCTGTAATAGATGACGGGAAAAATATACGCTCGGTCACATAAAACAAAAAGACCACCGTTATTCACGGCGGCCTTATTATCTTATTATCAGATGTAGAACTTTTTGCCCTCAAACTCAACTCTGCGCTTGATGTCTGTCATCAGGTCATCGAACTGCTTCGGGTTGAGCGACTGAGCACCGTCGCACCAAGCCTTCTGAGGATTGTTATGCACCTCTACCATCAATCCGTCTGCGCCAGCGCTTACAGCGGTTTTTGCAAGCTGCGGCACCATCCAGGAGATACCTGTTGCATGGCTGGGATCGATAATTACAGGCAGGTGAGTCTTATGCTTGAGCATAGGAACAGCAGAGATGTCAAGTGTGTTCCTCGTAGCTGTTTCAAATGTTCTTATGCCTCTTTCGCACAGGATAACGTTGTCGTTTCCGCCTGCCATGATGTATTCTGCACTCATCAGCCACTCTTCGATAGTGTTTGCAAGTCCTCTTTTGAGAAGTATAGGCTTGTTGCATTTGCCAAGCTCTTTGAGCAGGTCAAAGTTCTGCATATTTCTTGCGCCGACCTGGATAACATCAACATCGGCAAACATATCAAGGTGAACAAGGTTCATTATCTCGGTAACGATAGGCAGACCTGTTGCTTTTTTAGCTTCAAGCAGCAGTTTAAGTCCTTCGCCTGCAAGTCCCTGGAAGGAGTAAGGTGAAGTTCTGGGCTTGAAAGCGCCGCCCCTGAGCAGTGTTGCACCGCTTTTTTTAACGTCCTGTGCGACCTCGATTATCTGTTCCTCGGTCTCAACAGAGCAGGGACCTGCGATAACATTGAAAATGCCCTCACCGAAAGTTACCTTATCGGTCACCTTTATATAGGAATCCTCAGGGTGCATTTTTCTGTTGGCTTTTTTGTAAGGCTCTGAAACACGCTTTACATCTGCTATATAATCAGCACTGCGGATATTTTCTATATCCAGCCTTGTGGTATCACCTATAACGCCGACAAGAGTGGTGTGGTCGCCTTCACTGAGGTGAGTTTTAAGGCCTTTTGAATGGATCTCGCTGATAAGCTCCTGAATATTGTCCTTAGTGGCTTGTGAGTTGAAAATAATGATCATTTTACATCTTTCCCTTCTGTTATGTGCAGGTGTGCTGCACTTAGCACTTTAATGCTTTTATCTTTTTATGCTTTTATGTGTTAAAGTATATCACTCTTTTCTCAACTTGTCAAGCCCCGTGTTCAATGTTTTCATTTTGTTCATTTTGTTCACACCTTACCGCAATTTGAAACCTACGGCGTTATTAGCTTACAATCCGCCCGTAAATGCGCCGAAAAATCCGAAGCTGCGCTCGTTAACAAGGCACACTGCCGTTGCGGATATTCCCTCGAGATTGCCTGTAAAACCAAGGCCTTCCTCGGTAGTGGCTTTTACGGAGACCTGTGACATATCTATACCGCAGGCTCTTGCGATATTGAATCTCATGTGGTTGATATGCCCTGCGAGCTTTGGCTTTTGCGCACAGATAGTTGCGTCGATATTTACTATTCGGTAACCTTTTTGCTCGATAAGTCTTGCGACCTGCCTGAGCAGATCTATGCTGTTTGCGCCCTTGTAGCGTTCATCTGTATCGGGGAACAGCTTGCCTATATCGCCAAGTGCGAGCGAACCGAGCAGTGAATCCATTATTGCATGGGTAAGTACATCTGCATCGGAATGTCCGAGCAGCCCCATATCGTTTACAATGCGGACTCCGCCAAGTATCAGCTTTCTTCCCTTGACCAGCTTGTGAACATCATAACCGTGACCTATCCTCATATCCGTCCCTCCTTATATCTCCTCATAGTTTCCCAGGAATTTAAAATAGCCCAGCTCATCAGAAAGTTCATTTATCAGCATTGCGACCTTTTCATCATTTATGCTGCCCTGAAAATCAAGGTAGAATACAACATCAAAATCGGTATTTGCGATAGGACGTGATTCTATCATCAAAAGGTTCAGCCCTGCAACAGAGAACTTTGTGAGCAGCCTGTAAAGCGAGTTCTTTTCGTGGGCAAGCGAAAGTGATACCGATACTATATCTGCATTCTTCGTGCAAAGCGTCTGCTTTGCGATAACGATGAACCGAGTGTAATTCTCACTTGCATCGGCAATATCCCTTGCAATTATCTCAAGACCGTTACGCTGTGCGCTGTCGGCGGAGCAGATAGCCGCAACAGGTTCACTGCTTTGTGCGGCATACTGTGCAGCAAGCGCCGTGTTTGAATACTTGTGCGCTTTGCAGCCCTGCTTTTTTATGAAGCCCGAACACTGCATCAAAGCCTGTTCGTGCGAATATACTATCGTAATGTCCTCAAGCCGTGTACCTTTTTTAGCGCAAAGGCAATGCTCAACTTTCAGCTTTGTGGTAGCGCATATCTTCAGGTCGTATTTTTTAAGCAGCTCGTAGGTAGTTGAAACAGAACCTGCCGTGGAATTTGCTATCGGTACGACTCCAAGGTCTGCCTTTCCGCTTTCGACCGCATCAAAAACTCCCTCAAACACATCGCAGAAGGTTATATCTGCATTTGGCAGCAGCTTGTTGCACGCCATTTGTGAAAATGAGCCTTGTGTGCCGGGGACTGCGCAGGTGAACTTTTGGTTCAGATCAAGCGCCTGAGATGGTATAGTGTTGTTTTGTGCAAGCAGCCTGCGGTATTGCAGGCACTTGGAAATATCCATGATAGTCTGGTAAAGCACGTCCGATGAGCTTTTAAGATCCTCGGGCATCTTATCAGCTATCCTTTTAAGAACATCCTTTTCACGCCCCTGCTGAAATATCGGCATAGAAGCAGCTTTTTTGATCTTTGCCACGTCCGAGCAGACCTCCATGCGTTCGCAGAACAGCTTAGCTATCTCATCGTCGATCTCGTTTATCCTTATCCTCAGCTCGTCCAGTTCCATTAAACAGCCCCCCAGTCATTCTTATTACAGTTTAGCACATTACAGTTAACTTTTCAAGGATTTTTTTAATGCATGGCATCAGCGCAGTAGTTTTACAATTGGAATTGTAAATCTTTGTTGTTTTTAGATATAAAATTGTGAATTTTCATTGACTTTTGGGAGTTGATGTGCTAAATTAGTATATAAGATGAAACTAATTCGGAGGTGCAGACTTTGAAACAGATACTTGTTGAATACTGCCACGGTCAAAGTGTGGCTCAGCAGCTTTCTGCTGTGAGTGATGAGCTTTCAGCCAATAGGTATAAAAACGTGTTGTTTCATGTTTACAGCGGAATACTGGACGGCGATATGCTCGTTGAGCTGTGCAGACAGATAAAGACTGCATTTCCCGGGTGTATCCTTGCGGGAACCATGTCCGCAGGAGAGATAAAGGACGGCAGGCTTATGGAAACGGGCGTGCTTATCTCAGCGCTGCTGTTTGAAACGACAGAGCTTACTATGACCTGCTTTGGTGATGTAAGGGGCAATGAGCAGAAAACGGGTGAGGCTATCCGTGAGCTTATCGATACCACTCAGGAGATCAAGGCTGCTGAGGTGCTTTTGCCGGGAACCGAGATAACTACAAGAGTGATATGGGAAGAGGTAACACGTTCAAAGCCGGGTGTTCAGGTGTTTGGCGGTTACGCCGGCGGACACGATATGAGCATTGGCGAGCATTATGTTTTTGATGAAACAGGGCTTAACGATAACCTTATATTCGTGATAACCTATTCGGGCAGGGATTTTCATATAAATGTTGACAAATCTGTCGGCTGGTCAACTCTCGGACACGCATTCAAGGTCACAAAATCTGATGAGAACAGACTTATCGAGATAAATGACAGACCTGCTGTCGAGGTATATGAAAAGTACCTGAGGATAAACCGTTACGATAATTTTGAGGAAAATACTTTTGAATTTCCGCTTATAGCAAAGACCGAGGGCGATGAGCTTTTAAGACATACGCTCAATGTTGAGGATGACGGCACACTTGATATGGCGGGCTACGTTACCGACGGGATGGATATTTATCTTTGCTACGGCAATCCGTCGCTGATAGTTGATAAGGTCAACCAAAGGCTCAGGGAGGTCAGTGAGTTCAGACCGCAGGCGGTGCTGCTTTATTCCTGCTCGGTGCGTAAGGCGTTCTGGGAGAGCTATGTAGATATTGAAATGATACCGTTTGAAAAGATAGCTAAAACAGGCGGTTTTCATACATGGGGCGAGGTCAAGCGTGATCCTTCGACCAACTTTGTGTGGGAGTATAACATAACGCTTTTGTCTATCGCTATGAGAGAGGGCGAAAAGCCGGAGGGAAGCCTTGGAGAGATAAAGGTAGATGATACCTTGCTCAAGGGTCAGGCTTCACTGATAAAAAGGCTTACTCAGCTTGTTTCCGCAACAACAGGGGAGCTGCAAAAGGCGTACGATGATCTTGCACAGGTCAACGAACAGCTGAGGATACTTTCCAACCACGATGCGCTCACGGGACTATATAACAGAAGAAGACTTGACGAATTTGCAGTTGAGGCTCTTGATAAGGCTGAAAATGAAGATTCACTGCTGAGCCTGTTTATGATAGATATCGACTATTTCAAGAATATCAATGATACCTACGGTCACGAAGTCGGTGACGGGGTGCTGGTTGAGATAGCACAGATACTTGATGATTCTGTCCACAAGTTTGATGGCGGTGCAGTCGGCAGGTGGGGCGGTGAGGAGTTCCTTGCGGTCGTTCCTTATGCTGATAAACAGCAGGCAGCTGATTATGCCGAGCTTATGCGAAGACTGTGTGAGGAGCATAAATACCTTGATATCGACGACAGGATAACTATCAGCGTAGGCTGCGTTACCATAAAAGGAAAGGTTGATAGAACAAAGCTGTTCAAGGCTGTTGATGACTGCCTGTATGAAGCTAAACGCAGAGGCAGGAACAGAGTTATCCATGCTGAGCTTTGAACAGAATAATAATGTTGATTCATGGGCTGTTGCATTTAGCAATAGCCTATTAACTCTTTAATGGTTTGTTCGGACCGTAAAAACACTTGATAAATACCTGCGGACATGATATAATCCGGTTATACAGCATCATTTTGCGGGATTCTGTGATCGTTCAATTTTTCTGTATACTTTTAGAAAAAGAAAAAATAAAAAAACAGGGGGAATAACAATGAAAAAGAAGCTCTTAGCTGTCGTAATGGCAGCGTGTATGACCTTCGGTACAGCCGCAGCTCTGCCGCAAGCCTTCTTTTCGGATACCTATATAACTGCATCGGCTGAGTATTTTGAATCAAGCGACTTTGGCTATTATGTCAAAGAGGATTCTACGCTGACAGTAGCAAAGTACATTGGTAACGGCGGCGATGTAAAAATACCTAAAACGGTGCAGGGAAAGACCGTTACAAATATGCAGTCGGGTGTATTTTATAACAATGATACTGTCACAAGTATCACCATTCCCGATAGTATAACCACGATCTATGAGAGTTCTATATGCCAATGCCGCAAAGTAAAAAAAATAACTCTGCCTGCTACTCTTAAAAAAATAGGGTACAATGCATTCGGCAGCTGCACATCACTTGAAAGCATAGACATTCCCGAAGGTGTTACTTCAATAGGTAATGTGGCGTTCAACAACTGCGTCAAGCTCAGATCAATAACCCTGCCGAGCACTTTGGAGGAACTTGGCAGTGTCACTTTTCAAAACTGCATATCGCTTAAAAGCATAACTATCCCAAAGAAAATCACTAAGATCGATACTGCTGCATTCGTTGATTGTACAGGCCTTGAAAGCGTGACCCTCCCTGACGGATTAAAAACTATTGAAAGCAGTGCCTTTAATAACTGTAAATCACTTAAAAGCATAACTCTTCCAAGCGGGCTTGAAGAAATAAACGGTTATGCATTTTTTAACTGTGCCGCAATGAAAAGCGTGACTATCCCCGAGGGGCTGCGTAGCTTTGGTGACCGTATGTTCGGCTACTATGCTAAAGAGGTAAATGGCAAAGAGGAGACAGTTAAGATACCGGACTTTCGTATCTACGGCGGCGTAAGAACTATCGCAGAGAAATATGCCAAGGGCGAGGGCTTTGAGTTCGTTGCCCGTATGGCAGGCAGTAACCGCTTTGACACAGCAGCCCGGATCTCAAAGAGTATGCGCTCTAAGCCGACAGCCGTATTTCTTGCAAACGGTATGAATTACGCTGATGCACTTGCAGGCGTGCCGATCGCAAAATCCCTGAACGCACCGATACTTCTGACAGAGACCGACAAGCTGCCTGCTGAAACTCTTGCTGAGCTGAAACGCCTTGATGTGAAAAACGTTATCATGCTCGGAGGAGAGGGCGCTATAAGCGAAAAGGTCGATAAAACGCTTGAAAAGAACGGCTTCATGACCGGCAGGATAGCAGGAGATGACCGTTTTGAAACGGCAATAGAGATAGCAAATAAGCTCAACCCGTCACCCTCCGAGGTATTCTTTGTCTACGGTCTTAACTATGCTGATGCGCTTTCGATCGGCGCTGTTGCAGGCTTTGACAGTGCACCGATAATCTACCTGAAAACAAACGGAGATATCGACAAGGCTACAAAGGATTATCTTGCAGGGCTGAAAAAGCAGGGCTGCGTTGCAAAAGCCTATGTTATCGGCGGAGAGGGTGTCATCTCGGACGCAATGATGAAACAGGCAGGCGATTTGCTTGGCGTTAAACCTGAAAGAGTTTCGGGTGCTGACCGCTATGCTACCTGCACTGAGGTCAACAAGAAATTTGCAGGTATTTTTAAAGGAAAAACAGTGTGTATCGCAAAGGGGTTGAATTTTCCTGATGCACTTGCAGGCGGAGTCCTCGCAGCCTCATCACAAGCTCCGATACTGCTTGCGGACAACACGCTGCAAAGCTCGCATAAAGAGTATCTGAAGCAGAAAAAAGCAAATGCCTTTTATGTCTTTGGCGGAACTGGAGCAGTTTCCGACAAGCTGGTAAATGAAGTGGCTGGCGCATCTAAATAGCATAATAAAGAGCTTTTCACGCCTTGAATGTGAAAAGCTCTATGTTTTGTATAACACAGGTCAAAAAACAGGGGACTGCCGCATTAAGCAACAGTCCCTTTTGTAATTACTATTTTATCAGCCTACCTTGGTGAATGACTTGGTGTCTATCTCCTTGAAAAGCTCGTCGCTTGCCTTTACAAGCTCACTTACGCCAAAGTACGAAGGCATTTCCTGTCCGTCATACATTATGAACATCTCACAGAAGCTGCCGTCTTCACCCTTGAAGCAGTAGCCTATCTGTCCGTCTGCACCTGCAACGTCCTTGTTTATCTTATACATCTCGATGATTATATCGGTCTTGCTGTCTATCTGAGCCTTTACAAAATCGCCTGTCATTCCGAAAAGCAGATCCTTTTGCTTGATAAACTTAGCTGTATCGGTAACTGCCTGCTCCTGATATCTTGAGCCGACAAGGTCGTAGCTGGTAGCCTTGTTTCCTCCTGTGTAGAGGATAGCCGTGTTTGCTCCGCTGCTTTTCTGCGAGCAGTACACCTTGTTGTCTTTGAGGTTTACAACTATCGTAGCACCTGCCTGGTTGGCAAATGATGCTGTTACCTTATAGTTTCCTGAATAGGTCTTTTTGATGTTATCAAAAAGTCTGCTGCTGTTTTTAACATCATACCCGATAGCGTTGATCTTTTTCTCCTCTTTTGAAGAGCTTTCAGCTGCGGAGCTGTTTCCCTCGGAGCTGGCAGATGATGACTCACCCGAGCCTTGAGATGAAGCATCCGATGAGGAAGAAGCAGATGAGCTGCTTTCGGACGATGATGAAGATGAACTGCTGTCACAGCCGCTCAGCATTGCACACGCAAGCGCAAATGAAGCCAAAACACAAATTACTTTCCTTATTTTCAACTTATACACCCCTTACTGGTTTGCAGCAGCTGCGCCTGCTGTTCCTGCGTTGATACCGGCGTTAGGGTTTGCATCAACTCTTGTCCAGCCTGAGAGATCGGGAAGAACGATGTTCTGTTCGCCAACCTTGAAGGATGTGATCTCTATGGTCGAGGTCATACCGTTAACAGCTGCAACGACCTTTTTAGGTTCGCCGCTTGATTTGTCATAGTAATATGTTGCGTCCGATGTTACCTTTCCTCCCGAAGGATTATCGGTAGTTACCTTCAGCTTTTCAACGATCATGCCGTTTTCCTCGGTCGAGCTGATGAACTGGACATCACCGTTAGGGCTGAGGTCTGCGGAATCTGCGAACTGATTGTTTACATCACCTTCGGTCAGAGAATACATTTTGTTTGAAGGAAGCAGAGCGTAGGTCTTTCCGTCGATATAATATGTTTCTGTGTTAGCCTCACCGCCAAACTGAGTCATGTCCATTACCATGTGGAAATTCTTTTTGTTGATCTCAAACTTGAGCGGGACCTTCATTCCCATATAATCCATGCTCATTTCGATAGAGTAGCTCTTGCTTGCTGAAAGCTGCTGGAACTTATAGGTGTATGACTGCTCAAAAGTAGTTATCTCACCTGTTTTGGGAGCTTCTGTTGACTGAGTCTGCGCAGCAGAGGATTCCTCGGTAACAGCTGAGGTCTCAGCCTGGGATTCGCTCTGTCCGTTTGTTTCTGAGCTGTCAGCAGCAGAAGATGATGTGCTTGCCTTTGAAGATTCGCTCGTAGAGGAGCTGTCGCCGCAAGCTGCGAATGAGAACATCATAGAAAGTGCAAGTATACCTGCAATGATCTTTTTCATAATTCATAATCTCCTTTCAGAAATCATTTTATGTGCATTTTAGCACAAATTAAGTTTATCATATCTGCCCGTAATCGTCAAGTCCTTTTTTTAACAAATCGTTAATTTACAAAACGTCCGATTTGTGCGCTTTTACCACATATTGTGAGCACAATGACAGCTGTATGACAGTGATGTGTGTAAAGGATTACATAATGGAAACAAAGCAAAAGGAGAGCTTTTTTGCAGCCCTCCTTGTTCTCATATCCAGCAGCCGTCAACTCTTATGACCTGACCGCTTATATAACCCGAATCATCTCCCGCAAGAAATGCGACAGTTCCAGCAACATCATCGCAGGAACCGACTCTGTCAAGGGCTATCTCATCGACTACCGCCTGCTTTTCCTCATCGCTCAGGCGTGAATTCATTTTAGTGTCTATAAATCCGCAGGAAATACAGTTCACCCTCACACCGCTCGGACCTGCCTCACGGGCAAGAGCCTTTGTAAATCCTATCAGCCCTGCCTTTGCGGCACTGTATGCGACCTCGCAGGAAGCGCCTTTTTCGCCCCATACCGACGAAATGTTGATTATGCAGCCGTGCTTGTTGTTTATCATACCCGGCAGAAAAAGCCTTGAAAGCTCCATAGCTCCAAGCAGGTCGGTGCTTATCATTGAGGATATATCCTCGTAGCTGCTGTCGGTAAAAAGCCCGAACGAAGCGATGCCTGCGTTGTTTACAAGAAGTGTCAGGCTGCCAAAGCGCTGCTTTATCAGCTCTGCCGCTGCACTCATGCTTTTGCTGTCCGAAACATCACATTTTATCGCAAACGCATCACAGCCCCTGCTGCAAAGCTCATCTGCAAGCTGCTCCGCTTTTTCCTTGCTGCTGCAATAGCCAAGCGCAACGCTGTAACCCTCTGCAGCGAGCCGCCTTGCTGCAGCACCGCCAATATCTCCGCCAGCACCTGTTACAAAAGCGGTCTTTTTCATCTTTCAGCACCTCCGTGTTGTCTGCCGCTGATAAAGCAGCACTTTTCACATTTACTGATTAGATGATAACACATTTTTCAATTTATTTCAACTACAATTTGATGTCATCGACACGTTCACGGGCAAGCTCTGCATTGAGTTCGCTTCTGTTCCTTACATTTCCGCTTATATCGGTAAAATTATCTGTGATTATAAGTTGTTCATCACGGGGAATGATATTTTTCGGGGTGTAAATCTTTGTATCATCGGTTTTAGCCTTGCCTTTATTTCTGCTCAAATCTTTTCAGCTCCTTTCCTGAGTGATACATTTATTTTTCCCTTCAACAGCTTTTTTATTACATCAAAAAAACGGCAATGCATAGGTGCTGTACTTATATAGAAGCATTATAAATGGTTTTTTGG
>DFFV01000046.1 GCA_002371625.1 Ruminococcus sp. UBA3767
ATCAGCTCAGGGGAAGAGTCGGGCGTTCTTCAAGAAGAGCCTTTGCATACTTCACTTTCACAAGAGGAAAGGTGCTCTCCGAGGTCGCTTCAAAAAGGCTTGATGCAATAAGGGAGTTCACCCAGTTCGGCTCAGGCTTCCACATAGCCCTGCGTGACCTTGAGATAAGGGGCGCAGGCTCGGTGCTCAGCGGAAAACAGCACGGTCACATGGAAGCGGTCGGCTACGATATGTATATCCGCCTGCTCAACGAGGCTATCGCCGAGCAGAAAGGCGAAGCACCGCCGCCGTCACCCGAGGATTGCCTTGTCGACATCTCTATTGATGCATATATCCCCGAAAGCTATATCCAAAGCTCATCGCAGAGGATAGATGCTTACCGCAAGATAGCCTCGGTAAACAACTCCGAGGATTCAAGGGACGTTATAGACGAGCTTATCGACCGCTACGGCGAACCGCCAAAGGCAGTAATGGGACTTATCAACGTTGCACTTACAAGGAACCGTGCGTCGCTCATGCACATAACCGAGATAGTCCAGCGAGGCGATAAGGTGCTGTTTTTCATCACCTGCCCTGAGATATGTCATATACAGGCACTTTCAAAGTTCTATAAAAACCGCATACGGTTTGTCGATTCGGGCAAGCAGCATTTTGCGGTAACGCTTGATAAAAAACAGCAGCCTCACGCACTCATGCTCGAGGTCATCGACATAATGGAAAAGTCGCAGCAAAAGGAGGGCTGAAAAATGGGACTCACCCACATAATTTACGGAAACGGCAAGGGCAAGACAACAAGCGCAGTCGGCTGCGCATTAAGAGCAAAAGGCAGCGGCATGAACGTGCTTTTTCTCTCAATGATGAAGGACGGCACGAGCAGCGAGAATGCCCTGCTTGAAAAGTGCGGCATCACCCTGCTGCATTGCGATAAGCGCTACCCTTTCACCTTTGAGATGACAGGCGGGCAGAAAGCCGAGCAGACAGCCTGCCATAATGAAATGCTCCAAAAAGCGCTGCGAGCCTGCAATAACGCACAAGCGGATATGCTTGTGATAGATGAGTTTTTCAGCGCTTATGAGCTTGACCTTTGCGATAAAGCGCTTGCCGAAAAAATAGTTTTTGAAAAGCCGGAGAACATCGAGCTTGTCCTTACAGGTCATACCGTCGGTGAAAAATTCCTCGCCGCAGCCGATTACCTCAGCTTTGTTGAAAACAAAAAGCACCCCTACGAGAAAGGCGTTCCCGCACGCAAGGGGATAGAGTTTTAAAGGGAGAATTTCACCATGAGCATTGAAAAAATAGTTGTTGAAAAAGACTGCCTTTGGTTTGGCGATACAAAAGTTGTTCCCCCGTTTGAGAGGAAAGAGATAGATGAGCTGCTTGGCGAACCGAGAGTTGACGAGTGGGACTTTGAGAACTATAACGGCAAGGTTGAGCACAACGTCACCTGCCTTTGGGACGAGCTGGGTATCCGTGCGGATACGGATAATGACGGCCACACGACCTACACATCCTTCAGCGTATATGTGAAAGAAGGCGAGCGCTATCCGCATTCGGCGACAGGCACGTTTGCAGGCAAGGTGATGATAGGCAAAAAGGAATACACGCAGTGCAGTATGAAATACGACTGCCTTACACATGAGCTGAAAAAAGGATATTTCTATGTATACTCGTTCCTTATCGATGAGCTTGACAGCATTGATGAGAAAACAAAAGAAAAATACATGGACACTTTGCAGATAAGCTCACGCCGTGTGACGATAAGCTACGAGCCTCCAAAACCAAAAGCCGAGCCAAAGAGCAAGCAGACCAAACCAAAGGCATCAAAATACAAGCTGCAAAAATGTGACGAGCCTGTGCTTGTGTTTGACAATTTCAACTTCAAGCTGGTGGTAATCGAGCAGCTGATGTACAAAAAAGAATTGCTCACGCCAAGGTTTGATATCTACGAATTTGCCGAGCAGCACAAAGGCAAAAAGATAGATGTTGAGGAGGACGGCTATGAGCCGATAAATGCAGCGATAAAGTGGTTCAAAGACCTGCAGATACCCGCACGCCTTGCAGATGAGGTAACGCAGCTGCTTTTCGACGGCGGACTTAGTGTTTATCACGGTATCTATCCTTTCTGGGACGGAGAGGACGAGTATTTCGATGTTGCACAAATAAGCGGCAGCGAGCTTTCGCAGTTCAGAAACCTCAAAGAAGCTATCGTTGTAAGCTGCATTTCAGATGCGGCGAAAAACACTTTAAAAGCGCACGGCATAAAGATAGTTTAACAACACAAAAACGGCCCTGTCTGAAAATTCAGACAAGGTCGTTTTGATTTATTCTGCAAATATCCTGCCGTTTTCGTCGGTGCGGATCCTGCCCTTTTCTGCTGCATACTCAACTGCGTGCTTAACAGCGCTTTCCGTGCCCTCTGCTGCTCTTGCAAATCCGAACAGCTTTGTGCATTCGTGAACAAGGTCGTCCTGCGTCATGCTCACCTGCTCGGCAAGTATCAGCATTATCGCATTGGCAAGCTCCTGCGGTGCAATGTCCGCAAAGCTGCGCTTGCCCTTTCCGTCAGCAGGTATCCTTACCCTGTCATAGCTGTCAGGCTCCTGATCCTCACGCCAGTAGTAAACGTCTGTGCTGCCGTCGTTATTCTTTCGCCCTGTGACCTTTATCCCTGCCCTGTTAGCCGCCGCAAAGAACATTCTCTCAGCCTCGGGCTTGGGGTTTGCTATTCCCCACGCTGCAAAAACTGTCTTCATCGTCATTGCCTTGCTCACAGGCGCAGCCGCATCGACGGTCTGCCTTATCTGCTCAGCCAGCCTGTTCTCATTCAGCTCCGAGGGTTTGCCTGCCTTTGGCAGCGAAAACGGCACATAAGGCTCGCACCTGTCAGCCGCAGTCGGTATCTCTTCCTTTTCAAATGCTATCGCAGTGCTCTTTTGCGGCTTTTCCTCAGCCTGCTCACAAGCATCACCGCTTGCAGCCTGCTCTATCTCAGCTTTGAGCTTTTCTATCACCTTTGCGCTGTTGTCATACCAGTCAAGAATGTTCACGTTGAGCATCTTCCAGCCAAGCCCCTTGAGCACCGAGGGCTGCAATATGTTCCTGTCCCTTGCAGTCGTCTTGTCAAGGTTTGCACTGCCCATGCAGCTTATGCCGACAAAGTATTTCTCCTCGTCATTGGGGTCTATTATTCCTATGTCGATCTTGTACTGCGAGCAGCCGATGTTCTTTCTCACCTTGTAGCCCAGCTTTTCTATCTCATCGGCAATAAGGTCAACAAAGCCGTTTGAAACTATCTTGCTGTCGCTAACCCTTACAGGCAGCGCAGACTGTCCCTTTGCTGCAAACTCGATAAATCCTTTCAGTCCCTCAACGCCCTGCGAGCGTGTTCTTGAAAGGTCTATCTGGTCAGGTCTGATGACCGAGTAAACTATCATCTGCTTTCTCGCTCTTGAAATAGCAACGTTGAGTCTTCGCCAGCCGCCGTCACGGTTAACAGGTCCGAAGTTCATCGAGACCTTGCCCTCCTTATCGGGCCCGTAGCCTACCGAGAAGAGAATAACATCTCTCTCATCACCCTGAACGTTTTCAAGGTTCTTTATAAGTATCGGCTCATACATCGAGTTTGCAAACTCCTCCAGCTGCGGCTCCTGCATGAACCTGTCTGCGAGCATATCGTCTATCAGCACCTGCTGCACCACGCTGAACGTTACCACGCCGATGCTGTCGCTGCGCAGCTTTTCGTCCTTCAGCCTGCGCACTATCTCCTCAACGATAGCCTCAGCCTCAGCCTTGTTCTGCTTTGTCGTGCCCTTATCGTAGAATCCCTCTACCTTCACCCAGCTCACTCTTGAAACTCTGTCATCAGGCGAAGGGAATGTGAGCAGCTTGTTCTCGTAATACTTTGCGTTGCTGTAAGCTATCAGGCTCTCGTGCCTTGAACGGTAGTGCCACAGCAAATGCTTTGAAGGCATCGAAAGTGCAAGGCAGTCATCAAGCACGCTCTCAAGGTCCTCCATATCCTCGTTGTCCTCATCGAACTGGTTCGTATCAAAGAAAGTCGTTGGCGGCAGCTGCCTTGGATCGCCCACTACCACAACATTATCTCCCCTTGCGATCGCACCCACCGCTTCGCTCGTCGGCATCTGCGAGGCTTCATCGAATACGACAAGATCAAACTTGGGGAACTTGGGATCAATATACTGCGCCACCGAGATAGGCGACATAAGCATACACGGGCATATCCTGCGCAAAAGCGTAGGTACGCTGTCAAACAGCTTTCTTATCGGCATATTCCTGCCGCCGCTCTTTATCGCTTTGAGCAGTATCGAAAGCTCCGAGCTGCCCTTTGAAGCGTTTGACGCATCGGGAATGTTAGCCGAGAGCTTTGCCGCAAGCTCTACCACCGTCAGCTCCTTGAACTGCTCATCAGCCTGCGCATACTTTTTCACCGTTTCCTCAAATCTCGCTCCCTGGAATCCCGCAAGTGCAGGCGAATCTCTCATCACGCTTGTGATAACTCCCTGCGCAAAAGCACATTCAAACGCAGGTATCAGCGTCTGTTCATCGACCTCACCGCTCTCATAAGCGTTATCCACACCTTCAAGTCCCAGCTCAGCGAGCTTCTGCCTTGCCTGCGTGAGCATCGTCCTGTCACGCACCTCTCCTATGTTGCCTGCAAATCCGTCCAGCATAGCCTCAAGATCGGCAAAATACTGCGTGCTCTCATCAAGCGGCGAAAGATCAACACAGTGGTCACCGCTCAGCGAAGCCGTTGATTGCTTCAGCTTAGCTATTGCTGCGGCGTTATCAACAAGCTGCTGCTGTGAGCTGCGGTTTTGTGCAAATGCACCTGCAAAGCTGATAAAAGCGTTCCTGTGCGCATCATCACGGCTCAGCGCATTTATCTTTTCCCGCATAGCCGATGAATCATCAAACAGCTTTTTCATCCGTGCCGTGTCGCTGCCCTCTCCTGTGAATGCAGCTCCGAACACCGTACCTGTCCCGGAAAGTCCCTGCACCTGCGCCGAGAGCTTTTTAAGCTCGCTCAGTGCACTGCACAATTGCAGATAGTTTTCCTTTGTAACGCTGTCAGCAGACTTTGCGTAGATCCTGAGCTCCTTAACCAGCTTGCTCTGTCCCATTGATCTTCCCAGCGCCCATTTCTGCTCTGCTCTTTTCCATTCAAGTATCCCGTTGTCGCAGTCAAAACCGTAAACGCTGTCCTCAAATATCTGCGCTGCCTGTGCCTTTTGCGCCTGCAGCTGTGAAAGCGAAGCTATAAGTGCCTCACACTGCGCATCATACTGCCCCGTGCTGTCCGAAAGCACCGCAGGCAGAAACTCTCCCGAGCCTCCCAGCAGCTGTGCAAATTCGCCCATAGCGATAATATTTTTTCTGCTTTCGGGAAGCTGGGTGCCTATAAGCGAGCAAAGCGAACCATAAGCACCCCTTGCCTCATCATTTCTCGCACGGCAGTATTTCACCGCCGCCTCAAATGCGTTTCTTATATCTACCGAGTATTCGGCGTTCTTGTAGTATTTAAGCGCCGAGCCTTCAAGTCCGCCTATCTCTTTTCCGCTAACGCAAACGCTGCCCAGCGCATCTCTTATCTCAGCGAGCTTTTCGCTGCTGCAATTCGATGCAAAGTCAGCGTCCACCTCGACCATGCCGCTGTATCCCTTGTTCTGCTCAAAGGTCACAACGCAGTCGTAGACCGACACTCCGCAGCTTCTTGCCTTGTGAAGCTCGGTCATCACCTCGTTCAGCGAGCATCTCAGCTCGTGGACTCTCTTTGCCTGCGCCTCATATTCCGCAGGAGCCTTTATGTGCCCGACTTCAAAAGTCTTTTCCAGCTGCGAAAGCACCGCCCTTTTCTGCGCCTTGTTTGAATGAAGCTCCAGGCAGAAAGGATCAAGCCCTATCTTTGCCAGCCTGTTCTGAACGACAGAGAGCGCAGCCATCTTCTCCGCCACAAACAGCACCGATTTGCCGTTGTAAAGGGCGTTTGCGATAAGGTTCGTTATCGTCTGCGACTTACCCGTTCCCGGAGGTCCGTGCAGCACGAAGCTCTCACCCTTTGAGGCAAGGTATATCGCTGCCAGCTGCGAAGAATCCGCACTTGTCGGCACAGCCATATCCGCAGGCTTTATCTGCTCGTCAAGCTCCTGCGGAGTTATATCGCAAAGCTCGGGCTGCCACTCCAGCTTTGAATTTATCAGGCTCGCAACCACCTTGTTCTGTTTAAGCTCATCGCTGCGGTTGCGTATATCGTTCCACATAATGAACCTGCTGAACGAGAACTGCCCGATAAAAGCGTACTCCACAACGTCCCAGCGGCTTTGCGGCATAATGCTCTGGCGCACCGTGTTGAAAACGAGCGTCAGGTCAACGCCGCTGTCGTCGGTCGGCAAAGGATCAAGTCCGTTTATCGTAATGCCAAAGTCCTGCCTCAGCAGCTCCAGCATAGTTATGTTCATCTGCACCTCTTCGTCCCTTATGCGAAGCACATAGCATTTGTCCCTGAGCTTTTTTATAAGGTCCACAGGCACCAGCACCAGCGGCGCATAGCGAGCATTTTCGCTCTTGTCCGTTTCGTACCACTTCAAAAAGCCCAGCGCAAGATAAAGCGTGTTCGCACCGTTTTCCTCAAGGCTCACCTTAGCCTGACGGTGCAGCTTTTTCATCGCCCTTTCAAGCTCAGAATCCTTCAGGCACGAGCGCAGACGCTTTTTCTCAAACTCGCTCTTTGCAATAGCCGTCAGCCTGTCAACATTGTTGTTTTGCAGCTCAAACATCTTGTTGTCCGCAGCCGCCAGCGACATATCCTCCGGCAGCGGCAGTATCTGCATATCGCTTCCTGCGCTCACCGCATCTTCAAGTGCAGCAAGGTCGGGGGCTATCAGCTGAACGCTGGAAGATGTCGCTCTGAAATTCACAAGCGAGTTTCTCAGGCTCAGGTCAAGCAGCTTTCTTTCCCACAGCGTCTGCCTTGTAACAGCCGCATTCTGCTCAGCTATCCTTCCCATCGCCGCCGTATCTATCTGCTCGGGCGCAGCTGTAATGTCCTTTGCGCTGCGCTTGCCGTAATCATTTGCAAAAGTCCCGTCCTGCGCCCTTACAGGCATCGGGCAAAGGAAATTCCCTCTGCATCTTGAAATATCCACCGCAAGCTCAAAATCCTGCCCGTTGTGAATGTGGCTCTCAGCAGCAGCCTTTGAATCATCAAAGCTCACGCTCTTTCCTGCCGTAAACGAGGTGCACTCAACAAGGCATATACTGTCAATGCCCTTTGCTATGCGCTTTGAGATAAGGCTCACATCGTCAATCGTGCAGTCCGCAAAGCTCTGCTCCTCCAGCCAAACGCCCGCAAAAGCGTGCCCCTGCGTGAAAAGTATCAGCGGCGAAAGTCCTGCCGCCTCAATGCACGAAGCATACAGCACCGCAAGGTCAAGGCAGGTGCCGTTTTTTGCCGTAAGCACATCAAAAGGCAGCCTCACCCTCTGCCCCTGCTTTTCAAAAGCAGCAGGCGGCATAGAGTAGGCGATATTTTCTTCCTGCAAAGCCGCATATATCGCAGCAGCCTGATTTTTAACTATGTTCGGGTTTTTGCTCTGGTATCCGTCAAAGCTCGGGCTGCCCGTCCATTTCTGAAGATACCCTGCTGCCCTGCCCACTACCTGAGCTACCGCAGGGTGATTCGGCATAACATAAGCGCTTATCATCTCAGGCACATACCCCACGCCCATCCAGTGATTAGCCGCCATAAGCTCTATCCCCGTGGTGACGCTTGCGATGCTATGTCCGCCGCTTTCAACGCTGACAGTAACGTTTGCCGCCTCACGCTCGGTTATCGAGTAAAGGTACTCGCTGTTAACTATTATCTCTATCGGAGAAACCTCCGCAGTCGTGTCAGGCTCCAGCGCCGAGATATGCTGTTCAAAAGCCTTGGCAAATTCAGGCTCAAAAGTTATCCTCAGCGTAATGTCCTGTATCCTCTCAGCAGAGTTGTTTTTCAAAAGCACGCTTCTTACAACAGGAACATAATTCTGAACAAAAGCAAAATTCACTTTTGCCGTCAGGTTAGCAGTTATAGTTATACGGTCATCCATACCCAAGCACACTCCCCTTTAATAAAAATACTCACACACAGTATACCATAATATCCTTGATTTTGCAACAACATCACCGAATTTTGCTATGACGGGATATAGAAAAATTGTTGCACCCTGTGATTGACTTTTTCAAGGTAAAAGAGTATAATTATTCTTGTGCTTTTTTTGTTGTAAAATACGCAATTACAGCTTTATATACATTATCTTGAAAGGAGTGCGCTTGTTTTAATGAG
The DNA here is from genome assembly GCA_002371625.1 of Ruminococcus sp. UBA3767. GTDB lineage: Bacteria > Bacillota > Clostridia > Oscillospirales > Ruminococcaceae > Hominimerdicola. The sequence goes on from DFFV01000046.1 coordinate 8,345, forward strand.
TGACCTCAGAAAAGGGCTGCACGACGGCATCCCCATAGCGCTTGGCTACCTCTCCGTGTCCTTTACATTCGGGCTTCAGTGCGTTGCCGACGGGCTTTACTGGTGGCAGGCGTTTTTGATATCCCTCACGAACCTCACCTCAGCAGGTCAGTTCGCAGGGCTTAGCATAATGCGTTCGGGCGCAGGGTTTTATATCGAAATGGCTTGCTCGCAGTTCGTAATAAATATGCGCTACGCACTTATGGGACTTTCCCTTTCACAAAAGACTGATGATTCAGTCAAAGGCATTCACCGCTGGGGCGTTGGCTTTGGCATAACCGATGAGATATTCGTAATGGCAATGGGCAGCCCGAATAAAGTTTCCAACAGATATATGTACGGACTTATACTGCTGCCTGTGCTCGGCTGGTCGGGCGGAACGTTCCTTGGCGCAGTTGCAGGTTCTATACTGCCTGCTGCCGTGCGCTCGGCACTTTGCATAGCTATCTACGGAATGTTCCTTGCAATAATCATACCGCCTGCAAAAAAAAGCAGCGCAGTGCTCAGGGTGATACTTATAGCAGCCGTTCTGAGCTGCTGCTTCCGCTATGTTCCGTTGATGAATAAGGTCTCGGGCGGATTTGCGATAATCATTTCAACTATCGCCGCAGCGGCACTTGGCGCACTGCTCTTCCCCGTTCCCGAAAAGGAAGAAACGGAGGCGGCACAATGAGCAATACAGGCGCATTTTTCATCTACCTTGCCGTAATGGCAGGCGTTACATACCTCGTTCGTGCAGTCCCGTTCGTGCTTTGCAGAGGAAAGATAAAAAGCAGGTTCATCAGGGATTTCCTCTATTACGTCCCCTTTGCAGTGCTCGGCGCAATGACCTTCCCCGATATTTTCTATTCAACAGGCAGCTATGCTTCGTCTGCTGCAGGCTTTATCGTAGGCTGTGTGCTTGCGTTCTTTGAAAAGAGCCTGCTCACAGTCGCTATCAGCGCAAGCGGCGCAGCACTGGCTGTTAACCTCGGAATGATGCTGTTCAAATAACACAGGTGATGATATGTTACGGCTTGAAAGGATAAACCACGAAAACCTTGATGAAGTGCTTGCACTTGAAGTCAGCACAGAGCAGATAGCCGTTTTGGAACTGTGAGAGCGTGTGATCTCATAATAGGAGGGTAACTGATGATAGGACTCGGGACGCTGATAAACTGTGCAAGCATCGTCGCAGGCGGCGTTATAGGAATGTTTGCAGGCAAGCTGTTCAAAAAAGATCAGCAGGAATCGCTATGCAAAGTCTGCGGTGTGAGCGTGCTTTTTATTGCCATCGCAGGCGCTATGGAGGGTATGCTCAGAATTGACGGCAGTTCACTCAAAAGCGGCAAAAGTATGCTCGTTGTCCTCTGCCTTGCACTGGGTACTATCATCGGCGAGCTGATCGGTATTGAAAAAGGCTTTGAGCATTTTGGCGAATGGCTTAAAGTAAAAAGCGGAAACAGCGGAGATAAAGGCTTTGTCAACGCCTTTGTGACTGCGTCCCTCACGGTGTGCATCGGCGCAATGGCTATCGTCGGCGCAATACAGGATTCTCTGCTGGGCGATTGCTCCACACTTGCGCTCAAATCAGTGCTGGACTTTATAATCATCGTAACTATGACCTCATCAATGGGCAAGGGCAGTATGTTTTCGGCTATCCCCGTTGTTATCTTCGAGGGCAGCATAACCCTGCTCGCACGCCTCATCTCACCCATAATGAACGATACAGCACTTGATTATCTGTCGCTCATCGGCTCGGTGCTCATCTTCTGTGTCGGCGTTAATCTCGTTTGGGGCAAAAAGCTCAATGTAGCAAATATGCTTCCTGCGATCATCCTCGCAGTCGCCGCCGCATATATCCCATGGGGCTTTTAACTCAGCAAACTACTCGCTTGTAAAGGAAATGAGTGTATGTTCTTTATCAATACGTTTTTTCTTGGCGTAAGTCTGTCAATGGACGCATTTGCCGTGTCCGTCTGCAAAGGTCTTTCCATGAAAAAGTTCAGCCGTGCAAATGCACTTATCATCGGCGGATTTTTCGGCTTTTTTCAGGCATTCATGCCGCTTGTGGGCTGGGCGGTAGGCAAGCAGTTCGCACGCTTTGTAAGCTCATTCAGCCACTGGATAGCCTTTGCACTGCTGGCATTCATCGGCACAAAGATGCTGATAGAGGCTGTAAAGGACGATGATAAGGAGATCCCCGAGGGTATGGACTACAAGGAGCTGCTCATACTTGCGTTAGCGACGAGCATTGATGCGCTCGCAGTCGGCGTAGTCTTTGCATTTCAGGGCACAAAAGTGCTGCCCTCCTGTGCGATCATCGGGATAGTCACCTTTGTTATCTCCGCCGCAGGTGTGTTTATCGGCAGCCGATTCGGCGCAAAGTATAATAAAAGCGCACAGATAGCGGGCGGAATAATCCTTATCGCACTTGGCATAAAGCTGCTCCTGAACGGTCTTGGCGTGTTTTAAAAAAACTATCGCAGCAGCACTTGACAATGCGGTGATATTGTGATATAATATTAAAGTTGAAAATGCGCCGGTAGCTCAGCTGGATAGAGTGACTGGCTACGAACC
>DFFV01000105.1 GCA_002371625.1 Ruminococcus sp. UBA3767
GGCTTGACTTTTATTTGCAGGTCTACCTGAAATACATATAAAGATCGCATTTTATCATGCCGTTATACAGCTTGCGCTTTTTATCGGCTTTTTTGCCGAAGAATTTTTCAAACTCCTCGTGCGGTGAGATTATGTAGCACGGGTTATCCTTTGAGGGACAAAGCACCTGCCCCATTTTTTTATAAAGCTCCTCTGCCGAGCGTATATCAAGCAAACGCTCGCCGTAAGGCGGATTGCAGAAAACGGTGCAGCCCTTTTGCAGCTTCAGCTTCGAGATGTCCTGCTGAACTGCCTCTATCCTGCTGCTCACGCCTGCTTTTTTTGCATTTGCGCTTGTCAGGTCAACTGCCAGTTCGTCTATATCAAAGCCGTTTGCGTGGAACTTTGCATCGTGCTTTATCTGCTCCATAGCCTGCGCCCTTGCCTGCTGCCACACGCTCTGCGGTATCTGTTCCCACTGCTGTGCGGCAAAATTCCTGCGCAGTCCGCAGGCGATATTCATTGCTTTGTAAGCCGACTCTATCAGAAAAGTCCCCGAGCCGCACATCGGATCGCACACCTGCGTATCCTGACGCACTCTTGCCAGGTCGATTATGCCTGCGGCAAGCGTTTCCTTTATGGGCGCATCGTTGGAATTCTTTCTGTATCCTCTTTTGTGCAGTCCCTGCCCTGTGGTATCAAGATAAATCGAAGCTGTATCCTTCAGGATATTGAACTGGAGCTGGTGCTTGGGCCCTGTTTCCTCGAAATAGCTTATGCCGTACTTCTGCCCGAGGCGTTTAACGCACGCTTTTTTGATTATCTTCTGGCAATCGGGCACCGAGTGCAGCTTGGAATCTATGCAGCTTCCCTTAACGGGGAAAGCATCGGTTTTTGCGACAAACTGCTCCAGCGGTATCGCCCTTACGCCCTCAAACAGCTCCTCAAAGCTCCTTGCCTGAAAGCTCGCAAGCTCTATCAGCACTCTTTCGCCCGAGGATATCCACAGGTTTGCATTTGCGACCGTTTTATATGTACCGTCAAAGGATATTTTTCCATTTGTGGTAGTAAGGTTTTCTCCTCCCGCCTTTTTTATCTCGTACGCCAGCACGCTTTCAAGTCCGAAATGGCATGGCACGCAAAGCCTTAGTTTTTCCATTGATTTTCCCTTTCTTTCAGCTATCACTTAAAGACCCCCGTTTCAGATGAAATGGGGGTCAGCATTGTGTTATCAATGATTGCAATACTTAGGCAGCGAGGACTTTTTATAGTAACCCTCTGCGGTATTGCCGCAGGTCTTTGAGGCAAGCAAGCCCGTTGATCTGCAATATTTTGCCTTAACTACCGAATCAGGCATTGTGAACTTCTTATCCGGTTCGTTCTCAGCTATCTCACCAAAGATATTCTTCCACAGGATATCGCTGTTATAGTAGCTTCCTGTCGGGATAGTTTTATGGTTATCATAGCCTATCCAGATACCCGAAACGTAGTCAGGTGTACATCCCACGAAGGACAGGTCCTCCCAGTTGGAAGATGTACCTGTTTTAGCTACAAGATCCGTAGTTACCAGCTTAGCGTTGCGTCCGGTACCCGTTGGATCATTTACAACGTTCTGCATTATTCTGTTCATAACATAAGCACTTGATTCAGAGATCGCCTGCTTGAAGCCGTCTGATTTCTCGTAGATAGCCTTGCCCGAAGCGTCCTCTATACTTGAGATATATGACACCTCATATTTCCTTCCGCCGTTGCCGAAGATCATATATCCTCCGACAAGCTCGGAAAGGTGAAGACCGTTTGTGAAACCGCCGACCGTTACACCTGAATACAGCTTGGCATCATTTTCATCAAGCGTTGTTATATCCAGCTTTTCTTTAAGGAAGTTGTAGCAGTACTCCGGAGTCAGCTTTTTAACCAGCTGAGCAGGTGCGGTATTCTTTGACTGTGCCAGCATCTGCCATGTATACATATTCTGATAGCTCCAGTTTCCGCTGTTGCCGTAATCGGAATAGTTTACAGGCCATTTCTCGTCAACGCCCTGAGCGTTTTTAACGGTTATAGGTTCGTCCTTTATCAGCGTTGACCAATTGATTATATCCTGCTCGACTGCAGGTGCATAAGATGCGATAGGCTTTATACACGAACCCGGTGATCTCATACCCTGGGTAGCGGTATTGAACGTTCTCATCTCGGTCTTAGGCTTTCTGCTTCCAACTACCGCCTTGACGCAGCCCGTGTAATCCATTGCGATAAACGCTGACATGAGCGTATCATTTTCAAGTGCATAACCGGTGAAGTTTTTAGGGTTCTGCATATTAGCTTCGACCTTTTTCTGCATATTGTAATCAACGGTAGTATAAACAGTATATCCGCCGTTGAACAATCTCTGCGATGCTTCGTCCACACTGATACCGTAGTACTTTGCTATCCTGTTTTCAGCCTCGGTCAGTGCCTCGTCCATAAAGTAAGAGGTAGGCCCCTGATCCTTGGTCTCGTCATCGTACACAGTAGCAGATGAATAATTGAAGTTGCCCACTACCTTGAGCTTTTCATTCATTGCCTGATTGAACTCGTCCTCGGAGATAGCTCCGTTTTCGAGCATTTTATTCAGGCATCTCTCACGTCTTATCTTATTGTTGCCTTCCACTCCGTCAACGGGGTTATTTGCAGCCGGAGCATTTGTCATGCCTGCCAGCGCTGCGGACTCTGCAAGAGTCAGGTCTTTAACGTCCTTGCCGAAATAGAAGTTTGCCGCTGCCTGAACGCCCACTATATCATACTTTGTAGTACCCAGCGGAACAACGTTAAGGTAGCACTGCAGGATATCCTCCTTACGATTTACCTTTTCAACGTTTATCGTTCTGAATATCTCACGTATCTTTCTCTCGATACCCTTGATACCAGCAGCCTCATTATCTCCTGTAACATTCTTTATCGTCTGCTGCGTTATGGTCGAACCGCCCTGCCTGTTAGGATACAGCGGCAGGAATATATTCACGAACGCACCGATAGTACGCTTGAAGTCGATACCGTCGTGTGAATAGAAACGCTCGTCCTCACTGTAAACGAAGGCATCCTGTGTATACTGCGGGATATTTTCTATATCCGCCCAGATAACGTGTCTGCTCTCATTTCTCAGTGCATAATACAGCTTATACTGCTGAGATGCCGGATCATCCGGATTATACTCGGGGTTCTCGTAAACGAACCTTGTTATATTGCTCTCTGCGACCTGTTCAAGACTTACAGTTGAAGTAGTATCTGCGAAATTGAGCACATATATCGTAAGGACCGTTGCAAAGATACAGGATGTAATTATTACTATAAGGAACACCGACAAAAGCACTGTACCCAGTGTTTTCAACACCTTTGACACAATGCCCATAGCAGTGCGTGCTTTTTTATGATTGCCCTTTTTTCTTTTTGCGGGAACAACCTTTCTTTTATCTTCCATAAAAGCTGCCTTTCCTGTTTTTATTTCCGTGATTTAGTGTTTAGTATAACACATACCTGCGAAAATGTTAAGTCTTTTCTGTCTTCTTTCTTATAATTTTGTCATTTCAGACAATATGTTTGCGCTCTACACTTCCCAATACATCAATTTACACGGGAATTCAATTAAAATCGGGGACGATCTCTCGCCCCCGCCATTATTCTGCCTTACTCAGCGTCTGAGCTTTCCTGTGCTGCTTCCTCGGCTACGGGTGCTTCCTCGGCATCGTTCTCCTCTGCCGGCTCGTCAACAGCCTCCTCGGTCTCCTCCTCGTCTTCATCAGGGAGAAGTGCTCTGATCGACAGACTGATACGCTTCTTATCGAGGTCTATCTCAGTGATCTTGCACTCTACCTCCTGACCTACCGAGAGGATATCGCTTACATTGTCCACTCTCTTATTAGCGATCTGTGAGATGTGGATAAGTCCGTCGATACCGTCGATGATCTGAGCGAATGCACCGAATGATGTGATAGAAACGATCTTAGCGTTAACTACCTGTCCTGCTTCGTAATTTGCCTTGAATATCTCCCAAGGATTCTCGGAATCCTTCTTATAGGTAAGAGATATCTTCTTTGTTTCAGGATCTATATCCTTGATCCTTACAGTGATCTTATCGCCGACAGAAACTACCTCTGAAGGATGCTTATCTCTGTTCCATGAAAGATCTATTCTTCTTACAAGTCCGTCAACTCCGCCAAGGTCTACGAATACGCCGTAATCGGTGATGGACTTAACAACGCCCTCTACCTCTTCGCCCGGCTGGGTATTCTCAAAGAACTTGGTCTGAGCGGCAGCTCTTGCCTCTCTTGCTACGATCCTGATAGAGCCGACAGCTCTCTGCTTAGCCTCATTGACCTCAAGGATCTTGAAGCTGACCTCAGTCTTGAGCAGCTCATCGAGATTGAAATCTCTCTTAGGTGCAGCCTGTGAAGCAGGAACGAACACCTTTACGCCGTTGCACGCAACGAGCACGCCGCCCTTAACAACGTTAGTCACAACGCCTGTGAGCACCTCGTCAGCTTCCTTAGCTGCAACGATCTTTTCAAAGCCTGCAGCAGCGTCAACTTTCTTCTTGGAAAGTGTTACAACGCCGTCCTGGTCATTTGTCTTGAGCACGAGAAGATCAAGCTCATCGCCAACACTCACAACGTCCTCGGGCTTCTTTGTAGGATCATCAGTAAGCTCGGAAGCAGGTATCATGCCCTGCTGCTTGGTTCCAAGGTCAACATATACTTCATTGTTGTTGACCGACAAAACAGTACCTGTTACTCTCTTTCCGATATGTATTGGCTTCAGAGATTTTTCCATCTCCTCTTCCCAGTTAAATTCCTCATCAACATTGTTCAAAAGTTCACTCATGGTTTGTTCTACCTCCTTGATTATATAAGCGGGCGTTGAAGCGCCTGCCGAAATCCCTGCGGATCTTACCTCCGACAGATCGGGCACGACCTGCGAAAGTTCCTTTGCATTCTCTACCAGAATGCTTTTGCAATACTTTTGCGATATTTCGTACAGCTTATGAGTATTCGAGCTGTGCTTTCCTCCTACGATCACCATAAGATCGCATTTTTTCGCAAGCTGAGTTACTTCATTCTGCCTTGAATCAGTGGCGCTGCAGATAGTAGCGAACACCTCTGCCTGCGGCATAAGCTGTACAGCGAGCTTACTGCACTTTTCCCAAAGCTCTTTATTGAACGTAGTCTGTGCAAGAACAGCGGTCTTTTTGTCCGCCAGCCCATGCTTTTCCACCAGCTCCTCAAGCTCCTCACAGGAAGAGAACGCATAGCTTTCGCCCCTGCAATGCTCTGTTATGCCGATGACCTCCGGATGCTTACCGTCGCCTGCGACCAGGACAACACAGCCCTGCGCCGACTTTTCAGCGGCGATCTTATGTATCCTTGCAACGAACGGGCAGGTCGCATCAACGACCTTTGCGCCTATCTCTGCGAGTCTTTCATACACACCCGGTCCTACGCCGTGTGAACGGATAATGACAGTCTGTCCGCTTTTCACCTCATCAAGTTCAAGCGGAACTGCGCCCTTTGACCTGAGGTCCTCAACGACATCTGCGTTATGGATTATAGGTCCGAGCGTAACGACATTATTTCGTTTATCCAATTCATTATACACTATTTTTACGGCATTGTCTACACCAAAACAAAATCCGGCGGTGCTCGCCACGAAAATTTTACACTTTGTTAACATTTAATGTACCAATTCAGTTATCCTGTCCATTATTTCGTTCTTGATCTTCTTCAAATCCTTGGCAGAAGTACCTGTCACTCCTATTTCAGCAGGAACGATCGGCTTGCCGTATCTTACTACGACCTTGCTCCTGAACTTCAGTTTTTCGCCCTTGAAATTTATTCCTACGGGGATGACCTTAGTCTGTGCAACGGCAGCGATGAGCGCAACGCCTGTTTTTCCCTTGCCGACCTTGCCGTCCTTTGAGCGTGTTCCCTCGGGGAATATCTCAAGATTTCTGCCCTTTTCGAGCTTTTCTATCGAGGTATCTATCACCTGCATATCGCCCTTGCCTCTTACAACGGGGAAAGCTCCGAAGAGCTTTATCAGCGCAGTAAAGAAGACATTCTTGTGGAAAAGCTCCTCCTTAGCCATATATGAGATAGGCACTCTTGCACCCAGGGCCGTGAACACGGGATCCTGATAGCTCCTGTGGTTTGAGGCAAAGATATTTCCGCCGTCCTTGGGGACATTCTCCTTGCCCTCCCATTTGATATTGTAATAACAATGGTAAACAAAAATAGTTATGTACCTGAGCAGGTTGTAGAAAAACAGCTTCACGAATGTGAGTTTTTTCTTTTTGGTTATCGGGCGCACGGGCATAAGCTCTCTGCTTGCACGGGAGGCTTTCTTTTCACCGCCGTCTGCTTCGTCACTTCCGCCCGAGGTCTTTTCCTTTATAATGCGCACTATCTCGTCTATCACCTGTTCCAGCGACATCGAGGTCGAATCCACCTCAACTGCATCATCAGCTTTTCTCAGCGGAGCAGTTTCACGGTGGGTATCGTTATAATCACGCTGCTTGATGTCCTCAAGCACCTGCTCGTAGGTCGAGGGATCGCCCTTTTCCTGAAGCTCCTTGAATCTTCTGTTGGCTCTTTCCTCAGCCGATGCGGTAAGGAATATCTTCACCTGAGCATCCGGCAGAACTACCGTACCGATATCTCTGCCGTCCATGATAACGTTGTTTTTCTTAGCTATATCCTTTTGCAGATCAAACAAAAATTCCCTTACCTTCGGGATAGCCGAAACTGCCGAAGCACCCATAGATATCTCGGGAGTTCTTATCTTATCCGAAACATCGTCGCCGTTAAGTATAACGTGCTGAGCGCCCGAGATATATTCAAGGCTTATATTTATCTGATCCAGCGCAGCAACTGCCTCTATCTCGTCCTTGGGGTCGATGCCTCCCGAGATAACGTGATAAGCTATCGTTCGGTAGAGCGCACCCGTATCCACATATACATACTCGAGCTTTTTTGCAACAGCCTTGGCGATAGTTGATTTTCCTGCGCCCGAAGGTCCGTCAAGAGCTACGTTTATTTTCATTTATACCATTCCTTTCAAAGAGCTTGCTGTTTTATTATCCACCGATAATATGCTGCGCACAGCTGTGTGCGGTAGCAAAGGCGATCTGCAGGTTGAAGCCGCCCGTATAGGCATCTACGTCGAGCACCTCCCCGATAAAATACAGTCCCTCGCATAGCTTTGACTGCATAGTTTTCGGGTCTATCTCGCTCACCTTTACCCCTCCCCTTGTGATTATCGCTTCATCTATCGGGCGAAGCCGCAAAAGCGTGTAATCAAGGTGTTTTATCGTGTGAACGAGCGCCTGTCTTTCTTCTCTGGTTATCTGGTTCACACGCTTGTCGTGCGCTATTGCGCTGCGCTTAACGACAATTGGTATCAGCTTTGAGGGGAGCAGCTTTACAAGGCTGTTTGCAAACTCCCTGTTCTCAAACTGCGCAAAATCACGCAGTATCCTGTCATCGAGCTGTTTATCGCTCAGTGCGGGTTTAAGGTCTATCTCAAAGCGGTAATGCTTTTTGTTCACATCAGCGATATGTGCGCTTGCCGAAAGCACGAGCGGACCGGAAAGCCCGAAGTGCGTAAAAAGCATTTCGCCAAGCTCGCTGTAAAGCGGTTTTTTCTTTCCCTGCTCATAAAGCGAGAGGGTAACATTTTTTAGCGAAAGCCCCATCGCCCCGGCACATTCCTCATGCTCGGCGGTGACAACAGGGCAAAGCGAAGGTGTTATCGCCGTGACGGTGTGTCCTGCCTGCTTTGCGAATTTATAGCCATCGCCTGTCGAGCCTGTTTTCGGGTAAGACCTTCCGCCGCAGGCGACCACAACGCTTTTCGCATAATACTCACCCTGCTGCGTTTTGATCCCTTTAACAGCGCCGTTTTCTATTATAAGCTCAACCGCCTCATCGTAAACCACATTTACGCCCGTTCTGCGAAGCTCATCACAAAGCGCAGCCACTATCTCCTTAGCGCTGTCACTCACCGGGAAAACTCTGTTTCCACGCTCAGTCTTCAGCTTAACGCCAAGTCCCTCAAAGAACTCCATAGTATCCGCAGGTGAAAAGCCGCACAGCGATGAAAACATGAACTTCGGGTTTCTCGGGATATTATTCATCACCGTCTGCACATCGCAGTTGTTGGTGACGTTGCACCTGCCCTTTCCCGTTATCGCCAGCTTTCTTCCGCAGCCTGCGCCGTGCTCTGCCAGCATGACCTTCAAGCCCTTTCTGCCAAGCAGCGAAGCGCACATCATCCCTGCTGCACCTGCGCCTATAACTATGCAGTCACAGCTCATTGCTCGTCATCTCCGCTCTTGGTGTAAACATCGTACTCGTCCCATACTCTTTCCAGCTTTTCAAATGTATCCGATACCTTGTCAACATTCTTTATGGAAACAGCAACGATAAGTGCATTTATCAGGCTCAGCGGTGCTACCAGCGAATCCACGAACGAAGCCATATCGCTCCTTGCAAGCAGCAGACTGTCAGCGTACTTGGCTATCGGCGAGCTGCCCGAATCGGTTATGGCGATGACCTTTGCGCCGTTATGCTTTGCAAAATCCAGCGCTTTCACCGTCTGCTTTGAATATCTCGGGAAAGAGATGCCTATCATCAGGTCTCTCTCGTCGATGTGCATTATCTTCTCAAAAAGCTCCGATGTCGTAGTGGACGGAACGAGCTTTACCCTTGGGAAAATAAGCGAAAGATAATAATTAAGGAACGCAGCCAGTGGTGCCGAGCTTCGTGTTCCGACTATGTAAATGGTATTGCAGGAGATAATCTGGTCAACAGCTGTGTTGAAATCGGCTTTTGATGTGACCTCAAGAGTTCTTCTTATCCTGTCTATGTCAAGGTCAAGCACTCTTTCGAGCACGTCATCTCCGTTCATCTGCCCCGAAGTCACCTCGATCCTCTGCACAGCGGTAAGCCTGCTGCGCATCATATCCTGAAGTGCTCTTTGCAGTGCAGGGTATCCGTCATAGCCCAGCATAGCAGCGAACCTGACGACCGTCGATTCGCTCACGCCCACGGTTTTGCCCAGCTTCTGCGCTGTCATAAAGGCAGCTTTATCATAATGTGCGAGGATATAATTGGCTATCAGCTTATGCCCTTTTGAAAAAGCGGGCAGTTTCTCGTTTATGACAGAAAACAGGTCCTTGTTCATAATGCCTTTTCCTCCTTTATCAGCCGAAAAGCTCCTTTTGCAAAGCTATCACCTTTTCACGCCTCAGGCGTGTTTTTTCTTTCAGCACCTTTGCGGTATTGCCGTTTATCTCAACGATATCGCCCTCTTTCGTGCCGCCGCTGCGCAGCACTCGGGCAGTAACGTTTTTTTCGCCGCTCTCTCCGGTAAGGATATACCACCTGCCATTTTTCTCTATCCTGTCAACAGTCATCTCATATCCCATTCTCTCAGCCCCTTTGTTTTTTAACAGTAAGGCTGCTGCCGTTTACAGTGAAAACGACATTGCCGTTATCCTTTGTTACATATATCTCACTTATGTATTTCTTTATGCGTTTAACCGTCACGTCGTGAGGGTGTCCGTAGTCATTGTCCTTTCCGCAGCTTATAACAGCATACTTTGCGCCGACTGCTTTGAGCAGATCATCGGTAGTTCCCTTGCAGCTGCCGTGGTGCGGCACCTTGAGCACATCTGCTTTAAGGTCAAAGCCCTGCGAAAGAATATCCGCTTCCTCTTCCTTTTCGCAGTCGCCCGTTATAAGGAACTTCTTTTCACCGCAGGTCAGCTTAACTATCGTTGAATAGTTGTTCAGTCCTTCCTGCGCCTTTTTCGGAGTGTATGTATCCACCGTAACATCGCCCAGCTTAAACTGCGTATCGCTCGACCAGGTTATATCCAGTCCCTGCGCCTTTACCTGTCTGAGCATTTTTTCATACCTCATTATAGTAGGCACAAGGCTGTCGGGAACTTTAGGCATGATAAAATTATCCGCCTTGAACGCTTTGAGTATATCCGGCATCTCGCCCATGTGGTCGGTATGCGGATGTGTGACGATGATGTATTTCAGCTTTGTTATGCCAAGCTGTTTCATATAGTTTATGACCTTGTTGGTGTCGTCCATCTCACCGCAGTCCACAAGCATCGCTTCGCCCTTTGAGATAACAAGCGTGCAGTCGCCCTGCCCCACATCTACAAAGTGCACCTGCGTCTGAGCATTATCAGCAGTCTTTTCACCGCCCGTGCTTTCGGACGTTTTCTTTGTGCTGCCTGCGGTCGTTACGGCAGCAGAGCTTTCCGCAGCTGCCTGCGAGGAGCTGCTATCCTTTGCTGAGCTTTCACCCTGCGAGCTGCTGTCGTCCTTTCCGCCCTTTGAGGAAAAGAATATGAACCCAAACAGCAGCAGTGCCAGCGCAATAAGCCCCACGCCCAGAAACACCAGAGTCTGTGAGCCTTGCGGCGAGTTATTACTGCTTTGCTGAACGTTCAGCTTGTTTTTGTTATACTGCTTGCCCATGCACGCATGACCTCTCTTAACGTCTTGCCTTCATTTCCAGCCAGTCCTGCTGCGAGATGAGCACATCTCTCGGCTTTGAGCCTTCCTGCGGACCGATTATGCCCATTTCCTCTATCTCGTCCATTATCCTTGAAGCTCTTGAAAATCCCAGCTTCAGCTTTCTCTGCAGGAACGAGGTAGAAGCCTGTCCCGTCTGAACGATTATCGAGATCGCCTGATCGATAAGCTCATCATCAGCATTGACCACGATGTTCTCGCCCGAAGTATCATCACTGCCCGAGCCTTTCACCTGCGGTATATTCTCCTCAACGCCGTTCATAACTTCCTCGCTGTACTGCGTCGGGTGCTCGCTCTTTAAGAACTCGACAACTTCGTTTATCTCCTTTGTCGAAGCAAAGCCGCTCTGTATCCTCATCGGGTTTTTCATTCCCACAGGCTTGTAAAGCAGATCGCCGTTGCCCAGCAGCTTTTCAGCTCCGCCGTAGTCAAAAATAACTCGTGAGTCCATTATGCTCGAAACGCTCAGTGCCACTCTTGAAGGGATATTGGACTTGATAAGTCCCGTGATAACGTCCTTTCTCGGTGACTGCGTAGCGATTATCATGTGTATACCTGCCGCTCTGGCTATCTGAGCGATACGGCATACGGTGTCCTCTACCTCGCTCTTTGCCGCCATCATCAGATCGGCAAACTCGTCGATAACGATAACTATCTGCGGCAGTATGTCCAGTTTAGCGATCTCCTCATTGCGCTCGCCCTCGGGCTTTTTACGCTCACGCCTTACCATCGAGTTATACTCGTGCAGGCTCTTTACATGGTTGGCTTCAAGCCTGTTATAACGCTTTATCGTTTCGTTAAGCGCCCAGCCCAGCGCACCTGCCGCCTTCAGCGGTTCGGTAACAACGGGGATAAGCAGATGCGGAATATTATTGTATATCGGGAACTCAACTTTTTTAGGGTCTATAAGTATCAGCTTGACCTCATCGGGCGAAGCATGATAAAGGATGCTCAGAATGATAGAGTTCGTAAACACCGACTTACCCGAACCGGTAGTACCTGCAACGAGCAGATGCGGCATTTTTGCAATATCTCCTATAACGATGTTGCCCTCTATATCCTTGCCGACAGCAAATGTCAGCTTGCCCTTGGAATTGCGGTATTCCTCGCTGTCTATAAGCTCACGCAGCGTGACCATTTCCCTGTGGGTGTTAGGCACCTCCACACCGATGCACGCCTTGCCGGGAACAGGTGCTATACGCACGCTTGTTGCAGCAAGATTGAGCGCTATATCGTCCGAAAGTCCTGTTATCTTGTTTACCCTTACTCCTGCGGCAGGCTCCAGCTCATACCTCGTTACCGATGGTCCGTGGAAAACGCTGACTATCCTTGATTTTGCAGCATAGGTCTCCAGCGTTGAAACGAGCTTGTCCGCCTTTTCATTTATCTCCTGCTGTATCACCTCGGGAGCGGTAACGTTTTTGGCATATTTGAGTATATCAACAGGCGGATAAACATAAGCAGGCACCTTTTCCTCCTGCTCGAAAAGCGTTGTCTGTCCGCTTTTCTCAACGTGCACCTCAGTCTGCTCCGGCTGCGGCTCCTGCGGTTTTTCCTCCTGCGGCTGCGCAGGCTTTTCCGCCCTTGCAACAGCCTTTTCTATTATCTTTTTAAGGTCCTTCTTCTCTTTTTCCTTTTCAGCCTTTATCTCCTCATTGTCTATCTGCGGCAGCTCCGCAGGATCCATATTGAGATATTCATATTCGCTGAAATCGGGTACCTCCTCCTCGGAAAGCTGCTCTCTCTCACGCTTTTCCTCCTCAAGATACCTTGCAAAATCGACCTGTGCATCTATTTTTCCCTTGCGTCTTATCCTGCGCACAGGCTTGTTTTCGGCAACCTGATGCGGCGTTTTTTTATCCCTGCGCAGCTTTTTATCGCTCTCGCCCTCGGGAGCCTGCTGTGCCTCCCGTTCTTTTTCCGCTGCCTTTTCAGCCCTTGTGTATCTGTCCTCGTTAACGGCATCGTAGCCGCTCTTGAAAGGCTTTGTGATAGCTTTCAGCAGCTGCGGCAGGGTTATATCCGTAAGCAGCATTATAAACGTGAAAGCAACCAGCAGAATGATTATAGCTGCGCCCACACGCTTGAAAGCCGAAAGCAGCGGCATACCAAGAACTGCGCTGGCAACGCCGCCTCCACGCAGCTTCTGCCCGTTTTCGTAAAGCCATTTTATCTTTGCCGAAAGCGATGCGCCCTGCACCGTTCCGACCTGCAATATCTGTGCTGCGCCGCTGAAAAGCAGCATCAGCACGCCGCCCTCTATCATTTTTGCCACAACGGCATTTTTATTGTAATCCGAGGCTATCATCAGCGCCACATAGATTATCAGCGGAGCAAACAGAAAAACGGATATACCGAAAACGCCTCTGTTCAGGTCAAACAGCTTGCGCCACAAGCCGTCGCCCTTGATGAATGTCGCAAACAGCTCAAAAATTCCGAAGAAGAAAAGGATATACGACCAGAAACGCCTTTTTTCCTTAGCCCTTGCAGCCTCCTTTGCCTTTTGTGCAGCCTGCGCCTTGCTTGTCTTAGAGGACGCTGCCGTGCTTTTTTTCTTGGCAGAGGTGCTCTTTGCCGAAGCACCCGAGCTTTTAGCGGTATTCTTTTTTGAAGCTGCGCCTGTCTTATTCGCCGCCATTTTCAACGCATCGTCCTTTCAAATATAACTGTTTAAAGCCGCAAAAAAGCCTGAAAACCCTTTCAGACTTTTTCGGTATAATGCTTGATCATGCAAAAGTTATTGGTGAACCCTTTATAGCCTCAATGATCGAGATGATAAGTACAACTCCGCCGAGAGCAAGGGTGTAGATAGCAAATATCTTGAATCTGTCCGACTTCACGAGCCAGTTGATGAGCTTTATAGCTGCAAGTCCGACTGCTGCTGCAACGATAAATCCGATCACGCAATGTCCGAACTGTATCGCAGCGCCCTCCTTGAGTGCCTTGATAAGCTCTGAAAGGCAGCCTGCAAGAATCGCAGGAATTCCCAGTATAAACGAATACTCAACAGCCGTTGCTCTTGAAAAGCCGCAGAAAAGACCTGCGCTGATAGTTGAACCAGATCTTGAAACGCCCGGAAGAAGTGCAACGCCCTGGAAAAGTCCCACGACAACCGAATCTCTTCCCGTGATGTTCACAGCCTGCTTACGCCCGTTCATGCACTTGGTAGAAAGATAAAGGATGCAGGCGGTGTAAAGGAAGCAGATACCCTCGGCGAATATGCTCGAATCCTCAGCTACCGACTCGAACCAGCCCTTGAATATCGCAAACGGCAGCAGGCACAGCGTCGAAACGATTATCATAACGACCATTTTTCTGTCCCCGTTAGCTTCCTTGAGCGAGAACTTTTTATGTGATATATCGCCTACCATCGAAAAGAACTCTTTTATCATGTTGACGATCCTTTGCCTGTAAGCGACAAATACCGCAAGCAGAGTTCCCAGATGGAGCACTGCCGAGAAGAATAGTGCGCCTTCTCCGCTGTTTCCCGTAAAATGCTGATAAAGTGAAAGGTGTCCCGAGCTCGATACAGGCAAGAATTCGGTCAATCCCTGTATTATCGCTTGAAAAATAGCACTTAAAATGCTCATTTTATGTCCCCCTAATATGTCAGATATAAAATCCGTTATTACTAAGATAGTCAGCAGGAACAGTGCTGAAAAAAGACTTTCGCTGTCTGCTGTTTATGTCGTTATAAAAAACATCATAAAGGCTTATCACTGTGTACATCACCGTGTATCACCTCTTTTTCCGAGCTGTTCTCGATCATATCGTAAAGCCGCTCAATCGCTTCGCTCAGTCCTCCGAGCCTGTTTATAAGTCCCTCGTCAACAGCGCTCTGCCCGTCTATCACCGAGCCAACATCCATAACGAGCTGCCCTGTGTTGAGCATAAGCTCCCTGAATCTTCCGGGGCTTATCGCCGAATTGCCGCAGACGAACCGCACTATCCTTTCCTGCATCTTCTCGAAATACGAAAGCGTCTGCGGAACACCCAGCACCGTCCCGTTCATTCTCACGGGGTGTATCGTCATAGTTGCGCTTGGCACGATGAACGAATACTTTGCACTGACCGCCAGCGGAACGCCGATAGAATGTCCTCCTCCGACCACGAGCGAGACTGTCGGCGTTTTCATTCCTGCAATAAGCTCAGCTATCGCAAGCCCTGCCTCAACATCTCCTCCGACCGTATTGAGTATGATAAGAAGTCCCTCTATCGTCCTGTCCTGCTCGATAGCAACAAGCGCAGGTATGATATGCTCATACTTTGTCGTCTTGTTCTGTGCAGGCAGGATATAATGCCCTTCGACCTGCCCGATTATATTCAGGCAATGGATATTATGCTTTGCATTTGAACTTGCAGCGCACCCGAACTCGATTATCTGCTCCTGCTCGGGAATATCCTGCACGCTCTCCTGCTGTTCGTTTTCCTGCTGTTCACACATACATTTCACTCCTTAAAAACCGTCTTTTTAAAGAGTATTCGCAAACTGCGTGTGATTATGCAGGAACTGCGTTACAATCAGATATATTATACCACACAACCCCCTGATTGTCAACCAAACAGAGCCGTTTTACGCACAAAAAATGCAGGAAACCGATGCGTTCCTGCATTTTGTTCACAAATTATTTCTTATTCTGCACGTTATACTCCTTTGACATCACCTGATCCACCCACTGCACGAGGCTGACAAAGCTGTCCTTATCGTAGCAGGCGAAATACTTGTTGTCGGGGAGCGTATTGTGCGTCAGGTTATCCGTCAGGCACCACCCGTCAGACGACATTGTCATAACATACTGGTCTGTGGTGTTGAGTCCGAAGGTTATCTGTATATAGTCCAGCGTTTCGTTTTCATCGGGAGTTTTTGAAGCCTTTGCCTTTCCGAAGCTCTTTACCATTCTCTGCAGCTCGGTATAGTCCTCAAAGCTCTGCACATAACATTCGCCCGAAACGTTTCCTACCTTGACTCTTATCTTTGCATAAGAAGCCTCATAAATATCATAGTTGTAATAATCATCAAAGCAGACATAATATGATGCTCCGCCTCGTGACACCTTGTAATACGCCCTGTATGTCTTACCCGTGCTCAGCTTTTTGGGATCGCACTTTTCGGCTGTATCCCACAACGCATTGCCCTTGGGGTATTCAACGTTCTCCGTAACGGACTTTGCGATAACGAATGATTTTTTCGTTTCGCCCGTTGCCTGATCCACTTCATTGTACTCAGCAGCAACTATCGTTGAGGGATCAAAGCCCTTATACTCATACTTTGAGACCGCACCGTTATCGAACAGCACATAATGTTCACGCTCCTCGGTGCTGCCGTTCATATAGGAGCACATCACCTCATCGTTTGAAACAGCCGTTATCTTGGTGTACTTGTCCGCAGGGATCACCTCAGCACCGTCGGAGTTCAAAAGTCCCATTCTCACTCCCGATGAGAAAGTGTAGAATTTTTCGCACACACGGTTCACGCACACCTTATCCTTAAAGGGCTGCTCTGTCACGGTGGTTTCCGCCTTGCTTTTATCAAAGCTCTGATATATCTGCCTTGAAAGCAGGTCGGGATCCTCGAGCTTTTTCATAAACTCGGGGAATGAATATTCCTTTATTGATACAGGAGAAGGTGCCGATGATGAATCAGTTACCGCAGCCGAAGACGGCTCGTCCGGCTCCTGCGTGCTGCTGTCCTTTTTATCACAGCCTGCAAACGCTATGCAAACGGCAAGCGACAGCATTACCGCTGCTGCCCTTTTATGCCATTTCATGCTCAACACCTCCATTTTTTTATCAGCACTTAAACCTTTTTGAACCTTTGAACAAGAAGCGCAACTACGACAAGAAGCATATTATAGCCAAGCACCGCAGTTGACGATATCTGCGAGAAAGAGCCTGTAACGCTCATTATAAGGCACAAAAGCGCACCCATCGCAACTCCGCCGAACTGGAACGCAACTCCCAGGTCTGCGGCAGCTTTTAGCCTTTTTGCGCCAAGTATCAGCATTGCGAGCGACTGGAAATGTCCGCTGCAAACTACCGATGAAGATACCTGAGCGACATAGTCTGTCTGCTCGTCGTAATCCTTGTGATACCTGAACGGCAGGAATTTCACAGAGCTTTCGTCAACTCCGAACGAGGAGCATATAAACTGCTTTGTCAAGAAGCTGTCAACTGTTCTTATAACAGTCACCACGCCTTCCTCCTCAAGCTCCTGCATCCAGCCGCTGATAGACGGGCTTGCCATAGCTCTTACAACGAAAAGCGTAGTCACAACGCCCGATACCGAGAGGTATACAACTGCGTTTTCTCCGGCATATTCAAGCTCCTTTGAAAGCGGCGGAAGCCCCTCGATCGAGTGGTTTTCCATAAGCTCTCTTGTGCCCAGCAGCACACGCTTGTTCTCTATCCAGCCCGAAAGCCCCTGTCCGTCCTCGTAGATATAGCTCTCAACGGGGTAAAGCATTTCGGTCTTTCCTCTGAGCATCTTGTAGAAAGGTGCTTTCAGCACGCTGTCCGCCTGGCATGAAAGGCTGGCAGCCATAAGTATACATTCCTCAAGTGAGGTAGTAGATAGCATTTTCAGCTTTACAAAATCGACCATGCCTGTCGGGAAAAGCTGTTTTGCTTCAACAAGCACCGCATTCGTGTCTGCGAACTCATCGACCGAGTTATAACCGAGCATTATCGCAGAATGGCGCAGGTACTTTCTCGAAGCCCTTGTCATAGGCAGGTTCACCACAAGTATCAGTGCCATTGAGGAACACATCGAAACCGTTCCCGCAAACGCCGCAAGTGCGGTAAGTATCTTGTCAACCGGGGTCGTTGGGTTCTTATCGAAAACAAAGCTGAGCAGTCCCAGCAGAAGACCGCACAAAAGTATCAGCGGAGTTATCCTCTTTGCGAGCGTGTCCGAAACGTCCGTGCAGTAGCTGTTTTTCATAAAGTCCTTTACGAACTCGGTTTTCTGCATTTTTGCAAGCACAGGGTAATCATCAACGCTTCCCTGTGTAAAGTTTGCTGCAACGTCCTCGTTCTCGACCGTTTTCAGCGCATATCTGTCATATTCGCCCGCTATGTATCTGAAATTGCTTTCGGTCCTGTTTACTATCATCAGCTTGCCAATGGTGTTGAACACAAGCCCTATTATCGCAGCGCCGATGTACAGGTGATAATATTTGCTGCCCACCGAGCTTACAGAGAACAGCGCCATAACGCCCGAGATCATCGCCGTTATCATGCTCACCGCCGCAAGTGAATCGCAGTCGGCATTAGCCTTTACAAGATTTTTCACACCTGCGCTGAGCACTGTGTACGATTCAAGCATCGCACCAACACCAAGCAGCACGCTCATTACCGTGTAAACAGCAGGTGACTTTGTCCTGTTCAAAAAGTCTATAGCAGCGATTCCAAAGTCGTTTGCAAGTGCCAGCAGGCAGCATATACCGCCAAGCACGAGCAATATAGTCAGTCTGCGCTTGAGCGTATTTTTCAGTTCGATAATGTCCGCCAGCAGCTCGGGAGCCTGTTCAAAGCTCTCAAACTCGTCATGCTTCACGCCCTTGTTCTCGCCGTCGAACCTGTCGTGTATCTCCTCGTCCTGAGTATCCAGCTTGAAATTCTCCACCTTTTTGCGCCTGCGCTTTGAAAGGAACTCCGTCCTCTCCTCAAAGCTGCTGCTGTCAGGTATCTGCGATCTGTCTATCTCCTCGGTCTTGGGTATTATCTTTCCCGTAAGCCCGAGCTTTAAGTCTTTAAGGCTCGCCCTGTTCTTTGGCGAAACGCTTTCGCCACGCTTAGCCTTTTGTCTTTTCATTCTGGAAAGATTGCTTATCACCGCAGCATTGCGTGAGTTTCTCTCCTGCCTCTGCTGCTCGTCGCTTTCCTCTCCCTCGGGATACTCTTCACCTTCAAGCTCATCGGGCTGCACCTGAGCAGACTGCGTATCTTCCTCAGCCTCATATGTATCATCATAAGCCTCGGTGCTATGCTGCTCAAAATACTGCGAAAGCTCTGCCTCATCCTCAATGACGGGCTGGATCAGCTCCTGCTCCTCCTCGGGTATCCACCCCTGCGGCTGGCTGTCAAAGTAAGCATCGCCGTGCTGCGGTGCCTGTTCATCAGGCTGCTCATCATAAGTCATCATAGGCTCGCTTTCGGGGAGCATCTCGCTCTCCTGCGCATCAGCTTCTGCCTGCTCTGCTTCCCGGCTGCTTTCTTCCATTATCGCATTTGCATCCAGGCTGTCGAGCTTCTCGTTGTATTCCGACAAAAGATCATCTATCGAGAATTTCTTGTCCAACTTCAGTCACTCACTTTCTGTTTCTTTCGCTGCCTTACTGCCTCATACATAAATATCCCTGCCGCTACCGAGGCATTGAGCGAGGTTATCCTGCCAAGCATCGGAAGGCTCAGGAGAAAATCACACTTTTCCTTCATCAGCCTGCTCATACCGAACCCCTCCGATCCGATGACCAGACCTATCGCTCCGTCGAGCTTAACACTGTCGTAGCTCTCCCCTTTTCCGTCAGTGCCATATATCCACACGCCGTTTTTCTTCAGCATATCCACCGTTGCGGCGAGATTTGATACCCTTGCCACAGGCAGCCAGCTCGCAGCTCCTGCCGAGGTCTTGAAAACCGTCTGCGTCAGCGAAGCACTTCTCCTTTTGGGGATTATCACTCCATGCGCTCCGCACGCCTCAGCCGTTCTTATTATTGCGCCCAGATTATGCGGATCCTCTATCTCATCGCAGATTATGATGAACGGATCCTCGTTCTTTTCCCGTGCTATCTCCAGCAGTCTTTCCGGGGAAACATATTCACCGCACGCTCCCACAGCGATAACGCCCTGGTGTGAAGCGCCCTTTGCCATATTGTTCAGCTTCACCTCATTGACCTGCTTGACCAGCACGCCCTTTTCGGCGGCAAGCCTGCATATCAGCGTGACCGAACCGGTCGCCTGCGAATTTACATATATCGTATCTATCAGCTTGTCCGCTTTGAGCGCCTCGATAACGGGGTTTCTGCCGACTATCAGCGTCTGCTCCCACGAGTTATCGGTGCTGCTGCGGTCATGAACATTATTCTTCATACTTCGCTCTCTTTCCCGGATTTTTGATACAAGGGCAGCTGCCCCTGCACTATAACTGATATATTATAACATAAAAATCCGCAAAAGCCAATAGCTTTCACGAATTTTTTTAAAATTTACAATTTGCTATTCTTTTTTGTTCTTTCTTTTCAAACGCCGGCGCAGAAAATATAAAACACCGCAGCTGCAGCGGCGGCTGCACACAGACCTATCGTTATCCTGTAACCCCTTATCGTTTTTGAAAGCTGTTTTTTGTCATAAAGCTCGGGGTGCTTTTCAAGAAAACTTTTCGCAGCCAGTTTCGCTTTTTCGTTTATCCTGCCCCCCGAAATGCTGCCTTCACGGCTGTTCACAAACAACAAAATCTTTTCAAAGCGTTCATCTTTTGGACATTTAATCTCAATGATTTGTTTATTTACGCCCTTTATCATTTTTCAACACCTCTCGAATTTCTATATATTACATATTTATGGTTCAATATGTAATAAATTCGGGAAGTTTTCAACAATTCTCAACAATTGTGTTGAAAACACGGGGTTTTCAACAATGCCGAAACGATTTTGTGTTGAAAAGTACGTTGAAATCTTTGAAAATCAACACCTGTACCGCAGATCCTTTGCTGTTGAAAACAAAGTTTTCAACATTTTTCTTAACGAAAGTTATGATATATGTCGTTTTATGTCAAAAAATTCGCCTGATTTTATGAACACAATGTTAATTGTCAAGACGTGATTTTTGCTCTTGACAAGCAGGCTCTTTACCTACCGCATTCGGCGGGATTTGTTATTTTGTTCGGTGAAAAATTTACAAATAAATTTCATCTGTACAAACAATTGTACACTTACCCACTGTCCGCATATCTGCTTGACTGCTGGGATTATTATGTACACAAATTTGGACTTTTATGCATTTTTTCATTATTTCCGGTACATTTGTTTTGTTGCGAAATTTTACGAAAAAACTACCTCGTCGTCAGAAATTTTATCGCTCTCTCGACCGAGTCCTTTGAGTTGCCCCAGTCGGCGTTCGCTCCCGTGTTGCGGTAGTCATACATCTTGCAGAAGTGCGAAACGTCCTTTTCAAGCTCATCAAGGTACTTTTTCATAAGCTCGCCGCAAGCCTGCGAAAACCGCTTGTGCAGCTTTTTGTCAAGGCTGGTCCCCATCATTTCCAGCAGCAGCTCATAATGCGGCAGGCAAAGCATCTGCTGCTCATCAAACAGCTTTCTAAACTCCTCCTGCTGCTCATACATCTCAAACAGCGTGCGCATTATCCTGCTCATTCCCCACTCTATCTTCGAGCACACAAAGCAGCTCTCGTTCACCGCCGAAACTGTCTTTCGCTTTGCGCTCTGCCCGTGAAACAGGCTCTTTTTTGAAAGCTCCTCCTGAAGATGCTGCAAGTGCGTCTGCAACATAAGCGCAAGGGATAAGCGGTTCTTGCAGGCTCTCATCTGCTCAAAATGAACGTGGCAGAATCCCAGCTTGTTGGTTTCTATCCGCACATCAGGCTCCATCATCGCCGCTCCCATGATGTAATCGACCGTCCTGCTTTCAAGCATATCCCTCAGCCTGCATATCGGGCAGCCGCATTTTGGCTCAAAAATATCCGTTACGGGTATCGTCAGAATACTTTCTCTCATAAAAAACCTTTCCTTTCCTCTTGAAATGATAGCTTATTTATAATATAATGTATTTTAACAGGTTTTTCAAGAGTTTTTTGTTGCTTGGGGGGAGCTATTGTGCTTGTATGTACCGAAAAAGGCAGCTTTTCAGCGGAAAGCTACACGCAGATGATCGGAATAATCACAAATTCCCGTGAATCATGGATAAGCGGCAAGGAGAAATATCCCTGCCTTGTTGTGCTGATAAACGGCGAAAATGCGTGCGTTGATTACTTTGGCACAGACGAGCGGGACTGCTGGCTCTCAAAAAGCGAGGGCACGAAAAGGGTTGTTTTTACCGCAGGCGGCGAGGAATGGGAAGCACCTGCCGATGCTGTTGTAAGCATAAAGGCGGCACTTGAATGTGTTAAGCTGTTCTGCGAAACTCCGGAAAGACCGAACAATATCAAATGGCAGTATGGGGTGTGAAATATGGCTATCGAATATAAGACCGACGGTAATGATATTTTGCTGCGGCAAAGCGACTTTGCGCTTGATGATACGCTTGACTGCGGACAGGCTTTCAGGTGGGAGAAAACAGCGGACAACGCTTATCACGGCGCATTTCTCAACAATCAGCTTACGATCAGCTGTGAAAACGGCAGTGACCTTTTCCGCCTGCATAACACCACCGAGCAGGAGTTTATTGAAGTATGGGCTGATTATTTTGACCTTTCGACCGATTACGGCAGGCTGAAAGCACAGCTCAGCGAGGACGAGATGCTTTCAAAGGCGTGTGCCTACGCTGGCGGCATACGTATACTCAGGCAGGACAGCTGGGAAGCGCTTTCCTCCTTCATAATCAGCCAGAACAACAACATTCCCCGTATCAAAGGGATAATCGGGCGTTTATGCGAGCATTACAGCGGCTACCCCAGTGCTGAGATGATGAAAGATGAAACGGTCGAAAGCCTTGGTTATCTGCGTTCGGGATTTCGTGCAAAGTACCTTGTCGATGCAGTTTCAAAGGTGCTCAGCGGCGAGATAGAGCTTGAAAAAATACGTTCCCTGCCGCTTGACGAGGCAAGGAACAAGCTGATGACTATAAAAGGCGTAGGTCCCAAGGTGGCAGATTGTGCGCTGCTTTTCGGGTTTTACCGCACAGATGCTTTCCCCATGGACGTTTGGGTAAAAAGAGTTATGGCGCAGTGGTATCCAAACGGGCTGCCCGAATGCACCAAAGGTATCCGGGGCATTGCCCAGCAGTATCTTTTCCACTACATACGCAGCTTATGAGCAAAAAAAGAGGCATCTGCTTATGCGCAGTGCCTCATTTTCATCTATTATTCTTTTTTGCTGCTGTTATCAGCCTTCGTTGATAAAGCTGCCGAATTTCTCTATAAATGCAGCCCTGTCGTTATCACGAGTTGTCAGCAGCACTACCTTTTTAGTGCCTATGCTGAATATTCCCATTACCGACTTAGGATTAACTCTTACAGCGCCGCTTTCAATATACATATCGTAGTCGCAGCTTCTTGCTACATCGTTGAGTCTCATAATGTCTTCATAGGAATCGATTCTTAAATACGCTTTCATAGTTTACCTCCTTCGTCCGAAATTATCTGTTGCTCTTTTACAAAAAATCTTTATTGCTTTTTACTCTATCGGCAAATTAGCCAATAACTCCAGTGATATTTGTATATATTGTATCACCGCATAATAATAAATGTCAAGGTTTATATTAATTTTTTGTTACATTGAACAACTTTGACTTGTCAATTTGTCTAATGCGTTTACCATTAATTAACCCTGCTTAACAATAAAAGAATTCCTGCACTATAAGCAGCTTTGTTCGGACATATTCTCTTGTTCATTTTGCACATAGTTCTTAAACAGTCTGTTTTTGCTGTTTTCACCGCCGCACGTTTATTGACCGCATCTTTTCGGTGAAAACTATCTGAGAAAAAACAGGCTTGCTTTTAACAAACCTGCTTTTCTTATTATACGGGATAATCTCCCGTTAGTTGCGCGAACAGGGCTTTCGCCCAAAGCATTTCATACGGTTAACGTACCGTGGTGAAAGTCTTGATGCCTTTTATTTATCTCAGGTCATCGTTCACAGTTTGTTGGATCAGCTTAGTCTGCGATGTACTTCTGGATCTGAGCAAAGAACTTGTCAGCATCATCAGTGTGAGCAGTAAGCTGGATCGGCTTTGTCAGATCAAGACTGAAGATACCCATGATAGACTTTGCATCTACTGCGTATCTGCCAGAAGCAAGATCCACGTCAAAATCGTAATTAGATACGATACTAACGAAATCCTTAACCGCTGAGATGGAATCCAACATTACATTTGTCTTTTTCATAAACCGTTCCTCCTTTTAACCGTTTGTAAGACTTTCGTCTTTCCCTTTCTTTCCGCAGGTCTTCTTTTCTCTCCTGCAACTCCCATTATACGCAACTTTCCGTGTTTGTCAACTGAAATTTGCAAAAAAAAAAAAAATATGGTACAATAATCAAAGGCAACAAAAGACACCAAAGATTTATGTGCAAAGTGCACAATGAAATTATGTCCAGTTTGTGCACAATGTCGATTTTAGAGGAACGGATAAAATGAGGATATACTACTGCACCTTCGGCTGCAAGGTGAACCAATATGAAACGGAAAATCTGCGGCAAAAGCTCGCAGCAGACGGCTTTGAGAGCGTTGATGCGATGAGTGACGCTGACATTTTCATTATAAACACCTGTACGGTCACTGCGCAGTCGGACAAAAAGCTGATGCAGACGCTGCGGCGCATGAAAAAGGAAGCTCCGCAGGCAATAACAGTCCTTACGGGCTGCTTTTCGCAGGCTTTCCCGGAGCGTGCAAGGGCACTTGAGGAATGTGACATAGTTACGGGCACTTCAAAAGAGCGTATCCCGCAGCTTATAAAGGAATTTCTTGAAAACAGGAGCAGGCTGTTCAGCATTGAAAAGCACAGCAGGGGCGAGAGCTTTGCCCCGATGAAAAACAAGCCTTCGGGCGCAAAAACACGGGCTTTTGTGAAGATACAGGACGGCTGCGACCAATACTGCACATACTGCATAATCCCTTATGCAAGGGGACACATACGCTCAAAGCCACTGGGCGACATCACCGAGGAGATAAACGCACTTGCGCAGGGCGGCTACAAGGAAGTCGTACTGACGGGGATAAACCTTTGCTGCTACGGAAAGGACTTTGATGAGGACATACGGCTGGCGGACGCTGTTGAGGCTGCCTGCTCGGCAGAAGGGATAGAGCGTGTGCGGCTAAGCTCGATGGAGCCGGAAATGATAAGTGATGAGGACATCGGGCGGCTGAAGATGCAGGAAAAGCTATGCCCGCAATTTCATCTTTCGCTGCAAAGCGGCTGCGATTCGACACTTAAAAGAATGAACCGCAAATACACCTGCGAGGAGTACGAACGGCTCTGCGCAAAGCTGAGAGCCGCATTTGAGGACTGCGTGATAACGACCGACATAATGGTCGGGTTTGCAGGCGAAACACAGGAGGATTTTGAGCAGACGCTAAAATTCGTTGAGAAGATAGGCTTTGAAAAGGTGCATATTTTCCCATACTCCGTGCGTGAGGGTACGGCAGCGGCAAAATTCGGCGGACAGATAGACAGGGCGGAAAAGCTGCGCAGGTGCGAAAGGCTCGAACAGGTTTGCAGCGGAATAAGAAAATGCTGGCTCGATTCGCTTTGCGGAAAAACGGTAAGCGTGCTTTTTGAAAAGGAAAAGGGCGACGGCTGGCACAGAGGCTACACAAAAAACTACACGCCCGTAAAGGTCAGGGCTGACGGCGAAAGCTCGTGGCGGTGGCAGACGAAAAACGTCCGTATCACGGGCGTTGACGGCGACAGCTGCACCGCAGAGATCATATAGTCGTTTTACACTTGCAAAATTCGGCAAATGGTGGTATAATATACAAAAAGCTGAACCCGAAAAGAAAGGCGGGATATTATGAAAAAGAGATTTTTAGCGGCGGTGCTTGCGCTGGCTATGGCAACTGCTTGTATGACTGCCTGCGGCGGTGAGAACAAGACCGAGGACAAGCAGCAGACCACGACCACAACGACCGAAGAGACGACAACCACCACAACAAAAAATGAACCGGATGATATAGTTTCAATCACGACACTGAAAGTAACCACAACAAAGAATAATGCAGGACCACCGCCTTCCGAAATACCGCAGGACGTTAACCCCGGTCAATGGCACGAGGACAGCGAGACCACAACGACAACGACCAAAAAAGCCACTACAACGACCACGACCACTAAGGCAAAGACTACGACCAAGCCAAAGACCACAACGACCAAAGCAAAGACCAAGGCGACAACAAAAGCCACGACCACCAAAGCAGACCTGAAAGCTGCCGCTGAAGCCGCATTCGCAAAGGTCAAAAAGACAGCTAAAGAATATGGGTGGATCATTACAGAAACGTCAGTCAGCCGCAGCACTGATACGCAATATGGAATCTATTACAGAGTCGAACTGACGACCGATAAAAACATGTGGGGAGAATATACGATAAAGGCAGAGTCTCTTAACGGAAAAGTCTCGCTACAAGACAGTGAACTTCCAATGGGCGTAAAAACAAAAGACTACGATAGTTTTTCAATAACATACGGCATCGATGTCTCTGTCAATTTCTTTAAAGAAAACGGCGTCAAGAAAAAACAATGACTCATATTTTAGAACCGCTCTTTCACAGGGCGGTTTTTTGATGTCCGAATTTCTCTCTTTGATAACAACTTGTTCATTGACAAAACACTACATAATGGTGTATAATTAGTGTATCTATTTAAAGGAGATGTGGTCATGTCTGTATACAGAATATATGTTGAAAAAAAGCCCGAATATGCTGTTGAAGCAACTTCGCTCATCAATGGCATAAAATCCGCTCTCGGTCTTTCGGGACTGGAGGGACTGCGTGTCATCAACCGATACGATGCCCAGGGACTCTCAAAGGAAGATTTTGCGCTGGCTGCGCCTGTTGTATTTTCAGAGCCTGCGGTAGATATCACTTACGATCACCTGCCCGAGCTGAGAGATAATGATTTCGTTTTTGCTGTTGAGTTCCTGCCGGGACAGTTCGATCAGCGTGCGGATTCATGTGCGCAGTGTATATCACTGCTGACGGGAGGAAAAAGACCTGCTGTAAGATCGGCAACGATATACATAGTTACGGGAAACCTTTCAGATGAGGAGATAGCTCAGATAAAAAGCTATATGATAAACCCCGTTGAATCAAGAGAGGCAAGCCTTGAAACATTTGAAACGCTCGATGTTCAGTACACTATCCCAACAACTGTTGAAACGGTGGACGGCTTTATCTATTCGACAGACGATGACCTTAAAGCAATGATAGATGAGCTGGGACTTGCAATGGATCTTGATGATATCCGCTTCTGCCGTGATTATTTCAGGGACAGCGAAAAGCGCAACCCGACTATAACCGAGATAAGAATGATAGACACCTACTGGTCGGATCACTGCCGCCA
>DFFV01000056.1 GCA_002371625.1 Ruminococcus sp. UBA3767
TGTACGCACAATGTGGGGCGGTTCATTACGCAGGTATCTTTTTTTGTTATTCTACGTTTTTAAGTGCTTCGTCAAGCGGTATCCTGTTGAGCCTTATCTTCAGGAAGAAGGTCGTGACCAGGTATGAAGCCGCCGCAAGAGCAGCCGTTGTAATGTAAGCCGTGAACGGAATGTCGGGGGAGATCCAGCCTGAGTATTCCATCATCATCACACGCCATATCAGATCTATCGCAAAAGCTGTTATCGGCAGGCTGAGCAGGATAGAGGCAAGCGTAACGATAGTCGTTGTGTGAATGTAGATGCCGTTTATCTCGCCCTTGCTGTAACCGAGTATCTTCGTCATCGAGATAGACTGGCTGTTCTTTTCGATAATTACCTTTGAAAGCATGAACACTACCAGCACTATGACCGCAACACCTATTGCAAGGAATACAGTCATCATGTTGCCCATTGAGCGCTTGAGCTGACGTGAGGTCTTTGTCAGGTCATCCTTTGTAACGTGCGTTGCAATAAGGTGCTCGTCAATGTCATCTATCTCCTCGCTGCAAAGGTAACCGGTAAAGCTTTCGGGCTCCTTGTCAAACATCTCGTTGAAGTTGTCCATGCTCGTAAATACCGCAAGTGTGCTTGGGTAGGTGTAAATACCGCCGATCTCAAAATCGTATTCC
Source organism: Ruminococcus sp. UBA3767 (assembly GCA_002371625.1). Lineage (GTDB taxonomy): Bacteria > Bacillota > Clostridia > Oscillospirales > Ruminococcaceae > Hominimerdicola. Next base: position 669 of record DFFV01000056.1, read on the forward strand.
TTTTCGGTGTACTTGTCCTTCAGCGTTATCTTGTCGCCCTCGTCAAGACCGTATTTATCAGCGTAAGCGCTTGATATGATCGCCTTGTCGCCGTCGAACTCAGTCAGGAAATATCTGCTTGAGGGAACAAAGCCGTATACCGATATCTCCTCGGTAAAATCTCTTCCCGTAGTTTCAAGTGAAGTTACCGAGTACCTTTCAGCCTTTTCATTCTGTGTCGGCACAGGTGCTTTGAGCACATACTGGTGCGCAGCGATCATGTTGTTTACCGTGTCCTCGCTGAGCTGGTCGAGCAGCGGATTGAACAGCAGTGAAAACAGCAGTATAACGCTTGAGAAGAAAATGCCGGCAAATATCGTGATGTATCCGGGGATGTTCTGGAAAATAACTCTCAGCCTGTAACGCTTCATAATGCCTATCTTTGTGTTCAGCTTGAAAGCCTTCTTGCGCTGATGCCTTTTAAGGTCACGGCGCAGGAACTGCAAAGGAGTAAGGCTCAGCTTGTGTGCCAGCATGATGAAGTTTATCAGTGCCAGAAGTATCAGCGGTATAATCGTGGTATAGATAAATGCCTCGGGATTCCATACCGTCTTGTATGATACCAGGCTGTAAGAACCTAAGTATGCAGCTGCCATAAATTCTTTGAACACCGTGTAGCCGAGAACGTTTCCTATAACGCTCGCTATCAGCAGAACTATCAGCGGCGCAGCCATATAGTGCCTTACAAGCTCGCCCTTGGTGTAGCCCGAAGCTCTCAGCGTACCGATAACATTTGCGTCCTTAACTATCGTGTTTCCTGTTGTAACAGCGAAAATAAATGCAATTATAACGATGAGCATATAAAGCATCACCATCATCATTATCTTGTCGTGACCGATGTCGTTGCCTGAAAAGTTTATTGCGGCGTTCAGCGCTCCGGGGATAAAATCTGAAAGCTGTGCCTTTTGTGAAATTGCTTTTGAAAGGTCCGTTGCTCTGTCAACTGCCTCCTTGCCCGTTCTGTCGCTCGGTGCGGAGTCGTACTTCCAGGAGTACGAGTAGTGCACATTCACCTCAGCGAACTCATCAAAAGTTTTCTGCGTAACGATACCAACGCCGAACTTTTCTGTGTCGAACATAAAGTCTGTGTTGTTCTCATACAGTGCCGAATAATCGGGAAGTGCTACGGTGCCAACTATCTCAAGCTCCTTGCCGCCGACTTCTATACTGTCGCCTATCTTGAGATCGTTGCTGTTCATATAAAGTCTGTCCAGCGCCGTTTCATTATCAGCCTCGGGCAGATCACCGTCAAGCACGCAGACCTTGTTAACGTCCTTGCGCTCGGTGAACATTCTTATGTGGCTGCCGCCAACGCTTTCGGGCATCGAGTAGGTGTTCTCGTACAGCTTCAGCTCGTTCTCGTTTTCTATCTCTTCAAGCACCTGCTTGTCGGGCTTTTGCATAAGCTCAAAGTTGCCGTCCTCGATGTTGTATTTCTCAAAGCTCTCATCGTATGCTTTTTTAAGGCTCACATCTGCAACGAAAAAACCCGAGGCTACCGCAATAAGTGCCACCATGAATATGAAAATAACAAGGTACTTTCCCGTTTCGCCCTTTATCTCACGCCAGATGCGCCTTGAAAGTGGATTTCTCATGCCGATCCCTCCTTACCAGTCAAGGTCAGCCGCAGCTATCTTACTCTCGTTTGTGTACTGCTTTCTTATCATGCCGTCACGCAGCTTTATCACCTTGTCAGCCATGTTCTTTATCGCATCGTTGTGTGTTACCATTATAATAGTGCTGTTGTATTTCCGGTTAACAGTTTCTATCAGCTGAAGTATCTCCTTTGAGGTCTTGTAGTCAAGCGCACCTGTCGGCTCGTCGCAAAGCAGTATATCAGGGTTCTTTACTATCGCTCTTCCGATCGCAGTTCTCTGCTGCTGTCCGCCCGAAAGCTGATTAGGCAGCTTGTGGCGATGCTCATAAAGACCGAGCGTTTTGAGAATGTCATCAACATCAAGAGGGGAGTCGCTCAGATAAGCGCCTACTTCAACATTTTCCTTGATGTTCAGGTTAGGTATCAGGTTGTACATCTGGAATATGTAGCCCAGATGCTTTCTGCGGTAAAGTGTCAGCGCCTTTTCGTTCATGTCGGCTGTCTTTTCACCGTTGATGGAAATGTACCCCTCATCTGCCGAGTCGATACCGCCGATGATGTTGAGCAGTGTTGATTTGCCCGAGCCGGAAGGTCCGAGCAGAACGCAGAACTCGCCTTTGTTGATACTGATGTCAATGCCCTTTAGTACGTCTGCACGGCTCTCACCGCTGCCGAAGGATTTTTTGATGCCGCTGATCTCGATAAACATAAATACTCCTCGCTTTCCCGTGCATATATGAACAGATATTCATATATGCAGCCAATAAATATCATACAAACAACTTCTCCCGCCGTTTAGTAAAAAAGAATCGGTCACGGCAATACCGACGCTGCGGTAAGCTGTGACCGATGAAATCATTATACATAAAAAATCAGACTCCATGTACAGCTTACGTTGCAATACATGAGTCTGGACATTTAAGACAAGCCAGACGGGAGACCCCGACGAGATTGTTGACTTGCCACACTATCAAAATCAGTGCTGCTACTCCCCCATAATTTACAATTACAGCATAACATATTTTTCTGGATTTGTCAAGCACTTTTACGCAATTAACAAAACAGAGTGTTTGTATGTGATAAGACAATATGTAGTTAGAATTACCTAACCGAACATATTATAGCACCCTTTTTCTGCTTTGTCAATAGTTCGCACATTAGTTGGTAATTCTGCTGTTCCGGCGTATTTACGCTGTTTGCGAGCTTTGTAACTGCGATGGAAACGGGAGATTTGTATAATTGCACATATTAAAAGGTTAGCCCTCGCTAACTTTTTGTAAAAAATCACGATTTTAGCGAAATGGAGTCTCTAACTCTTGACAAAACAGCGCAACAGGGGTATTATAAATACAGTTAGAAAATGCTAACTGCCGCATGGCAGGAACGGAGTCGAGTCAGAAAAGGAGTGTTGATCTATGCCGCTTACTTATGCTGCAACAGGTGAAGAAAATGTTATAAAAAAGATCGGCGGAAGTCCTGAGGTCAAGAAGCATCTTGAGAACCTCGGATTTGTTGTAGGCGGAAAGGTTACCGTTATCAGCACGCTTGACGGAAATATGATAGTCAATGTAAAAGACGCACGAGTTGCGATCGATAAGCAGATGGCTAATAAAATAATGATCTGAGGGCGCTGCCTGAAGATCATTGATTTTTTGGGAGGAAGGTTTATGAAAACATTGAAAGAAGTCGCTATCGGCGACACCGCAAAGGTCGTTAAGCTGCACGGCGAAGGCGCAGTTAAGCGCAGGATCATGGACATGGGCATCACCAAGAACGTTGAGGTGTTCGTTCGCAAGGTAGCACCGCTGGGCGATCCTATGGAGGTTACTGTAAGAGGCTACGAGCTTTCACTCAGAAAAGCCGATGCTGAAATGATCGAAGTGGAGTAATTTTTTGTGATGTATGGTTAGTAATTACTAACCTCTTATATGAAGGAAGGATGTTTTTAATGGAGCTAAAGATCGCACTTGCGGGAAACCCTAACTGCGGTAAGACAACACTGTTCAATGCCCTTACAGGCTCAAATCAGTTCGTGGGAAACTGGCCGGGAGTTACGGTCGAAAAAAAGGAAGGTAAGCTGAAGGGCCATGACGGCGTGGTGATAACAGACCTGCCGGGTATCTATTCGCTTTCGCCCTACACACTTGAAGAGGTAGTTGCAAGAAACTATCTTATCGGGGAAAGACCAAACGCAATACTTAATATTATCGACGGAACGAACCTTGAAAGAAACCTCTATCTTACAACTCAGCTCACCGAGCTGGGACTGCCTGTTGTAATAGCAGTAAACATGATAGACGTTGTGAATAAAACAGGAAACAAGATCAACACAGCAGAGCTTTCTAAGCAGCTTGGCTGCAAGGTAGTTGAGATCTCCGCACTTAAAGGAACGGGCATCAAGGAAGCTGCACAGGCAGCAGTCGATGCCGCAAAGGGCGAAGCAACAGTTCCGACACACAAGTTCTCAGAGAAGGTCGAGAACGCACTTGCAAATATCGAAAGCTACTGTGCAAGCGCCGTACCGGAGGGACAGAACAGATGGTACGCTGTTAAGCTGTTTGAGCGTGATGAAAAAGCAGCAGGAAAGCTGATGCTTGACGAGCAGACCAAAAAGAACATCGAGGCTGAGATCACTTCGGCTGAGGCTGAGCTTGATGATGACGCCGAGTCGATCATCACCAACGAAAGATACGTTTTCATTTCGGGCATAATAGATAAGTGCCTTAAAAAGAAAAACAAGGGCGCAGCAACGACTTCGGATAAGATAGACAGGATAGTTACAAACCGCTGGCTCGGACTTCCGATCTTTGCAGCGGTAATGATCCTTGTGTACTATATCTCGGTAACAACAGTCGGCACATGGGCTACCGACTGGGCAAACGACGGACTTTTCGGTGACGGCTTCCACCTGTTCGGTATCAGCGGCAGCTATGAAGCGGATAAGGACGACTGGGCAAGCAAATACGTGTTCACCGATGAAGTTAAGAAAGTAGCTGAATCAGCAGCTGATGATGAAGATATCAAGGGCGCAGGCGAGGTGTTCAGCGCAATTGAAGATAAAGATTTTGATGCCTTTGAGGAAAGCTACGGCAGCTACCGTGACGAGTTCTACAAAAAGGCTGAATATGCCGAGGATGACGAGGACGAGGAAACTCCTCTCAATCCCGATCAGGTCTACGATATAGATGCAGCGCTTGGCGAAGCACTTGATGAGGAGGGTGAGTTCACCGCTCCCGACCCTGCCGAATACGGCGTATGGGTACCCGGTGTTCCGGTGCTTGTTGAAAAGGGACTTGATAAACTCAATTGCACCGATTGGCTCAAGGGACTTATCCTTGACGGTATCGTAGCAGGTGTGGGCGCAGTTCTGGGCTTTGTGCCTCAGATGCTGGTTCTGTTCATCTTCCTTGCGATACTTGAATCGTGCGGATACATGGCAAGAGTTGCGTTCATCATGGACAGGATCTTCCGCCGTTTCGGTCTTTCGGGAAAATCCTTTATCCCTATCCTCATAGGTACGGGCTGCGGCGTTCCGGGTATCATGGCTTCAAGAACTATCGAGAACGAACGTGACCGCCGTATGACGATAATGACAACAACATTCATCCCCTGCGGAGCTAAGCTCCCGATCATCTCGATGATCGCAGTTGCGCTCTTCAACGGCGCATGGTGGGTAGGACCCAGCGCATACTTCCTTGGTATGGCAGCTATCATAATCTCGGGCATAATGCTCAAAAAGACAAAAATGTTCGCAGGCGATCCTGCACCGTTTGTAATGGAGCTTCCTGCATATCACGTTCCGACCGTAGGCAATGTACTTCGTTCGATGTGGGAGCGTGGCTGGTCGTTCATCAAAAAAGCAGGAACTATCATACTTCTTTCATCTATCGTTATCTGGGCAGGCTCGGTATTCGGCTGGCAGGAGGGTGCTTCGTTCGGATTCTATCCCGATATGGAGCTTGCAGATTCGATCCTTGGTCACATAGGCAACGGCATCAAGTGGCTGTTTGCACCTCTTGGATTTGATAACGCTTCCGCAGCAGTTGCAACTATTATGGGACTTGTTGCTAAGGAAGAGGTAGTCGGAGTATTCGGAGTTCTTGATTTTGAAGGCCTTACCAGACTTGCCGGTTATTCATTTCTCGCATTCAATCTCCTCTGCGCACCTTGCTTTGCAGCTATCGGCGCAATGAAGAGAGAAATGAACAGCCCCAAGTGGACGCTCTTTGCAGTCGGCTATCAGTGCTTGTTCGCTTATGCCGTATCTCTTATGATCTACCAGTTCGGCGGAATATTCACTTCAAATGTAAATGTTATCGGACTTATCGTTTCCATACTTCTGCTTGTTGGCATCATCTTCATGCTCTTCAAGCCTTACAAGGAATCGACAAAGCTCACAGTTAAAAACAAGGCTCTCGCAGTTGAGCAGTAACTAAAAAGGAGGATCGCTATGCTGTCGTGGCTAAGTGCAAATATCGGAACAATACTTGTTCTTCTCGTGCTCGCAGTTATCGTTGCCGCAATTGTGGCATCAATGGTAAAAGATAAGCGTGCAGGGAAATCACCTACCTGCGGCGGCAACTGCGGTCATTGCTCGATGGGTTGCGCAGCCTGCCATGCAGCAAAAAACAAAGCATCTCACAGCTGAGCAGCACAAATATCATTGCATACGGGAGATGATATGATGATAAGGACCGTACTTGAGATCGACGGTATGATGTGCGGTATGTGCGAGGCACATATCAATGATGCTGTCCGCAGAGAGTTCAAGGTGAAAAAGGTGACAAGCTCGCACAAAAAGGGCATCACCGAAATAATCTCAGAGCAGGCTCCCGATAAGGAAAGGCTTACGGCTATAATAACAGAGCTTGGCTATAAGCTGAACGGGATCAGCGATGAGGAATACAAAAAGAAAGGTTTTTTCAGCAGAAAGTAGTTTCTTGCGGAGGAAAATAAATGAGTGTTCAGAGCAAATCAAGGGAATCGGTAGATGATTACCTCAAAGCGATCTATATACTTTCCAATGACAACAGCGAAGCTGTGAGAGTAACAGATATCGCAAAACTAATGGGCTATACCAAAGCGAGCGTCAGCAGGGCGGTGAGAAATCTGCTTTGCGACGGAAAGATCAGCCTTACGCCGAATAAGCGGGTGCTGCTCACGCAAAAAGGTCTGCCCGAAGCAAAAGCCGTCTATGAAAAGAATAAGTTCTTCAAGAATATGCTCATGAGTGCGGGCGTTGATGACACTACCGCCGATGACGAAGCGTGCAGAATGGAGCACGCAGTTTGCGCAGACAGCTTTGAAAAACTGAAAAGATTCATAGATGACAGATCAGACCTTGACGCTGTAAGTGAATAAAACAGCGCAGGGATAACAATGCAAAAATGGTTTTCATTTTTTGACGGCCTCTCCATAGCTGACGATCACGAAGCAGGAACCCCTGTTTCGTGATCTTTTTTATGCAGCAAAAATATCAGCTGCAATAGAACAAATGTTTCACGTGAAACATTTTGCCGTGAAAAACAAAAATGCCCCGAAGCAGAACTTCACTGTTCGCTTCGGGGCAGATGTTTGTAAGTTATTTTCTCAGCTCTTAAAGCTGCTTTCCATTTTTTCTACTGCGGCTATCACGTCATCGCACCATTTGTCAAATTCGTCATCGTCATTCTGATACTCCTCGTGCGTAAGAATGTATTCAACAGTCCTGCGGATACCCTCCTTAGCGCTGACCTTTGCCTCAAAGCCGCCGATAGCATTTTTGAGCTTGGAGTTATCGAAACTGACCGAGTTTGCTTTGTCGCCGATAAGACTTCCCGTCAAGTCGTAATCGCCCATTTTTGCAAGCGTCTGCGAGGAAACATAAACAGGCTTCAGCTCCTTGCCCAGTGCATCTGCGATAGCTTTGTAAATATCGTTCCAGCTGACGCTTTCATCTGAGGTTATGTGGAACGCTTCACCGATAGCTTTGGGATTACCGATAAGGCCGGCATAGCCGACAGCAAAGTCGCTGTTATGGGTTATCGTCCAAAGGGAAGTGCCGTCACCGTGGATTATTACGGGCTTGCTCTGCATTATCCTTTTAACCACCTGCCAGCTGCCGCCTTTTCCGTGAACTCCCAAAGGTACGCTGCGTTCATCGTAAGTGTGGCTTGGACGAACGATAGTTACGGGGAAGCCTTCGCTGCGGTATTTTTCCATAAGGAATTCCTCGCAGGCTTTTTTGTTGCGGGAATATTCCCAGTAGGGATTTTCAAGTGGTGTCTGCTCGGTGATGATGTAGCTCTGCGGCGGCTTTTGATAAGCGGATGCTGAGCTGATGTAAATATACTGCTTGGTCTTGTCCTTGAAAAGACGGTAGTCCCTTTCGACCTGATCCACAGTAAAACCGATAAATTCGCCCACGCAGTCAAAGCTCATTCCCTCGAGCTTTTTTGCAGCCTCCTCTTCATTGCTGATATCGCAGGTTATGAGCTTGACATTTTCGGGCAGATCGTAATTCCTGCTGCCCCTGTTGAGCAGATAAAGCTCGTGTCCCTGCTGTGAAAGCAGGCGGGTTATCGCCATGCTGATAGTGCCTGTTCCTCCGATGAATAAGATCTTCATGTGTGACCTCCCTTTGTGTTTATTGAATTTTTTTAAAGTGCTGAGCCGTATCACGGGTAAAATGGTGTGCGGGGATGCTTTTTGATCTTAATGCCCACAAATATCATTATAAACCCGAAGATGATAAAGAATCCGCCGATAGAGCCGAGAATTATTTTTACAAGGGTATCGACCTTTTCATCATAGAAGGTGTAGGGATCGTCGGGATCGTAGTGAATTGTTACCTCCTGTCCGACGGTATATTTTGCAGGGCTTCGTGCTATGCTGCTTTCAACGGTGTAAGTGCCCGACGAAGTGCTGAAAGAAAATACCGACTTGAAAGTTCCTCTGGAAGTAAGCTTGTTCTCTGTAACGATAGCCTTGGCCTCCTGCGTGCATCTTTCGTACTCTTTTTCAAGTGTGGTGCCGACAGCGAGCAGCACCATAAGCAGTATCACGCCAAGGAAAAGAAAGAACACACCGAGTGCTCCGAATACGACATGAGGCTTTGCTTTAGTGGCGGAGTAGATCACGGGAGCGTAAATGCGGTTCTCTCGTGGGTTGCTTGCTCCGTCCTTCATGCCAAGCTGCCGCTGAAGCTCAAGCTCACGCTGCTGTGCCCTGTATAGTTCGTCCTGATAATCATATCTTGCCATTTTATATCTCCCCCTGAATAGCTTTCTTACATATTTCATTAACATTATATATTATATTATCACATTTTGCAATAGGCACAGCGCAAAAGGATAAGTATAAAAACTTTCAAAAACCCCTTGCAGTTTTGCACAATATAGGTTATAATAATCTATACTATCGAGGAGGTGTATTTTGATGAAGTATGTATGCAATGTCTGCGGTTATATCTACGATCCGCAGGAGGGCGCACCTGATGCAGGAGTAGCAGCCGGAACAGCCTGGGAGAATGTTCCCGATGATTTTGTTTGTCCGCTTTGCGGAGTTGGCAAGGACGATTTCAGCCCTGCTGAATAAGCGCAGAAAACTCTTACGGCACGCACTTTAATGGTGCGTGCTTTTTTGTGTCCGCACGCTTGAAACTGCGCTTTTGCGGCGAATAACGACTTTTGACGGATTTTGAAAGATTTTTGACAGATCAGCTCCCCGATCGCTCGGATGCGATAACTGCTGTTTACTATTCGCTGCATAATGCCGATGATAGTTAAAAACTATTGTGAAATATGCACAAGTTGATTGAGCTGAAAATGTAAGTTTGCACGAAAATGAAAGATTTTGAAAGTTTTTGATTGAAAACTCTTGATTATTTCGAAAATGCGTGTATAATATAGGTATAGGATAAAATTAATCAAATGGACAGGTCAATTGTTCGGGAGGGTATTATGCTGACTGAGGAAAGACACGCATTGATACTTGAACACGTCAATGCGAATAAAACGGTGAGCCTTGCGCAGCTCTGCGAGCTGCTGGACACCTCGGAATCAACGGTAAGACGTGACCTTGCACTGCTTGACCAGAACGGGCTGCTGATAAAAGTCAGGGGCGGCGCAATGGCACTGGGTGACAGGTTCAGCCTGACGGAGCAGGATATGGCTGAAAAATCAAAGCTGTTCAACGAGGAAAAAACGGCAATAGCGAAGTTTGCGGCACAGCTTATCGACGAGGACGATTTTGTATTTATTGATGCAGGAACGACCACAGAAAAGATGATAGATTTTATTCCGCAGAAGAATGTGACGTTTGTGACCAATGCGTTCATTCACGCAAAAAAGCTGGCACAGAGAGGGTTCAGGGTGCTTTTGCCTGCGGGAGAGATAAAGCTGACGACTGAGGCGCTGGTGGGTGCTGAGTGTGTGAACAGCCTGAGAAACTACAACTTCAGCAAGTGCTTTCTCGGTGCAAACGGCATTTCGCTCTCGGGCGGCGTTTCAACGCCCGATATGAACGAGGCAAGCGTGAAAAGTGCTGTTATATCGGGCAGCAGAGAGGTTTATCTGCTGGCAGATCACTCAAAGTTCGATCAGACGTCTTCGGTCACATTCGCAAGGCTCAACCAGGTCAGGATAATTACCGATAAGCTGAGCAACAAAAGGTATTTTACTGCTGCAAATGTTAAGGAGGTCTTGTAATGGTCTATACCGTAACTTTCAACCCTGCGATAGATTATGTTGTGCACACGGGTGAGATGACTCTGGGTGCGGTGAACCGTTCCGTTTCGGAGGAGATGTACTTCGGCGGAAAGGGCATAAACGTTTCGCTGGTCCTCAAGGAGCTGGGGATAAAGTCGGCGGCGCTGGGCTTCACGGCAGGCTTCACGGGTGAGGCGATAGAAAAAGGCGTTGCGGCGATGGGCGTTGAAACGGATTTTGTAAGGCTTGAAAAGGGCAATTCAAGGATAAACGTTAAGATAAAATCAGCGCAGGAGACCGAGCTTAACGGACAGGGACCCGACATAAGCGCTGAGGCGCTTGAAAAGCTGTTTGAAAAGCTGGATAAGCTGCAGGACGGCGACACGCTGATACTTGCGGGAAGCATTCCGGGCAGTATGCCTGAGGACGTTTACGAGAGGATACTTGAACGGCTTTCGGGAAAGAATATCAAGGCGGTGGTGGATGCCACAAAGGACTTGCTGCTGAATGTTCTGAAATATAAGCCGTTCCTGATAAAGCCGAACAACCACGAGCTTGGTGAGATGTTCGGGGTGGAGCTGAAAACCAAAGAGGAGATAGAGCACTACGCAAGAAAGCTGCAGGAGATGGGCGCAAAGAACGTGCTTATCTCAATGGCAGGCGATGGTGCGCTGCTGGTGGACGAAACGGGAAAGGTACACAGCTGCGGAGTTTGCAAGGGAACGGTAAAGAACTCTGTCGGAGCAGGTGATTCGATGGTCGCAGGCTTTGTGGCAGGTTCACAGAACGGCGATTATGAATATGCTCTGAAGCTGGGAACGGCTTCGGGCGGTGCAACGGCATTCTCGGACGGGCTGGCTGTTAAGGAGAAGATCACAGAGCTTCTTGCGACGCTTTGAGATCTCGGGATGAAGTAGTTATTGTGAGGAGGAAAAGTTATGCGAATTGTTGACTTGCTGAAAAAGCAGAGCATCACTCTGGGCGCTTCGCCTGCGGATAAGCAGGAAGCGATAGATATGCTCATCGAGCTTCAGGTCAAGGGCGGAAACATTGCAGATAAAGAGGAATACAAAAAAGGTATTCTTGCAAGAGAGGAGAAAGGCTCAACGGCGGTAGGCGAGGGTATAGCTATCCCGCACGCAAAGAGCGAGGCTGTAAAGGCACCATCACTTGCGGCTATGACAGTGCCGCAGGGCGTGGACTACGAGGCGCTGGACGATGAACCATCAAATCTTTTATTCATGATAGCTGCACCAAATGACGGTGATGTTCACCTTGAGGTGCTTTCAAGGCTGATGACCATTCTTATGGACGAGGATTTCCGTGAAAAGCTGCTTTCGGCAAAGGACGCAGACGAATTTCTGAAAGTGATAGACGACATGGAAAAGGAAAAGTATCCCGATGAGCCTGTTGCCAAGGAGCAGGCAGCCGAGGGTTACAGGGTGCTTGCGGTAACAGCCTGCCCGACAGGGATAGCGCACACCTACATGGCAGCCGAGGCGCTTGAAAAAGCAGGCAAGAAGCTGGGCATTGCGATAAAGGTGGAAACGAACGGCTCGGGAGGAGCAAAGAATATTCTCACTCAGGAAGAGATAGACGGCTGCGACGGTATAATAGTTGCGGCAGACAAAACGGTAGCTATGGCACGCTTTGACGGCAAAAAGGTCATAAGGACAAAGGTCTCGGACGGTATAAAGATACCTGAGGAGCTTATCAACAGGATAGAGGCAGGAGATGCTCCTGTTTATCACCACGAGGGCGGAAACGATGCTGCACATGGCGGTTCTTCCGAAGGGGAGAGCTTTGGCAGAAGGCTTTACAAGCATCTGATGAACGGCGTTTCAAATATGCTGCCGTTCACGGTCGCAGGCGGTATTTTCATTGCACTTGCATTTTTGATAGATACTATCGGCGGCGCTCCGCAGGACGGAGATTTCGGTACTCACCTTGCGGCAGCTGCATGGTTCAAAACTATCGGCGGTTACGCTTTCAACTTTATGATACCTGTTCTGGCAGGATATATCGGAATGTCGATAGCAGACAGACCGGGCTTCCTGGTAGGCATGGCAGGCGGCGCAATGGCAGCGGCAGGTTCAACATTTGCAAAGCCGGCAGGAGATATCCCTTCGGGATTCCTGGGCGCACTGCTTGCAGGATTTGTTGGAGGATTCCTGATGAAGTGCCTTATCAAAGCGTGCGATAAAATGCCCAAGGCGCTTAATGGCATAAAGCCTGTGCTTATCTATCCTCTCGGAGGACTGGGCATTGTGGCAGTTATGATGTGTGCGGTCAACCCGTTCATGGGTATGCTCAACGAGGGACTTTCCAGCCTGCTCAACAGCATGGGCGATTCCAGCAAGATACTGCTTGGCTGCATACTTGGTGCAATGATGTCGATAGACATGGGCGGTCCTTTCAACAAGGCAGCCTACGTTTTCGGAACAGCGGCTATCTCAAACGGAAACTTCGGCATAATGGCGGCTGTTATGATAGGCGGTATGGTACCGCCAATTGCGATAGCTCTTTCAACTACATTCTTCAGAAACCGCTGGAACGAGGAAGAGCTTAAAAACGGTCCTGTAAACTACATCATGGGACTCAGCTTTATAACCGAGGGCGCTATCCCTTACGCTGCGGCTGACCCAGCAAGAGTCATTCCTTCGTGCATGGTAGGTGCGGCAGTTGCGGGCGGACTTTCAATGGCATTTGACTGCGGACTCAGAGCTCCGCACGGCGGCGTGTTCGTATTCGCAGTGGTAGAAAATCCGCTGATGTATGTGGTCGCTCTTTGCGCAGGCTCGGTAGCAGGAATGCTTATGCTGGCACTTCTCAAAAAGAAGAGGACTGCAAAGGCAGAACAGACAGCAGAATAACAAAGGCTATAATTTAATCAAAAGGAGAGATAGATATGGTATCAAAAACAGTTACGATCGTTAATGCAGAGGGTATGCACATGAGACCGGCAGGTATGATAGCAAAGGCTGTCAAGGCTTATCCTGACACAGAGGTCATCCTTAAAGCCAACGGCAAGGACATCAAGGCTAAGGCTGTTATGCAGATAATGGCTGCAGGACTGAAAAAGGGCACTGAGGTCGAGATAGTTGCAAACGGCACACAGGAGCAGGCTGCGCTTGATGAGCTTGCAAAGATGTTTGAGGACGGATTTGGCGAATAATAAAAACTGATACGGGGCGGCGGAGGTTACCGCCGTTCTGCTGTTATATAAAAGGAGGTGCCGCAATGACCGTATTTAACGGAAAGGGCGTTTATGGTGCTATCGCACTTGGAAAGATATCTGTTTTCAAGCGCAGAGAAGCAAAGGTGAAAAGGGTACACGTTGAGGATACTCAGGCTGAGCTGAAACGTCTTGAGGAGGCTAAGCAGCGCTCGGTTGAGCAGCTTCAGCAGATATATGACAAGGCGCTCAGAGAAGTAGGAGAGGCAAACGCTCAGATATTTGAGATCCATATAATGATGATAGACGACGATGATTACAACGACTCTATCCAAAGCATAATTGAAACGCAGTCGGTAAATGCGGAGTATGCGGTAGCTGTGACGGCGGACAATTTTGCGGAGATGTTCGCATCTATGGAGGATGCTTATATGCAGGCAAGGTCTGCTGATGTCAAGGACATTTCAAACAGGATAATCGGCAACCTTTCCGATGCAGGGGCTGATGAGGAAACCGACAATGAAAAGGTGATAATCTGTGCGGACGACCTTGCGCCGAGCGAAACGGTGCTGCTGGACAAGGACAGGGTGCTTGCTTTTGTTACGGCTTTCGGCTCATCTAATTCGCACACGGCGATACTTGCAAGGAACATGAACATACCTGCGGTGATAGGTGCGGGCGAGGAGTTCCTTAATGCGATAAAGGACGGAACTTTTGCGGCAGTGGACGGTTACACGGGCGAGATATTCATCGAGCCGGATGAGCAGACTGTTGAAAGACTTGAGAAAAAGCGCTGCGAGGATGAGGACAAGAAGCGCTTGCTGCAGGAGCTTAAAGGCAAGGAGAACGTAACGCTGGACGGCAAAAGGATAAACATTTTTGCAAACATCGGCGGTGTTGACCACATTGGTGCGGTGCTTGCGAGCGATGCAGGAGGAATAGGACTTTTCAGGAGCGAATTTCTGTATCTTGAAAGCAGCGATTATCCGACTGAGGAGCAGCAGTTTGCGGCTTACAAAAAGGTGCTTGAGAGCATGGCAGGCAAAAAGGTCATTATAAGGACGCTTGACATCGGTGCTGACAAGCAGGTGGATTACTTTGGGCTTGCAAAGGAGGATAACCCTGCGCTCGGATTCAGGGCAATAAGGATATGCCTGACAAGACCGGAGATATTCAAGACGCAGCTGAGAGCGCTTTACAGGGCATCTGCATTCGGCAACCTTGGCATAATGTTCCCGATGATAACCTCGGTGAGCGAGCTTGAAAAGATAAAGGCTGTCTGCGAGGAGGTTAAAAGCTCGCTGAAGCAGGAGGGGATACCTTTCTCGGACAGCGTTGAGCTTGGCATTATGATAGAAACGCCTGCGGCTGCGGTGATAAGCGACAGGCTTGCGCCGATGGTGGATTTCTTCAGCGTTGGCACAAACGACCTTACGCAGTACACGCTTGCTTGCGACAGGCAGAATGCAGCGATAGAACCGTTTGTTGACACGCACCATGAGGCGATACTGAGGCTGATAGAGATGTCGGCGAAAAATGCGCACGCAAACGGCGCCTGGATAGGTATATGCGGTGAGCTTGCCGCTGACACGACGCTTACCGAAACATTTTTGAGAATGGGTATAGATGAGCTTTCAGTTTCACCGACGTTTGTTTTAAAGGTGAGAGATGCAGTGAGAAAGACCGACCTTTCAAAATAGAACAACAGTAAAAGCCCACAGCATTTAGTAGTACTGTGGGCTTTATTGGATCTGTTATGTATCAGATGCTCTTTTTTTATTGTTAGTGAACCAGCTGCCTTTGCGGTAAAACAGCAGCGACATTGCAGCGGCTGTACACCAGCCTATCGGCCACGCTATCCATATACCTGTTGTGCCAAGGTGAGCCGAAAGCACTTTTGCAAGCACAACTCTGAGTATAAGGTCGGTAAAGGTGGCAGCCATAAAGCTGTTCATCATTTCAGCGCCCCTGAGCACGCCATCGGACACGAGCTTTGCGGCAACGATGAGGTAAAAGGGCGAAAGTATCCTGAGAAACTCGACGCCGACATCAAGTGCTGTTTGTGTGGGTTCATCGAGGAATATCCTGACAAGCAGCCTGCCGCCGAAGAAATAGAGCAGCATTATCGGCACGCATATTCCCCACACCAGCTTTATTCCTGCCCTAAAGCCGGGACGGATACGCTCGTGTTTTCCTGCGCCGAGATTTTGCGCTGTGAAATTTGAAACGCCGTTGCCAAGTGTAGTGAGCGAGGTGATGACCATATTATTCAGCTTGACCGAGGCGGAATAGCCTGCGATAACGCCTGAGCCGAAGGAATTGATAACGCCCTGTATGATTATATTTCCCACCGAGATAAAGCTCTGCTGCAAAATGCTTGGCACGGCAACACGGGCAATTTTTGCAAGCAGCCTGCCCGAAAACAGCTTAGGTCTTTCATCGCTGTCATTATCGGGACGGATAGATCTGAGTCTTTTGAAAACTACCGTTACTGCAAGCACACAGCTTACTCCCTGACAGATAAAGGTCGCCCATGCAACGCCTGCGACGCCCATTTTAAATGCGGTGACAAAGAGGATATCAACGCCGATGTTTGAGATGGACGATGCTGCAAGAAAGAGAAAAGGCGTTTTTGAATCTCCCAGAGCTGAAAAAATTCCTGTTGAAACGTTATAAAAGAAAACGAACGGCAGCCCGAGGACATAGATATAAAGATACTTTTTGGAATCGCTCATTATATCATCGGGAGTTTTTATCATTTGCAGCAGTGAGCCGCCGAAGATGAGCCCTGTGAGCATGAGTATCACGCAAAGCACAGAGCAAGCTATAAGTGTCGTATAAACTGCGGTCTTCATGCTGTTTATGCGCTTTGCGCCGAACAGCTGCGAAACGACTACCGAGCAGCCGATATTGCAGCCAAAGGCAAAGGCGATATAGATAAGAGTTATCTCGTAGCTGTTGCCGACAGCTGCAAGTGCCTGCTCGCCCACGAATTTTCCCGCAACAAAGCTATCAGCTATGTTATAGAGCTGCTGAAAGAGCACACTTGCGAAAAGCGGCAGACAGAATTTCCAAAGCACTTTATCGGGTGCTCCGACCGTGAGGTCTTTTGTCATATTTTTCTTCACATCCTGCTTGGTTTATTTAAGAGCAAAAGCATCGCTCAACTTGTATTATCCGAGCCTGTCGGTGCGTGGCAGGATGGTGTTTTGCACTTGTGCATTATTAAAGTCGTTCCCTCATTTCGTTCAGGGCATCATCGAGCCTGAAATCATCATCGTCATAAGTATCGTCAGCGCCGTAGTCGCTCAGCTCATCAAGTATTTCAAGCTGCTTTTTCTGAATCTCAACCTGTTCACGCTGGAGCGCTTCCATAGTTCTGTTATGCCTGTGGTTATCATAAAGCGCAAAGGCATCACCGAGCTTATGCGCCTGCCCCGACCTGAAAGCCCCGATGATGTATTCGAGCGAATCCTCGCTGCGATAGGCTTTAGGAATGGTATCTATATCAAACGAAGAATCAAGCGTTTCAAGCTCGGCACGTTTTTCACCAAGCTCGCTGAGCAGACCTTTGAGCTTTTCGTTCTGCTCAAAAAGCTGCTTTCTTGCTTTTGCCTTTTTGCTGTAAGTTACGATCGCAGCAATGAACACGGCAAGGAATATCAGCGCCGTAAGAGCCATAAGCGGCTTATCCTCGGTCGAAACGGCTTTATCGAACATAAACACCAGCAGCACTGCGCACAGGATATAAAACGGGATAGTGAACATTGTCCACAAAGGCATTGAATTATCCTTTTGCGAAAGCGCACCTATCTCATCGGAAATGCGGCTGAGTTTTTTGACAAGCTCGTTATGCTTTAAAAGAGATGACCTGTATTTTTCTGTCGAAGCGGCGAGCTGTGCAGCGGAGACCTTTTCTTTTTCGTCTTGTGCAAGGTCACGCTTGAAAACACTTGAGCAGAAGGAGCAGGTCAGAAGCTCCTGTCCCTCGGTGACTTTCAGATTTGCGCCGCAGCTTGGACATTTATATGCAGTAAGCTCACTCATATCATACCTCTTTACTGTGAAAAAGCCCGCAGTTAAGCGAGCTTTTTGTATTATAGTTCAGCTTTAAGCTGTTTTATCCATTTTTTCAGCTCGTTTTCATCAGCGCTTGCTGAAAAACGCTTGCCCTCAAGAACCTTTGCGCCCTTGCCGACAACGCTTTGCATATTCTTGCCGCTGTCGCCTATGCCGCTGCTGCCCGAGGTCGCAAACGGAACGATAGTCTTGCCCTTGAAATCGTACGCTTCAAGGAAGGTATCTATCACAGAAGGCTCTCTGTACCACCAGACAGGGAAGCCGACAAAAACGACATCTGCCTGTGCAACGGGAGCGTCATTATCGCTGATCGCAGGGCGGCATGACTTATCGTTCATTTCGACAGAGCTGCGTGAAGTCTTATCACGCCAGTCAAGGTCCTTGGCCGTATAAGGCTGTGCCGGTCTTATCTCATACAGGGGTGAATCTGCGGCTGCGGCGAGTTTGTTTGCGAGCTTAGCTGTTACGCCGCTTGCGCTGAAATATGCTACCAATGCTTTCATACTTATGACCTCCTTTATAGCTTTAGGAAAAAACGTTCTTGTTTTCGAGAATAGTATAACACATAAGTACTTATTTTTCAATAGATATTTTGTGTATTTTCTTAGCTGCAAAAAAGCCGCCCTTACAAAAAGGACGGCCGGTCTTATCTGATTATGATACCCACTTTTGCAAAGGCTTTTGCAGCGGTGAGCTTATCTACTTTGAACAGTTTTGTTGAGCTTACGAGCTTGTCGCTGTCGTAGCGGAAGAACTCGGCATAATTCTCCTCAAAGTCCTTGCTTGAATAGACCTTTGCCATGATATATTTTTCCTTGACGGCATAGTAGTTCACGGGTGTGAGCTTCAGCATTGCGGTGCAGTCGTTTTCCATCTGCGCTGTTACCTCGTCGTAGTTTTCGTCTGTGAAATGTATCTGTCTGCATTTTAGCTGCGAGGCTGCCTGACGCAGCGGATCTTTTTCATGCTTTTTAAAAATAGAAAACATAATGCGCACCTGCTACTTTAACAGCCTTGCAAAAAGCTGCTCTCTGCATTCCTCCTCGAGCTTATCGTTGATAGGCTCGCAGGTATATTTTTCACCTGTTTTGCGTGTCATGACATAGTTTATGATATGGTCGCACAGCTTAGGATTTTTGGAAAGCAGCGGACCGTGCAGATAGGTAGCCACGACATTTTTCTCGATGTAGCCCTCTGTTTCGCTGGAGAAGCAGTTGCCGTTGCCCGCAAGCACTTTTCCGAAAGGCGAGGTAACGTTCTGAGTTTGTCCGCCGTGGTTCTCAAAGCCGATGACCTTATACTTTTCGCCGTCAAGCTCAGCCTCGATAACAATATTGCCTATGCAGCGCTTTGCCTTATCTGTGGAGGCGACTGTATAATAATCAAACAGTGCAAGCCCCGGGATCTTTTCGCCGTTGGAATCCTTATAATACTGTCCCATAAGCTGATAGCCGCCGCAGATCATAAGAAAGAACGTGCCGTTTTCATAAGCCTTTTTGATAGCATCGCTGCACTTTAGCAGGTCATCTGCGAGTATCTGCTGTTCAAGGTCGGCACCGCCGCCGAGGTATACTATATCGTACTGTGAAAAATCGCTTACATCGTCACCTATGATATGGGAGGAGACCTCCAGCTCGATGCCTCTTTTTTTGCAGCGGTAGGAGATTATCTCAACGTTTCCGCTGTCACCGTAAAGGTCAAGCATATTCGGGTACATGTGGAGCAGTCTGATCTTATGCATTTTCACTGCCCTCCTTAAATCTCTTTATAGCAGCTCTTGTCGGCTGGATAGCCGTATAGTTTGCGATTGCGAATTTATCGCCCACAGTTGAGAAGAAGCTCTTCATTGCATCGTCAAGGTCGGGCTTTACAACTATCCTGTCGGGATCATAGCCTGAGCACTTTATCCTTATGGCGATGTCGTAGGCTCTGCTTCCGCTGGTAACGACTCTTGAAACGTCCTTGAAGATGGAGAAGTTTATATCCCATATCCACGAAACGTCGTGCCCGTCTGCAAGGTTATCGTTGAGCACAAAGAGCAGCTCCTTTTCGCCGGGGTGCTCGTTCATTACTCTGAGCGTCATATTTGCGCCGACAGGGTTCTTTGCGAGGTTCACGAGCAGCTTGCTGCCTGCGACCTCAAAAACTTCAAGTCTGCCGTTGTTGACCTCAAAGTGCTCAAAGGTATCGTGCAGGACATCTTTTTTGATGTCATACAGCTTTGAGGCGGTATACACTGCGCCGAGGTTGTAGATATAATAAATGCTGTTATGGCTGGGCTTGTATTTTTCGCCGTCTATCACGAACGAAGGTGCCTGCAGGTCAACGTCCTTTACTACGACCTCGGGCTGTGCGCTGCCGAAATCACACTTGGGGCAGCGGAATTTTCCGATATGCGAATACTGGTAGTATTCATACTCCAGCTTTGAATTGCAGAACGGGCAATACTTGCCTTCGCCTACCTCATAAGGCTCGTCCGTTGCGCCCGAATATCTTTCAACGCTGAAATAGTGGACGTTTTTATTGTTGGGGTTTGCCTTGCCAAGCCTTGCAACGTTAGGGTCATCGGCATTGAGCACGAGATTGCCCTCGTATGTTTCAAGGAATTTTTTCACCTTTAGAATAAGCGTTTCAACTTCGCCGTTCCTGTCGAGCTGGTCACGGAAGAAGTTGAGAACGACGAGCGTTTCGAGCTTCAGCTTTGAATAGATCACAGGCACGTGCGACTCATCTGTTTCAAGCACGAGGTAATCTGCTTTGACACGGCCGTGAAAATCACACTCGCCGAGAAGCAGCGAGGTTATGCCCGTATCGAGATTATTGCCCTGTTTATTGGTGATGATCTTCAGATCCTTATGGTCACCGCTGGTAAAAATGTGGTTTAAGTAATTAGTCACCGAGGTCTTGCCGTTGGTGCCCGTTACGGCGATGATAGGACAATCCACCTTGAACGCTTTAAGGCAGTCCTTGTTGAGAGTCCACAGGACAAGCCCGGGGGCATTTCCTGCGTCCTTTCCTATCAGCTTCAGCATTTTTACCATTATCTTGCCGAAAAATATAGTTAAACCGTTTTTCAGACCCATATTATCAACGATCCCTTTCCGTATTTTGACTTACCAATATATAATAAAACAATATTGCAAAAAAGTCAAGCCGCAGCGGCGGTTAGCAATTCCGTCGCAGATCACTTTGCGATAATGGCAGCTTTCGCACTGCTCCGGGTTTTTCACGAGAATGTCGGGGAAAGCATGATCATTCGGGCGGCTGTCCGCAATTCCGTCGAAGATCACTTTGTGATAATGGCAGCTTTCAGCGTTCATTTTTTCGCTGCGCTGAGATTTTAGTCATTAAACCGTCCAAGCCCGAATAAGCTGTAATAAACAGTTTAAACGGGAGGTAGAGGGCTATGCTGGGATTGCTCGAAAAAACAGGCTCACGTCCACAGGAGATAAACTCTGTGGGGCTAAGCTCGCAGGAGGCGGCTGTGAGGCTCGCAAGGGACGGTGAGAACACGCTTGCGCAGAAAAAGAAAAGCTCGGCGCTGAAGATTTTTGCGGGGCAGTTTCACGATATTATGGTAGTTATCCTTATGGCAGCTACAGTGGTATCGGTGCTGCTGGGGGAATTTGCAGATGCTGTGCCGATACTGCTGATAATCGTAATCAACGCATTTCTTGGGTTCTTTCAGGAATACCGCTGCGAAAAAACGCTTGAAAAGCTGCGTGAGATGACTGCTCCGAGTGCAAGATGCTATCGTGACGGGGTGCTGGTAAGGATACCCTCTGCGCAGATAGTATGCGGTGATGTTATAGCGCTGGAGGCAGGGGACAGAGTTCCGTGTGATGCTTTTGTGCTCTCGTCATCGGCGATGGAATGCGATGAGGCGGTGCTTACGGGAGAATCGCTGCCTGTGGGCAAAAAGGCAAGGCAGGCGCAGACTGATTTTTCCTCGCTCAACTGTGATTATATGTGCTACATGGGAACGGTCGTTACAAAGGGCAGCGGCGTTGTGTGCGCAGTTTCTACGGGAAAGAACACGCAGATGGGCAAGGTATCGACAATGCTTGAGGATATAGACGAGGGCACAACACCGCTTCAGAAAAAGCTGGGGGAGCTGGGCAAGGTGCTGGCGCTTATCTGCCTTGGAGTATGCGTGCTTGTATTTCTTGCGGGCGTGCTCAGGGGAGAGCCTGTGCTTGATATGGTGATGACGGGGATAACTATCGCAGTGGCGGCGATACCCGAGGGGCTGCCTGCGGCGGTAACTATCGCACTTGCGCTTGCGGTGAGGAGAATGCTCAGGCGGCAGGCGCTTGTACACAAGCTGCACAGTGTTGAAACGCTTGGCTGTGCAACGGTTATATGCACCGACAAGACAGGCACGCTTACACGCAGCAGGATGACGGTAACGGATATCGCTGCGTTTTCGGGCGAGCTGAAGGGATACAGGATAAACGAGGTAAAGGGGATAGGCACGCTCACGGATATGAACGGCGAGGCTGTGGGTGAGCTTTCACAGCCTGGGAACACGGCTTTGCGCAGGCTGCTGGAATGTGCGTGCGTATGTTCAAACGCAAGGCTTGAAAGCAGGAACGCAAAGCAGTTTTCCGCCACGGGAGATCCTACCGAGGCTGCGCTGGTATGCGCTGCGGCAGTGGGAGGAGTTTTTGAACAGGAAACGGGTGCACAGCGCATCGAGGAGATACCCTTTGACAGCAATTCACGCTGCATGACGATGATATGCAGGGACGCACACGGGCAGAGATTCAGCTATAAAAAGGGATCGTGCGATGTTATCCTTGCGGACTGCGGTTTTTGTTACGAGCAGGGTGAAGTGCGGCATATAACCAACGAGGAAAGGCTTGCAGTTTCAAAGCGCTGTGACAGCTACGCTGCGCAGGGACTGCGTGTGCTTGCGCTGGAGGAGGCAAGAGATGAAAAGCGGATATTCCTCGGGCTTGCAGCAATGAAGGATCCCCCTCGTCCCGAGGCGGCAGGTGCGGTGTCACGCTGTGCAAGGGCAGGCATAAAAACGGTCATGATAACAGGCGATCACAAGCTGACTGCACAGGCTATTGCCGCTGAAACGGGGATTTACACCAGGGGCTCGCTGGTGGTAACGGGTGCGCAGCTGGACGGAATGAGCGATGAAAAGCTGGACAGCATAATTGAAAACTGCACGGTCTTTGCCCGTGTCAGCCCTGCCCACAAGCTGAGGATAGTTCAGGCTTTCAGGCGCAGGGGACACATTTGCGCAATGACGGGGGACGGTGTGAACGATGCACCTGCGGTAAAGGAAGCGGACATAGGCGTTTCGATGGGTGTTTCGGGCACGGAGGTAACAAAGCAGGCGGCGGAGATAATCCTGCTGGACGACAACTTTGCTACGCTTGTGAATGCTGTTGAAGAGGGTAGGACGATTTACAAGAACATACGCAAATTCGTGCGCTACCTGATCTCGTGCAATATCGGGGAGGTGCTGACGATGCTGGGGAGCATTGTAATGGGGCTTCCCGTGATACTGCTGCCGGTGCAGATACTTCTGGTGAACCTTGTGACAGATTCGCTGCCGGCTGTGGCTCTGGGACTTGAGCCGCCCGAGAAGTCGTTTATGACCGATCCTCCCAGAAGCTCGCAGGACAGCTTTTTCAGCGGCGGTCTTCTGTGGAAGATATGCATAAGGGGCGTACTTATTGCACTTTGCACGCTTGCCTGCTTTACGCTTTTGCTCAGCAGATACGGTTCCATAGAGATCGCAAGGACGGGTGCGCTGTGCACGCTTGTGATAAGCCAGCTGATACACGTTTTTGAATGTCGGAGCGAAAACGGTTCGCTGCCGGGAATGAGCAGGCTTTCAAACCCGTTCCTGCTGTTCTCGGTTGCGGTGTCTGCATTTGTGCTGTTCGTGGGGATATACCTGCCTGCGATGCAAAAGATAGTTTGTACATATCCGCTCAACCGCACGCAGCTCGTGCTCTCTCTTGGCTGTGCGTTTGTTGTGCCGCTGCTTTCTGCGGTGTTTCCAAGGCGCAGAAGGTAATAAAAAAGCCACCCTTGCAAAAGGGTGGTCTTGTTTTGTCAGGAGAATGCCTGTATGAGCAGTCCCGATGTTACTGCTGCGCCGTAAAGTATTCCCATTATGATAATATTCTGCTTTATGTTCTTGTTGGTCTTGAAAAGTATGAGCAGACCTACGCCTGCGCCTGTGCTGAGACCTGCGACAAGTGCGCCGAATGAAACAACGCCCTCGGTATACAGCTTTGTGAGCACGACCGATGCGCCGCAGTTGGGGATAAACCCGATAACGCCTGCGATAAGCGGCTGTACCCAGCTGTTTGTCATCATCAGCTTTTCTACCGTCTGCTCGCCTGCAAATTCCATAACGCAGCCAAGCAGCAGATTTATAGCGAAGATAAAGATTATTATATGTATCGTATGGTGCAGCGCAGAATGGAGGATACCGTGGTGCTCACAGTCACAGTCTGCGCAAAGCTCCTTGAAAGGCTCCTCTTCCTTTTTCCTGATAAACAGCTTTATGCAGATATCCGTTAAAATTCCTGCCGCCATAGCGATACCTATTTTGACAAGTATCAGCTTCCAAATCATCGGAGCAAAATCAGGCTCCTGTATCATCAGCGGTATAGCCTCGTCGCTTGTTGAGATATACACTGCGATAAGTGTTCCCATTGTTACAAGCCGCCCTGCATACAGGTTTGAAGCTGCCGCAGAGAAGCCGCACTGGGGGATACTTCCCAGCAGTGCACCGCCGACCGAGCCGAAAGGCCCCATTTTTCTCAGAGTTCTTCCGAGCTTGTCTGCACTTTTATGCTCGATATACTCTATAAGTATATAAACAGCGAGCAGGAAAGGCAGCGTTTTTAAAGTATCAAGAGATGCGTCAAGAAACACATCCCAGAGTTTTTCCCACATATCATCACCAATAGTTTTCAAATTCAAATTAACAGCCTTTTCAGTTTAACACGCAATTGATGATTTGTCAAGTAATAAAAAAGCCTGCACTCGATGTACAGGCTTTGCAGCAGCTTAAAGCTCCATAATAAAATGCTCCTTCAGCGCTTCGCAGGCAGCGTCCTCATCGGGACCTTCGACCTTTACGGTCACTTTGTCCTGGCACATCGCTCCGAGAGAAAGCAGGCTGAACAGCTTTTTTGCATCAGCTTCCTTGCCGTTTTTTTCAACGGTTATCTCGCTGTCAAAGGTCTTTGCGAATTTAACAAGGTTTCCGGCAGGTCTTGCGTGGATGCCGATAGGGTTGGTTATGATATGTTCAAAAGATTTCATATTTATGCCCTCCGTTTTCTCGTTCCTTTTATATAATGTAAGCATTATAACACCTTTCTTCAGATTTTTCAACTTTTTTGTGTATATTATCGCTCAATTTGTTCATAACGCTGTAAAAGTGAGAAAAATAATGTGAAAAAAGTTAGTTGAAAAAATAAAAAAGATATGCTATACTAACACAAAAGGGGGAGATGACTTGAAGATCCAGGAATCTGCTGAAAATTACCTTGAAGCCGTGCTTATGATAAATGAAAGAAAGGGCAGCGTGCGCAGCATAGATATTGCCAATGAGCTTGAGTTTTCCAAGCCGAGCGTAAGCATTGCTATGAAAAACCTGCGTGAAAACGGCTATATCAATGTGGACATCGACGGATACATCACACTGACAGACAAGGGCAGAGAGATCGCAGAGAGAATGTATGAGCGCCACAAGTACATTTCGGAAATGCTCATAAAGCTCGGTGTTGATCCCAAGATCGCTGTTGAAGATGCCTGCCGTATAGAGCACGTTATCAGTGCGCAGACATTTGATGCTATCAAAAAACTGAGCGCTGATCTTTAAAATAGGATAATTGGTGTTTTTAGGCTGTGTCCGCAAAGGGCACAGCTTTTTTGTGCCGCCTGTTTAGCACTCTCTTTGCGTGAGTGTTAGCACTCTCTTGCGTAGAGTGCTAATTTTCAGCTTGCCGTCACCGTTTTATCACAAAACGAACACATAAGAGCAATACTATATAATCAGTGAACGAAAGGAAATGATACCAATGGAACATGAGAATGAATAAATCATAAAAACAAACACATGATAAAGTAAGGAAAGAAACATAAATATTTTTCAGGAGGGATAATTATGTATGCACTGACACCATTTGAGAGAAAGAGTTTTGACCTGTTTAACGCATTCCACGATTTTGAGAATGACTTTTTCGGAAACACTTCGCTGAATTCATTCAAGACGGATCTGAAAGATGAAGGCGATAAATACGTTATGGAGGCGGAGCTTCCCGGATTTGAGAAAGAGGATATAAAGCTGGATATAACCGGCGACACACTTTGCCTTACCGCTGAGCACAAGCAGGAGAATGTTGAGAACAAAGATGATAATTACGTTTACAGAGAGCGTACCTACGGCAGCTATCAGAGGAATTTCGATATTTCCGCAATAAATACCGAAGGTATAGAGGCAGAATATAAAAACGGTATCCTTTATCTTACTCTGCCAAAGAAAGAGGCACGCAAACCTGAGACCAAACGTCTTGAGATCAAGTAACGCTTGTTCATATAACCCCCTATAATGACAGCCTGCTGAGTTTTTCGGCAGGCTGTTTTTTGTGCGGTATCACTTTTGCGGTGCGATGACTGACATGATAGAAAGTGCAGTTCTCAGTCCGTCAACTGCGGCGGACATTATGCCGCCTGCATAGCCTGCGCCCTCTCCGCAGGGGTAGAGGTTGAGTGTGCCAAGGGCGGTCATCGCATCGTTCCTTGTTATTCTTACAGGAGAGCTTGTCCGTGTTTCGGGTGCGGTAAGGATAGCATTGCCGTCACCGAAGCAAGCCATTTTGTGCGAGAAACTCTCAAGTCCGAGTTTCAGCATCTGCGTAATAAAATCGGGGAACAGCTTTGAAAGGTCGCAGGGAACTATCCCGGGGCGATAGGTCGGTATCACGGGCGAATCAAGGTCGGGCTTGGAGCTGAGAAAGCCTCTTATGGTAGTTGCAGGTGCTTTATAGCCACCTGTCAATTCGTATGCTCTGCGCTCAATGCTTCTTGCAAATGCAACGCCGTCAAGGGCATTGCTGCCGAAATCCTCGGGCGAAACGCCGACAACGAGTGCGGCATTTGCATTTTTACCGTCACGGGCAAACTCACTCATTCCGTTGGTAACTATTCCGCCTGCCTCGGATGCTGATGCGACTACGCTGCCGCCCGGGCACATACAGAAGGTATAAACGCCCCTGCCGTTATTGCGCCGGCTGAGCTGGTATTCGCCCTTGGGAAGCAGTTTGCTGCCTGCAAGCTCGCCGTAGAGGCTTTTTTCGACATCTGCTTGCAGGTGTTCTATCCTTGCGCCGACAGAGAAAGCCTTTGCCTGCATGGTAATGCCTTTTGAGGCAAGCATTTCAAAGGTATCCCTTGCGGAATGACCGAGAGCGAGCACAAGGGCTGAGGTTTTTTCTTCACCGCTTGAAGTGATAACAGAGCTGACGCTGCCGTTTTCAAGGCGTATATCTTTGAGTGCGGTCTCAAACCTGACTTCACCGCCGAGGCTGATTATCCTTTCACGGATCGCTTTAACGACTTCACGCAGCTTATCTGTGCCGATATGCGGCTTGGCTTTGGTGAGTATCTCCTCGGGTGCGCCGAAGCTGACAAAGCGTTCAAGGACGTATCTGCACAGAGGATCGTTTATTCGTGTAGTGAGCTTTCCGTCGGAGAATGTGCCTGCGCCGCCCTCTCCGAACTGCACGTTGGAGTTTTCGTTAAGCTCGCCGCCTGCCCAGAAGCTGCTTACCCTTTCTGTGCGCTTTTGTATACATTCGCCTCTTTCGAGCACGAGCGGAGCGTAGCCCTGCTCGGCAAGCGCAAGTGCACAGAACATTCCCGCAGGCCCAAAGCCTGCTACAACGACTCTGCCATCGGCTTTGTTATCCGAGATGACCGGCGTGAACTCTGCAGGTGCGACATACCTGAGCTTTTTGTTTTTTTCGCACAGCTTTTTTTCAAGCTGACTATCGTTGAGCCCGACGCATACAGAGCAGACGTAGTGTATATCGTTCCTTTTGCGTGCATCCAGCGATATCTTATGGATACCGCAGGATACTACGTTTTTTCTGTAACTGCCAAGCTGGCGCAGACCTTTTTCGATAATGCTCTGATTATCCTCATCAAGTCCTGCTTTTATCTGATCTGTAATGATCGGCATGATCTCCTCCAAAAGAAAGGCCCGACAATCAACTGCCGAGCCTGTTTTTCTGCATTCAGTCTGTGCTTGTTGTAGTAACAGTGGATGACTGATCCGAAACTACCACCTGTACCTCGTTATTTCCGTAGCACCAGACTTTGTTGTGATTTGAGATGCTTATCGTTGCGGATTTGGAATAGGAGCCGTTGTTGGTGATATCCGAAAGATCCACCGATGCAACAAGGTCGCTCTCATTGATGTTGTTGATATCATCGATAGGGCCTATCAGCGTAACTGCCGGCAGTGAAACTGTTTCTATCGAGATATTCTTGTTCTTAGGCTTGTTCTTTGCGACGATACTGCTTACCCTGAACACGCCTGTGGTATACTGCTGAGAATCGCAGGTAACGGTCACCTTGCTTTCACCGCTGAGGTTCTCCTCTCCTGCGGAAAGCGGTATATCAAAGGTCTCTGTCTTGCCCAGCCTTATCTGCGACAGCGGCAAAGTACCGATGGTAACAGTTTCGGTAGTGCTGTCGTTGAGCTTTGGCGTTATTATAGTAACTTCTTCCTGAGTATAGCTTATCGGCATACTTGAAACGTCAAAGTTATCGGGTGCACCTGAAACATCTACCTTCAGTTTAAGGTTCTTTTTCTTGTAAACTATGAAGTTTACGGTAAATGTCTGCGTTTCATCTCTTGTTATTGAGCTGTCGGTGATGACGTTGTTATCCTTATCATAAAGCACTATTTCATCAGCCTTGATGCTTGTATCCTCGGTCAGCTTTGAGTTCTGCTTTATCTGAGCAACAGCCCTTGATATTTTTGAAAGGTTGTTTTCAGGACCTGTGAGAGTTATCACATTCGGGCTGACGTTGCTGGTTTTGAGTGTATAACCGTCCTGTGCGCTGATGCTTGAAGCATCAACTTCCAGCTCGACCTGCTTTTCGGTTATTCTGTCAAAGGTCACGGATATTTTGCTTGGCGATACCGAAACTATGGAACAGCTGTCGGAAGCGTGGGTAGACTTTACATCTATCTCCAGATCATACTGTCCTTCCTTGGTGACCTTGCTTATATCCAGAGTTGCATTAAGGTCATCGGCTGTATAGTTTCCTATCTCGTAGTTCATTCCCTTTATTTCGACATCGACCGAAGCGTCCTTGAAATTCAGGGCAGAAAGTCCTTTTTCCTTAGCGATAGTTCCGTCCAGCGAAAGCGTTACGGGAACACTTGTTATCGTTCGGTTCACAGTAGGGTACTGTGTTATCGAAAGTATGAACCAGACGATTATCGCTGCGATAACGGCGATTATCCTGATAGCAAAATCAGTGCCGTGCTTTTTTTTCGGAGCTTTATGCTGTGCACGTTTTACGGGAGTGCGTGGTGAAGCGTTTACTTTTTCCATTTAGATCTCACCCTCCCCGCCAGAGTATTTTCCTTTGTGGGAATGCCGTCCCTTTCGGGAAGCAGCCTGTTGCACAGCAGCTTTTTGAGAGTATCCTCAACATAGCCCCGTGTAAGCTCTCCGTTCTCAGCTACCGAGATAGTTCCCGTTTCCTCGGAAACGACGATAACGATAGAATCTGAGTTTTCGCTCATTCCTATCGCTGCACGGTGGCGTGAGCCGAGCTGTTTGTTTATAAGCTCTTCCTTAGCCGGCTTTGGCAAAAAGCAGCCTGCTGCAAGTATCTTTCCGTCACGGATTATTACCGCACCGTCGTGAAGCGGTGTGTTCGGTACGAAGATATTGCCAAGCACCGCAGAAGAGGGTTCACAGTCAAGCAGCGTACCTGTTGCTATCTGTTCACCGAGCTTGGTTTTTCTTTCAAATATTATAAGCGCACCTGTGCGTGTGCTTGCCAGCTTTACAGCGGCATCGCACACCGCCTGGATAGCGTTCAATATCTTTTCGGTCTCGACCTCAAGCTCGCTTGTCCTGAAGGTCGCAAGGTCCGCCAGCTTTGAGCGTCCTACCCGCTCCAGCATTCGCCGCAGCTCAGGCTGGAACAGTATGATTATCGCAAGGAAGCCCCACTGGAAGCAGATCTTCAGCAGGAATTTGATAGTCTGAAGATTGAGCACAACGGCGATCAGGTAGCTTCCCACGAGGAGAAGTATGCCCTTGGCAAGCTGCAACGCCCTTGTTTCCCTTATCAGCTTCATTATGTGGTAGAACAGATACGAAAGGATTATGATGTCGATAACGTCATTTAATCCCATGGTCTTGAAAACGCCCCATACGGAGTTGAATATGTTCCTTATGGTCTCCATGATATCTGTTCACCTCGATTTGCCGGAAGATATTACAAAACGGTTACAGGCTAAATGTAATAAATTTACAGACCTATGCGGCGTTTTGTGTTCACACAACTATTATAGCATATTATTTTTTAAAGTACAATAGATTTCCCTCAATTTTTTTTACAATCTGTAATATTTTTTAGGTATAAGCAGGCATTTGCAGAGAAATGATAAGGGAGGGCGGCTCTCGTTGACAAAAGCGGACTGCTGTGGTATACTTATCAGTAATAATTTTTGAACAGGAGTGATATTAAAATGAGCGAAGGCTGCACACATGATTGTTCAAGCTGCTCAAGCAACTGCGGTGAAAGACAGGCACCGCAAGATCTTCACGTTGCACCGCACGGACTTTCGCAGATAAAGAAAGTTATCGGCGTTGTCAGCGGAAAGGGAGGAGTAGGAAAGTCGCTGGTAACGGCGATGAGCGCAGTGCTTGCAAGCAAAAAGGGATACAAGACAGCGATACTTGACGCTGATATAACGGGACCGTCTATCCCGAAGATGTTCGGTATCCACCAGAGAGCAGAGCAGAATGAGGACGGACTGCTGCCTGTAAAGACAAAGGGCGGCATTGAGGTGATGAGCCTTAATCTTCTGACCGAGAACGAGACCGATCCGGTGATATGGAGAGGACCTGTTATAGCAGGCGTAGTTACGCAGTTCTGGACAGATGTTATATGGGGCGATGTTGACTTTATGTTCGTTGATATGCCTCCGGGAACGGGCGATGTACCGCTGACTGTCTTCCAGTCGATACAGGTGGACGGCATAATCGTTGTGACCTCTCCGCAGGAGCTGGTCTCGATGATAGTTGAAAAAGCGGTCAATATGGCAAAGATGATGAATATACCGATACTGGGCATAGTTGAGAATTACAGCTATGTTGAGTGCCCCGACTGCGGAAAGAAGATAAGTATTTTCGGTGAGAGCAGGATAGATGAGATCGCTGCTGAAAAGGGTCTGAAAGTGCTCGGCAAAATACCGATGAAGCAGGGCGTTGCACAAAAGTGCGATAAGGGCGAGATCGAGCAGTGCAAGGGCTGTCATATTCAGGCGGTCGGCGAATTGCTGGACGAAATGGCAAAGCAGTAGAAGATTAAATCAGAATTTAAAAGTCTAATCGAACGTTAAAGACCTGCCAA
>DFFV01000087.1:0-13832 GCA_002371625.1 Ruminococcus sp. UBA3767
AACGCATCGTTCACACGGATTATCTCCATATCCTCTGTGTCCTGTACATCACATTCAAAAACAGCGGCAGGGCAGAGGTTGTCGGTGAAGATAAGGTCGTTGTCTATGCGGCTCATTATCTCGGCAGACTGCTTTGAACCTGCGGTAAGCTCGCTCATCGGTGAATCCGCAGCAAAAGCGTACCTTTCGTAATCCTTAACGCTCATCGGCTTGGCATAGTAATAGCCCTGTATGTAGTCACACCCCACCTCACGCAGAAAGCTCACCAGCTCAGGTGTTTCAACACCCTCTGCGATAACAGGTATATTCAGCCACTTGCTCATTCTTACGATAGATGCAACGATGCTTTCGCACCTGCTCTTTTTGTTTGCATCAACGAAAAAGTTCATATCTATCTTCAGTATATCCACAGGTATGTTCTTGAGCATACTCAGTGATGAATAGCCGCTTCCGAAGTCGTCCATCAGTATCGAAAAACCGTTGCTCTGCAGCTTGTCTATCGCCTTTACCATCATCTCAGGGTTGTCCGTATAGGCGCTCTCTGTAAGCTCTATGTTGAAAAGGTCGTGCGGTATCCCGTACCTGTCCACAAGGTTTATCAGGCTCTCAACAAAATGAGGGTTGTAAATGTTAACTCGTGAAACGTTCACGGATATCGGGTTGGGCTTTTTGCCCAGGTCGAGCCAGCCCTTGAGCATCTTGCAGGCTTCTTCCCAAACATAAGCGTCCAGCTTGACAACAAAGCCGTTCTTTTCAAACAGCGGAATGAACAGTCCCGGAGGTATCATGCCCTTTTTGGGGTGTATCCACCTTACCAGCACCTCACCGCCTGCGGGCGTGTTGGTCATAACGTTGTACTTTGGCTGAACGTAAATGGTGAACTGGTTGTCCTGAAGAGCGTAGTTCATATCGTTGACGATCTCCTGCTCCTTTTCTATCCTCAGGCGCATATCGTCGGTGTAGTATTCGTAATAATTCACATAGTTGCCCTTGCAGTGCTTTGCCGCAAGTGTGGCACGGTCAAACATTATCGAGATCGGAAGCTCCTCCTCACCCGTGATGTAAATACCAAAGCAGGGGACAATGTAATAATCGCTTGAAAAATTCTGCAGTGCATTCATGCTTCGCATAACAAAATGCTCCATGCTCTGCTTATCGGTGTAGGGTACACAGATACCGAAAATATCAGCCTCGATCCTGCCAAAAGCGCTTCCCATGAAATCCGCCGTGTTCACACGCAGATGGTTGGCGATATAGCGCAGCAGCGAGTTTCCCTCATCCATGCCGAAGAAGGAGTTGATAATGCTGAAATGGTTTATATCCAGCCTGATTATCGCAAAGCGCTTATCGGGGTGCTCGCTGATGAGCTTCTGCGTTTCGCTGTAAAACTTTTCTTTGTTGAATATCCCCGTAACAGGATCAAATTCAGCCACATATTTCAGCTGCTCGTAAGCAGCAAACTGGCTTCTTTCGATAGCGTTTTTTATCCTGAATTTGAGCACCTGCGGGATGAACGGCTTTTTGATAAAATCCCAGGCGCCGCATGAAAGCGCCTTTATCTCGTTGTCCGAATCGTCGCCGCCTGTTGTAACAACAACGGGTATCTTGTTCAGCTCGGGGTCTACCCTTATAGCGCTGAGCACATCAAACCCGTTCATCACAGGCATCTCCAGATCCAGCACCACGCAGGCGATCGTTTCATGCCCGTTTTTCAGGGCGTTGATCGCAGCCTTGCCGTTATCGGCTTCAATTATGCTGTAAGAATCAGAAAGTATTTTTTTAAGCAGAGCACGATTGATAAAAGCGTCATCCACTATAAGAACAGTCTTTGAAGATTCCACTTATCGACACCCCCTTTGTGCGTTATCTGACATTGTAATTATAGCACATCTTTTCTCTCAG
The DNA here is from genome assembly GCA_002371625.1 of Ruminococcus sp. UBA3767. Lineage (GTDB taxonomy): Bacteria > Bacillota > Clostridia > Oscillospirales > Ruminococcaceae > Hominimerdicola. Next base: position 1,903 of record DFFV01000087.1, read on the forward strand.
TTCAAGCAATTTTTCGTATTGTTTGCACAAAATATATAATTAGTGCAACAAATGTACTCTTTGTACAAATCCGATGCTGCCTTTTTGTTTATTTTCCCTCGTATTTTTTCCGCAGAGTTTCCAGCGCCTTTTTTTCTATCCTTGAAACGTAAGAACGGGATATATCAAGTCTGTCTGCGACCTCACGCTGCGTGAGCGCCCTGCCGTTGTCAAGCCCGTACCTCAGCCTGATTATAGTTCTTTCTCTCTCGTCCAGCTCCGTTTCTATAAACCTGTAAAGCTGCTCGCAGCGGATAACAAGCTCTATCTTGCCGGCAACATCGCTCCCGTCTGAGATAAGGTCGATAAGGCAGAGCTGGTTGCCGTCCTTATCCGAGTCCACGGGATCGTCAAAATGTCTGTCCAGCGCAGATTTTTTCAGGCTGCGAAAGTGCATAAGTATCTCGTTCTCAACGCACCTGCTGCCGTAAGTCGCAAACCTGCATCCCTTGGTGTAGTCAAAAGTCGAGACCGCCTTGATAAGCCCGATAGTACCTATCGAGATCAGGTCCTCCTGATCCTGCGAGGCAGAGTAGTATTTTTTGATAATGTGCGCAACGAGCCTGAGATTGTGTTCTATCAGCTTATCCCTTGCAGCCTTGTCGCCTGCCGCCATAGCCTCAAAGCAGCGCCGTTCCTCCTTAGCCGAAAGCGGCTTTGGGAAAGTCCCCGAGCTGTCAACGTGCAGCGCAAAAAAGAGAAAATTTGAGCATAAAAATTCCAGCAGCTTGAATAGCATATAAATTACCGCCCTTTCTTTTGGCATGGTTAGTAATTTATATTGCACAAAGCTGCCGGATATGTGTTTATTATCAGCCTGTTATCTCAAACGAGTGGCTGTCCTGAACGGGCACCGCCGTGTATTGAGCGCTTGTTATATCAACGAACCTGCCGTTTTGTATCTGCTCGATCATGCGCTCGATGCAGTAAGGCTCGCCCTCAGCTTCCATAACAACGCTGCCGTCGTATTCGTTTTTCACCCAGCCCGAAACTCCGTTTTCTCTTGCAGCGTAAAAGGCACGGTAGCGAAAGCCTACCCCCTGAACGCTCCCCGTGAAAACATACCTTCGCCTGACAATAGCCATTTTACCGCTCCTTTTCCTGATAAACGGGGTATTTGTTCTTATCCTCCTCGGTTATCCTGCGCACGGCTTTGCAAGGGTTGCCGACGGCGACCACACCGCTTGGGATATCCTTTGTAACAACGCTGCCTGCACCTATCACCACATCAGAGCCGATAGTAACGCCCGGCAGCACCGTAACATTTGCGCCGAACCAGACGTTGTCGCCTACCGTTATCGGCAGGGCGATCTCAAGCCCCTGATTGCGCTGCTCGGTGTCGATAGGGTGACCTGCCGTTGAAAAAATGCACCCCGGCGCAATAAAAACGTTGTCCCCGAAGGTCACCTTGTTTCCGTCGAGAATTGTGACATTATGGTTTGTGTAAAAATTATCCCCCACGCTTATGTTGCACCCATAGTCGCAGTAAAACGGCGCAGTTACGACAATGCTGCCCTTTATGCTGCCGAGTATCTCGTGCAAAAGCTCGTTCTGGCGCTTGGTGTCTGAGGGTCTGCACATATTGAAATCATAGCAAAGCTCATTGCATTTCACCCTTGCCTTGTAAAGCTCCTCATCGTAGTTGGCATCGTAAAGAAAACCTGCCTGCGCCTTTTCCCATTCGTTCATAGTAATTTCTCCTTTTTTATGCAATACCCGTGACCTCGTAGCCTGCATCTGTAACAGCCTTTTTAAGCGCCTCAGCCGAAACGCTCTCATCAGCGCTCACATAAGCCTCACCCTTGTCAAGATCGACCTCTGCGCTCGCACCTGTGCCCTCAAGCGCCTTTTTAACGTGTGCAACGCAGTGCTGGCACATCATTCCCTTAATGCTGACAGTATACTTTTTCATCTTTTTATCCTCCTTGTTTTCATTTGTATCCGTAATTATTTCTTTGCTTGTCTGTTCGCCCTGCTGCGCAAGCTGCATCGGCTTGAAACGGCGCAGCCTGAGAGCGTTGAAAACAACGAAAATGCTGCTCATGCTCATCGCAGCCGCACCTATCATCGGGCTTAGCTTCCACCCGAAAGCATGGTAGTAAGCGCCTGCCGCAAGCGGTATCGCAAGCGAGTTGTAAAACAGCGCCCAGAAAAGATTCTGCTTGATGTTTTTGATAACGCTCCTGCTCAGGTCTATCGCCGCAACAACATCGCTCAGGCTGTTTTTCATAAGCACCGCATCAGCGCTTTCTATCGCAATGTCCGTTCCTGCGCCGATAGCTATCCCGACATCAGCCCTTGCAAGTGCAGGCGCATCGTTTATCCCGTCGCCCACCATAGCGACCGTTTTGCCCTGAGCCTGAAGCTGAGCGACCTGCTTGTCCTTGTCCGCAGGCAGCACCTCATATATCACCTTGTCAGCGCCTATCTGCGCAGCTGCACGTTCAGCCGCAGTTTTGTTGTCGCCCGTGAGCAGGATCACTTCAATGCCACGCCTTTTCAGCTCGGCAACAGCCGCCGCACTGTCCGGCTTTACGGTGTCCTCAACATCTATCACGCCCAGTATCTTCTCATCGTTTGCGAAAAGCAGGGGAGTTACGCATTTTCCCATTACCCCGCCAAGCTCATTGCTTTGGCTGAAAACGCCCTGTTCACGCAGAAATCTCTCGTTGCCGGCATAGTATTTCCTGCCGTTTATAACTGCGCTTACGCCCAGCCCTGCGTGAGTTTCAAGTCCGCTGCACTCGTCCTTTTCAATATCATTGCAGTATTCGCAAACGGCTTTTGCAAGCGGATGCTCGCTTCCCGATTCAAGAGAGCAGGCTATCCGCAAAAGCTCGTCCCTGTCCGCACCGAGAGGGAACACCTGCGTAACAAAAGGCTTTCCGCCCGTTACCGTGCCCGTTTTGTCAAGTACCACAGCGTTTGCCGAGTGGAGCGTTTCAAGTGCTTCGCCCGATTTTATAAGGATCCCGTTCTCAGCGCCCTTGCCCGTGCCGACCATTATCGCCACAGGCGTTGCAAGTCCCAGCGCACAGGGACAGGATATCACCAGCACCGAGATAGCGCACGAGAGCGCAAATTCAGCCCCCGAACCGACAACAAGCCATATTATCGCAGTGATAAGCGCTATCGCCATAACTATCGGCACAAAAACGCCCGAGATCTTGTCTGCCATTTTCGCTATCGGAGCCTTTGATGATGAAGCCTCGTCCACAAGAGCGATTATCTTTGAAAGCGTTGTGTCGCTTCCTACCTGCGTTGCACGCACCTTGATAAATCCGCTCTTGCTTATCGTCGCACTTATCACCTTGTCGCCCGTGCCTTTTTCAACGGGTATGCTCTCGCCCGTGATAGCCGACTGGTCAATGCTTGCCTGCCCCGAGATTATAACTCCGTCACACGCAATGCTTTCTCCAGCCTTAACGATAACTATATCGCCCTTTTCAAGCTCCTGTGCATCTATCACTGTCTGCACTCCGTCACGCTCGACCGTTGCGGTTTTTGGAGAAAGCTCCATAAGCTCGGTGATAGCACGGCTCGTTTTGCTCTTTGATCTTGCCTCAAGATACTTTCCCAGGTTGACCAGCGCAAGTATCATCACCGCAGATTCAAAATACAGGTCGTGCATATAGCTGTGAACAATGTGCATCTCATCGTGCGAAATGCCCCAGCTCATGCGGAAAATGCCGAAAATGCCGTAAACTACCGAAGCAGTCGAGCCTACCGCAATAAGCGTGTCCATGTTGGGCGAGCCTTTGAACAGGTTCTTCCAGCCACGAGTGTAATAGCCCGAGTTTATATACGCAACGGGCAAACACAGCAAAAACTGCGCAAACGCATAGCTCACCGCATTTTTTTCACCCTCAAGGAAAGAGGGGAGCGGCAGCGAGACCATGTGCCCCATAGAAACATACATCAGCGGTATCAGAAATACGAAAGACCATATCAGCCGTGACTTCATAGCCTTTTGTGCCTTGTCCGCCGCCGAGCCTGCGTCCTGCTTTGCATTTTCCTTCTGTCCGCCCTTGACGCTTGCGCCGTAGCCTGCTTTTTCGACCGCACTGATTATCCCGTTGTCGTCAACTGCACTGCTGTCGTATTCAACGTTCATGCTGTTGGTCAGCAGGTTCACCTGAACGCTTTGCACGCCGCTCAGGCATTTAACGCTTTTTTCAACCCTTGCGCTGCAAGCAGAACAGGTCATTCCCGTAACATCAAATCTTTGCTTCATAATATTTAATTACCCTTCTAAGCGCAGCTTTCAAGGCGCTGCACAGCCCTTTATCTCATCAGCTTTGAAAGCAGAGATATCATCTCATCTATCTTTTCGTCCTTTTCATCGTCAGTGCGTGCGTTGGCGACGCAGCCCTTGCAGTGTGCAGTGAGCACCTTCAAATTCGCCTTTTTCAGCACCGCCAGCACCGACATTATCTGATTGGAAATATCAACACAATACCTGTCATCCTCGACCATGTTGAGTATCCCGTCTATCTGCCCTCTGGCAGTTTTCAGCAGCGTGCTCACGCTGTTTTTGTCAGCCATCATCCCGATCACCTCCGTGTTGTGTATACCCCCCTCTCCCCCGGGGTGTCTACCGATATGATAGCACATTATCTCCGCTTTGTCAAGAAACTATTGAAAAAACGAAACGTATGGTGTATAATGTATTTGTATTTTGTTTTTACAGGGTAACTTCGCCTCAGCTTTAAAGAACAAATGTTTCACGTGAAACATTTTAAAAGTAATGTTCCATTTTACTTTTGTGTCACTCTGGGCTTTTATTTTGTGTGATTATTCACATCGCTTTCGGGTTCTTGTCAATTGTGTGGAACGGCGAAATTATCCTCCTGAACTGTTGAAAGTGGCGGTGGAAGTCGCCTGATCTCTCTTGAAAAATAAAAATCTTGCTTTCCGACTAAACAGCGTTTGAGCGGGCGGCGGCAAAAGAGGGGATTGACGGAAAAGGGGGGATAAGGGGGAGAAACCAGAGGGGAGAAAAGTCCGCTCACCCACGCCATAAAGGCAAGGCGTCCTTGTCGCCCCAAATGGTTTCTCCCCCTTAAACGAAATCGAAGAACATAAGTTGTAATTCTGATTTAAAAAGTAAGAAGAACAAATCGGAGCAAAGCTCCTACAAATTCCGATTTATATTAGGAACACTTTTGTAAAAAGGACGAAAATAATACATTGTAATGGGAAGATGTAAAATGAATGAGAAAACAAAAGAACTGACTCGTGAGATACTGCTTATATTCAGTGTGCCCGTTGTGATAATGTTCATACTTGCGCTGGTATACAGCGCATACGGGCTTTATCCGCTTGGCAACGGTACTATCGCATGGTGTGATATGACACAGCAGGTGATACCGATGACCTGCGACCTTAAAGATATTCTCACGGGCAAGGCAGGATTGTTTTTGAATATGCAGAATGCCGGCGGAATGAGCATGATAGGCGTTATCTTCTTTTTCGTGGCAAGCCCGCTCAACCTGCTCACACTGTTTGTGGATAACTCCGAGCTGGTGCTGTTCGTAAACGTGCTGACGATGCTTAAAATGATGCTTGCGGGATTGACTGCGGTGCTGTTTTTCAGGCGCTGCTTTAAAAACACCCCAAGAGCATTTGCGTGGTGCCTGAGCGTTTCATACGCTTTGTGCGGCTATGCGGTGATCTATTATCAGAACAGTATCTGGCTCGATGTAATGTATCTTTTCCCGCTGCTGATGATGGGGATACACAGCCTCGTTACCAAAAACAAGCTCACGGGCTTTGTCATCTCGCTGAGTGCGCTGGCGATAGTAAACTATTATATCTGCTACATGATAGCGATTTTCTGCATACTTTTCTTTGCGCTGCTCATCTTCAGGGACAAGGAAAAGAAATATCTTCAGGCAGGCTTTCTGTTCATTGTGGGAAGTCTTATCTCGGTGCTGCTCACGGCAGTTGTGTGGCTGCCGAGCCTTTTGCAGTTCTTTGCAAGCGGAAGAACGACCTCTATCACCGAGAATATCACCTCGGCTTCGTTCCTTGCGCAGTTCAAGACCTCACTTCCGCTGATATTTTACAGCGCCTGCGCAATTGTGATATGCCTTATCTGCGTGTTTGACAAAAAGGAGCACACAAGGCAGAACAAGACTATGCTGATAATGCTGACTGTTATGCTGATACCTCTGGTGATAGAGCCGATAAACCTGATGTGGCATACGGGAAGCTATATGTCCTTCCCGTGCAGGTTTGCTTTTATGACGGTGTTTATCATGCTTATCTGCTCGGCGCAGCTGCTTGAAAACGGCAGCGCACACATTTCGCAGGAGAGCGTGAAGAAAAAGGGAAAGATGAAATACCTTGTGCCTGCGCTTTGCGGCGCTGTATGCCTTTTGAGCGTGGTGCTTGTGCGCTATACCATCAAAAACAACGCCGAAACTATCGAGGACTACGCAAGAAAGCTGTGGTCGGACGATATCAGCTTTGCGATAGAATTCAAGGTATTCATCATAACAGCGATAGGCTTCGGGATCTGCTTTGTCTGCTACAAAAAGGGCTGGCTGAACAAAAACACTTTCAGTGCGCTGTTTGTATGCTTTGTTGTGCTTGAATCGGTAAGTGCGGCTAATGTTTATATGACCGGTTCTGAGTATTATTCATTTGAAAAGGCAAAAGCGACCAAGCAGGTCTTTGAGCTTGAGGACAAGATAAACGATGACAGCTTTTACAGGGTAAAGACCACGAACAAGCAGTTTGATGTAAATAACATCGGTGCAATGGGCTACCGTTCGCTCAGCCATTACACCTCGCTCACCGACAGGAGCTATATGTATGCGATGAAAAAGCTGGGTTATTCGTCCTACTGGATGGAGGTAGGCTCGCATTGCGGAACAGAGATGACCGATGCGCTCTTCAGCGTGAAATACAAGATAGGCATTGCAGACACTACCGCAAATGAATATGAATATATGACTCAGCAGTACGGCATTTACAAGCGTGAGAGCTTTATCGGGCTTGGACTTGTGACAGACCGTGATATATCGGCGATGGACAGCTTTGATGATATGGACAGGTTTGAGGTGCAGGAAGGCATTTATGATACGCTGTTCGCAAAGGATACAAGCGATAAGATAATGCGCAGATACGAACCGACGAGCGACCTTGGCGTTATCATAAACGATCACGGTCCGGAGATACTGCTGACGCCGATGGAGGAGAATGCACAGCTCGTTTACGAGATAGATGTAAAGGGCAGGCAGGAGCTTTATTTTGACTGCTTTGACAAGGCTACTTCTAATCTTTACGAAGATATTTACGAGAGCTTTACGGTCGTAGTAAATGACGTTACGCTTCAGACAAAGTACCCTTCGCAGAACTCAAACGGTTTGCTGAGGCTCGGTGAATTCAAGGATTCAAGGGTGACTGTAAAGATAAAGCTGCTCAAGAATGTTCAGTGCACTTCGTTCGGTGTTTACGGGCAGGACCTTGACAAGCTGAAAATTGCCTGCGCCAAAACAAAAAGCGCTATGCTTGACGAGGAGGGCGGAACAATAACGGGAAGCTGTGAAGCTGAAAGCGGCGAAAAATGCGTGCTTTTCGTTCCGTATTCGCAGACGCTGGATATTGAGGTGAACGGCGAAAAGGTGAACTATGAAAAGGCTTTCGGCGATTTTGTGGTATTCCCGCTGAACGAGGGCGAAAATGAGATACGCATAACTGCGCAACCGATGGGGCTTACCACAGGGATAGTACTGAGCATTCTCGGCGCTGTGATGTGTGTCGGCGTCTGGCTCGTGCGCAAAAAGGTGAAGCCTGACGAAGTGGTGTTCACCGTTTGCAGAATGATGACTCTCGCTGTTGGCATTGTGGTTCTGATAGCGATATACATCGTTCCTGTGATACTGCACTGCATTAAGCAGAAGGTGTGATAAACAGGCGATAATAAGGGATAAACGAAATTGCGCTTAACAAAAAATACTACAATTTAGCAATACAATTTTAATGAACGATATGCATTGATATGCTAAAATATTAAACAAAGAGACATAAGGAGGAGATAAAATGGAATTATTAAAGGTAACATCGGTAGAAAAGGTGTACACACAGCGCTTCGGCTCACAGCAGGTGAGGGCGCTCAACGGAGTTAATTTTGAGGTTCAGCAGGGTGAATTTGTTGCGATAATGGGTGAGTCAGGCTCGGGTAAGACAACACTTCTGAACATTCTGGCTTCACTTGACAAGCCGACGGCAGGAGAGGTGATACTTGACGGCAAGAAGCTGTCTTCGATTAGCGAAAAGGAGATATCTGCTTTCCGCCGTGATAACCTGGGCTTTGTATTCCAGGATTTCAACCTGCTTGATACATTTACGATAAGAGATAATATATTTTTGCCGCTGGTGCTGCTGGGCATGAGCTTTGACGATATGGAAAAGCGCCTTGAGCCGCTGGCTAAGGAGCTGGAGATCTCGCAGCTGCTGGATAAGTATCCTTATGAGCTTTCGGGCGGACAGAAGCAGCGTACAGCTGTGGCAAGAGCAGTTATAACTCAGCCTAAGCTGATACTTGCAGACGAGCCGACAGGTGCGCTGGATTCACGCACGACCGACAGCCTGCTGGACATTTTCGACGGACTCAACAAAAAGGGACAGACTATCGTTATGGTTACACACTCGACCAAGGCTGCAAGCCGTGCGGGCAGAGTGCTGTTCATCAAGGACGGTGTTGTGTTCCATCAGATCTACCGTGAAAATTCTACTACCGAGCAGATGTATCAGAGGATCTCTCAGTCTCTTACAGAAATAATGGCAGGCGGTGAGCCAAATGACTAATCGCTATTATTTCAGGCTGGCTAAGGATAACATAAAGAACAACAGAAAGATGTACCTTCCGTACCTGCTTATCTGCGTTCTTATGATGTCGATGATGTACGTTATCAGGTCGCTTTCGGTCAACCCTGATTTCAGCAAGCTCAAGCGTGGAGCCGAGGCTATGCCGCTGCTGATGAGATACGGCTCTTATATAACCGCTGCTTTTGCGGTCGTTATAATTTTCTATTCAAACAGCTTTATTTTAAAGCGCAGGAACAGGGAATTCGGTCTTTTGAACATTCTTGGAATGGAAAAAAGGCACATTGCCAAGCTGATGCTGCTTGAAACGATATATGTTGCGGTGATCACGTTTATAGCAGGCAGTATTGTGGGACTTGGACTTGAAAAGATAGTTCACATGATGCTTACGAGAATGCTTGGTGACGATGCGGTAAACATTGGTCATCACATTTCCGTGAAGTCGATGATAGATGCTATTATAATGATAGCTGTTACTCTTTTCGCAACTTATCTTTTCACCCTGAGAAAGCTGCATTTTTCAAACCCCATCGAACTGCTCTCGGGTGCTAAGAAGGGCGAGAAAGAGCCTAAGACAAAGCTGTTTATGACTATTGTGGGCTTTTTGTTCATCCTGGCAGGCTATGCACTTTCGTTCACTATTACCGATCCCTCGGGAAATATAATGATGTTCTTCCTGGCAGTTGTTTTCGTTATTCTCGGTACTTACTGCCTGTTCTTTGCAGGCATAATCGCACTGCTGAAGCTGCTGAAAAAGAATAAGAAGTATTACTACAAGACAAAGCATTTTACTACGATCTCGGGACTTGTTTACCGTATGAAGCGCAACTCGGTAGGTCTTGCGAGCACGGCTATACTTTCAACAATGGTCCTGATAACCGTAAGCTCGACTATGGCGCTGATGGCAGGTGTTGAAGGGCAGCTGCCAAAGCACGATGCGATAATCAATGTAAACTATGATCACGACGGCAAGGAGACCGCTAAGATAGAAGCTGAGATCGCTGAAAAGGTCAAGACGAAGAAGGTCGACAAGAACGTTGAGGCTCGTCTTATGCTCAAGGGCAAGAAAACAATGAATCTCGTGCCTCTTGAGAAGCAGGATTACATTGACGGAGCAACACATCTTTACGATACAAAGTCCGGTATCGACGGCGGAGTAAAGAGCGATGACAGATTTGACGTAAGGATCAATCCATGGTATATGGTGAATACCCGATTCAGCGATAATGAAGATGAAGATGTTCTGTTCAAAAAGGAAGCTGACGAGATACGTGAATCTTACCGCACTGAAAAGGGTGAGGTGATAGTTGAAACATCATCAGATGTGTTTGATGGCATGAAGGAGCTTGAGCTGCTGGGCAAGACATTCAAGATCAGAGAGGTAAAGAAAAATACAAATGTCAATAGTGAATTCCTGAAGCTGTTCTTCTCATCAAGCGATGAGGTAACGGAACTGGTAAAGGCATTTAATGAGCAGTCACCGATAAAAGCGGAAGAATTCTATCAGCTGGATATTGATTATAACGAGCCGGTGAAACAGGCTGATGAAGCCATGAAGACTATTGCAGACATAAATGAATCGACAAGTATCGACAATACTACCTATATCGGTATTCTGCGTCTGCGCACGGTAGACAAGGCCGATGCTATGATGGTTTACGGTTCATTCTTCTTCCTGGGACTGTTCCTTGGAACGCTGTTCATCTTTGAGACGATACTTATCATCTACTACAAGCAGCTGACTGAGGGCTATGAGGACGCAGACAGGTTCCAGATCATGCAGAGCGTTGGTATGAGCGAGGCTGAGGTAAAGGCCTCGATACGTTCGCAGATACTGCTGGTATTCTTCCTCCCGCTCATCACGGCTATCGTGCACACGTCATTTGCTTTCCCGATGGTAGGCAGAATGCTCGCATACATGGGACTTGACAGCACCAAGACTTATCTGAAATGCACAACTGTGGGATTTGTGGGTTATGCACTGATCTATACAGCGATATACCTTCTGACCGCAAAGCTGTATTACAGCATCGTAAAGAGAAAAGGCTGATAAGCTGAATAATAAACTGCTCTCTTAACAGGGGGCAGTTTTTCTATTTTTGTAACATTATCACTATTGAAAAAACAGAAGCAATGTGTTATACTTATAAGGCAATAATTATTTAACTGGAGGTATAAACAAATGGGAATGTTCGATAAGCTGATCGAAAACCTTAAAGCAAGCAGAAAGACCATCGTTTTCACAGAGGGTACTGACGAGCGTATCCTGTGGGCTGCTGACAAGCTGCTCAAGGAGGACCTGATGGGCGTGGTGCTTTGCGGAAACGTTGACGAGGTAAAGGCTGCTGCCGACAAGGGCGGTTTTGATGTTTCAAAGGCTGAGATACTCGATGCTGCAACCTATCCTGAAATGGAGGCTCTTGTGGCTCAGATGGTAGAGCTGAGAAAGGGCAAGATGACTGAGGAAGAGTGCAGAGCTGCACTGGCTAAGTCCAACTACTTCGGCACAATGCTGGTAAAGGCAGGCAAGGCTGACGCTCTGCTGGGCGGTGCGACCTATTCAACTGCTGACACGGTAAGACCTGCACTTCAGATAATCAAGACAAAGAAGGGCTCTAACCTGGTAAGCTCCTCGTTCATTCTTTTCAGAGAGAAGGACGGCACTGAGGAGAAGATCTCAATGGGTGACTGCGCAATAAACCTTGGCTACACCGACAGAGTTGACAAGGATGGCAACGTTGTGCTTTCAGCTGCAAGACAGCTTGCTGAGGTCGCTGTTGAAACTGCAAGGACAGCTGCTTTCTTCGGTATTGATCCAAAGGTAGCAGTGCTGAGCTTTTCGACATACGGCTCGGGCAAGGGCGGCACAGTTCAGCTTTCGCACGATGCTGTTGAGGAAGCAAGAAAGATAGATCCTGAGCTGGTAATTGACGGTGAGTTCCAGTTCGATGCGGCTGTTTCGGCAGAGGTAGCTAAGACAAAGTGCCCTGATTCAAAGGTTGCAGGACAGGCTAACACATTCATCTTCCCGCTTATCGAGGCAGGCAACATCGGCT
>DFFV01000087.1:13887-16672 GCA_002371625.1 Ruminococcus sp. UBA3767
TCGGCTACAAGATCGCTCAGAGACTTGGCGGATTTGAGGCTTACGGTCCTATCCTTCAGGGACTTAACGCTCCTATCAATGACCTTTCAAGAGGCTGCACAGCTGATGAGGTCTACAAGATGGCTATAATCACAGCAGGAATGGCTTGATAGAAATAAGAATAAAATAAGCAAAAAGAGGTAAGAGTAAGAGCTGTACTTATGTAGAAGTTTTATGAATAATTGTTAGGAATGCTCTTTTTTGTGAAGGAATGTTTCTTAACTGCATTTCTTGACCATAACTATTTTTTAACCCCGAAGGAATATCCATCGGGGTTAAAAAATCATTAAGAGTTTTAGGAAAGGGGTTTGGGGAATAACCCTTTTGCAAAAGGGTTTTCCCCAACAATCACTTATAAAGCTCCTATATAAGCACTGCCCTTATTTCTTACCTCTTTTTTCATGGCACAAAAAACCCGACACGAAAGACTGGAGCGTGCCGGGTTTTATTAAGTGGGGTGATATGCGTTTTACTTTTCGGGAAGCAGGACTGCCGCAACGATATATGCTATCAGGCCTGTTCCTGTGCAGCCAAGCAGAACTGTTGCTATGCGTACTACATTGGCATCAACTCCGAAATACTCGCCTATGCCTGCGCATACACCGCACAGGACACGGTTTGAACGAAGCCGGTATAATCTTTTCTGCTCTGTCATCTCTTGTTCCTCCTCCATTTATCCATTATACGAATTCTACTGTTATATCTCCGATGCCGTTGTCAAGGTCAACTTTATACTTAGCATCGTCCGGATCTTTTTCGCCTACTATCTTTACGCCCTCGTCATCGCCCTTGAACTTATAGTCGCCTGCGTCGCCCTTGAGCTTGATGTTTATTTCGCCTACGCCGTTATCTACATCTATATCGCCCTTGATCTCAGCCTTGACGTTGATCTCGCCGACGCCGTTATCTAACTCGCTGTCACTGAGCTTGCAGTCATCAAGGTCGATCTCGCCAACGCCGTTATCCATTTCGGTTTTGCCAAAGCTGCAGTCTGATGCGCTTATCTTGCCAACGCCGTTATCAATATCAGTCTTTTCAGCGGTGCAGCTGCTTATTGTAAGCTCGCCCACGCCGTTGTCTATTTCAAGCTCTGAGCAGTTTATTCCGCTTACAGTGAGGTCGCCGCCGCCGTTATTGATCTTTACCTTTTCAAAGGCGGTATCGGGCAGCTCGACCGTGATCTTTGCCTGAGGATAAATATCCTTCAAAAACGGGATATGGCTTATTCCTGACCACCTGATAAAGCTGGTGAATTTATTGGTCTTTATGTAGAACTTGCCGTCCTTTTTGCCGAAGGAATAAACATCCTTTGGTGCGTTATCTATTGTAACGTGTATCTTATCATCGGAAGACCTGCTTATGCTGGTTGTCGCTGCATCGAATGTAAGCTCAAGATCCTTGACCTCATCCAACGTCTGAACGGTATCGAGGCTTTCGGTCTTTACATACTTTTTAAGGTCGGTGTTAAGGCACCATACAAGTCCAACAGTACCTATTATCAGACCGATGAGCATTATCCACACTGCGACGGGAACACGTCTTTGAACCTTATCGCCCATTGCATCATACTTAGCCATTAGTGTTCACCGCCTTTGCATTATCGGTGCCCATGATCTTTCTGAAGCCCTTGATGATGAGGTTAAACAGCTTTTTCGCCAGTGCAGTCAGGCCTCTGATAACAGGCATCATGATGAGCACTGAAAGTCCGATAAGGAACATACCCGTTCCAAACAGCAGCAAGCCTACGGGCGGTGCGCTGAACATACTTACAACGCCCGAAACAAGTATACCGATACCTGCTGCGCCTATTGCAAATATCGCAGCTGCTATGCCGATCAGGATCCCAATTGCTCCTGCTGTAAGACCAAACAGGGTAGGTACCCATACAATTGCGGTCACGATAAGTATTATCACTACCGCTTTTCTTCTGTTATCGGGTGCTATGTCGTAATCGTTGTTTACCGGCGGAGTCTGCTGAGCATTTGCATTTGTATTATCGTAAGCGTCCTCCATATCAGCAGCAGGCTTTACGGGCACGATAGCGCCGTTTTCTGCAAGGATATGTGCAGCAAGTGCTTCGGGTGAGCCGAGGTCATTTGCTGTTTTTTCCTCATTCTCATAGCCTGCATCGAGGAAAAGCTCCTCATAAAACTCAAGTGCGTCGTTGATCTCCTCATTGCTCAGACCGCCGTCTACCAGCTTTTGTCTGAGTATAGTCATGTATTCCAGTCTTTTCATATTACCCCTTTATGCCTCCTGCGGAAGCACTTCCTCCTTCTCTTCTATTTTCGGCTCCTCTTTTTTTATTTCAGTCTCTTTTAATAGTATGCCGTCAACCTTTTCTTTGTGTTCTTTCCACTGCTTGCGAAAATCTTCAAGCTGTGCCTTGCCGCTTGGTGTTACACGGTAGTATCGTCTGTTTCGCCCCATATACTCCTTATCGTAGGTCTCAAGCAGCTTGCCTTTCTGAAGCCTTTTAAGTACCGGATAAAGTGTTGATTCGGAAACGTCCACCGCCTTGCGCATCGTCTGTGTTATCTCGTAGCCGTAGGTATCCTCGGCACTGACGATAGCAAGCACCATTGAGTCGAGCAATCCTGCGCTTATGGGAAAGCTCATAAAGTTTTCACTCCTTTCGGTGCAATTTTGTCACTCTCATTATCTTTTGTTCTGCACATACTTTTTTCTGTGCTATATTCTATCACTGTGCATATTATACGGCATATAATATTATTTGTCAATAGGA
>DFFV01000061.1:0-255 GCA_002371625.1 Ruminococcus sp. UBA3767
ATCTCGATCTCCTTGAAGCCGATCTTTACCAGATGCTCAAAGAACTCCAGCTTCTCCTCCAGGCTCATGGGGATGACCAGCGCCTGATTTCCGTCACGAAGGTCTACCGAGCACCATACAGGAGCTTTTTCAACATGATCCTTCTTTGTCCATTCCATACATCTTTCCGGCGGCAGAAAATAGCCGACTGAATACTTTTTGTAGTTTTCCATACCAACAATTCCTTTCTTTTTTTGATTTAAAATCGTTTGTACG
>DFFV01000061.1:314-12881 GCA_002371625.1 Ruminococcus sp. UBA3767
GAAATAAAAAATCGCCTTCCCCCGATAAACAGGAGAGACGAGATTACCCGTGATACCACTCTCATTCGCATACAGCTCACGCTGCATACCTCAGCCACATCTACTAATGTGTTTCTTTTTAACGGCAGAAACCCGGAAGCGACTACAATAAAACATTTTCACCGCTTCTGCTCAAGGACGAGCTATTACAGACCATACACGCTGACTTACACCGACCGTCAGCTCTCTGCGCAGTATGAAGCTGCTTTTTTTCCTCTCAACGCATTTAGAATATACAACAATTATATTCCAATTCACCCCGCTTGTCAAGCGCTTTTATAAAGTTTACACTCTGTTAAAATTTATAAAAGCGTTAATAAAGTTGACAGTACAGCCGTATTGTTATATAATATATAGTGTGTGCAAACTTGATCGGAGCATTTTTAAACGGCACACTTCATAAAAGATTAAACCTGCTTTGATAGATAGGATAAGGAAGCGATACAATTGGATCTCAAAAAGATGAGCAAAGGCAAAAAAATACTTACGGTAGCGCTTATCGTCGTTGCAGCGGTACTGCTGGTGATAGGAACATATTTCAGCGTTACCGGTATAATGCGGAAAATAGAGCGGAACAAGGCTTATGATGTTGAACCGATCTCGCAGGAACAGCTTGACGAGATAAAAAACAACGATAAGGCTAAAAAGCTGATGATAGTTGCGCATCCCGATGATGACGTTATCTGGGGCGGTGCACACCTGAAATACGGTGAATACTATATCGTTTGCATAACCAACGGAAGAAATTCCACAAGAAGACCTGAGTTTGAGGAGATGCTTGAAAAGTCGGGCAACAGCGGCTGCATACTTGAGTATCCCGACAAGGTGCTCAGTGAGCGTGATGACTGGAAGGGCGTATGGGACAAGATAAAGGCTGACCTTGAGGCTGTTATGACCTGCAAGGACTGGGAGCTTATCGTTACGCACAACAGGCAGGGTGAATACGGTCACCAGCATCACAAGTATTCTCACCAGATAGTTACGGAGATCTACGACAGGCTTGCACTTGATGAGCCGCTTTACAATTTCGGAAAATATTATTCAAAGAAAAAGCTGCCCGATCACGAGGACACCATGGTAAAGGTGAGCCAGGAGGAGTATGATTTCAAGTCAGAGCTGGTAAAGGTGTATAGATCGCAGGAAAATACGGTCGATAAGCTCTGGCACATGGGTTACTACGAGATGTGGACGCAATATGAGCGTTTCAGTGAAAATCCGGGATACAGGAAATAATTCTTGAACAGAGGTAATGGTATGAAGCTCAAAAAACAAGATATTATAAACCTTAGCATACTGCTGGGTTCATATCTTATAATGGTGCTGTTCATAACAAGGTTCAGGTATGCCTACGGCTCTGACCTTGACTGGTCGGCGCAGCATTTTGCCATACCCGATGCTTTCAGAAGACAGTTTTACGAGTCGGGGAGCTTATTCCCGAGCTTTGTTCTGAACCTGGGTGCGGGTGAGAATATTTACGATCTTTCGTATTACGGGCTTTATTCGCCTGTGATACTGCTTTCGTATCTGTTCCCGTTCGTGCCGATGTATATTTACATACAAATAGTTTCAATACTCGGCGTTATGGTGAGCATTGTGCTGTTTTACCGCTGGAGCGGCAGAAAGTTCGGCAGCAACAGTGCATTTGTGCTGACCGTGATGTTTGAGTTCTCAACGGGATTTTCCATGCACAGCCACAGGCATATCATGTTTGTGAGCTATATGCCGTTCCTGCTGCTTGCTTTTGGTGCGGTGGATAATTATTTTCAGGGTAAAAAGAAATTCTCGCTGGTGATATACACTTTCCTGTGCATAATGTGCTGCTATTTCTTTGGCGTGTCATCTATTGCGGCGATAGTGGTTTACGGCGTTTATGAATACCTGCGCACGACTGAAAAGGTCACGCTGAAAGACCTGTGGAAAAAAGGCTCGCACTTTGCCGGCAGGATATTCACGGCGGTGCTGATGTCGGGGATACTGCTTTTGCCGACTCTTTACTGTATGCTCAGCGGACGTGACGAGGGAAACACAAAGATAGACCTTTCCACGCTGGTGCCGGGGGCAAACATAGACTTTTTCTGCTACGACACTTACGGCATGGGACTTACGCTGATAGCTTTTATAGCGATATTCAGTGCGATAGTTTCAAAAAACAAAAAGCACACAAGATTTCTTGGTATCACAATGCTCGCATTTGCAGTGCTGCCGGGATTTACGCTTATACTCAACGGTGCGCTTTATGTTGATGCAAAGGTGCTGATACCGTTTATGCCCGTGTGCCTGCTGCTTGTGGGAAGACTTATAGAGCAGTTCAATGACAAATCTTTCAGGTGGAAGCCTACCTTTGCGCTGACAGCTTTGTTCGTTGTGATATACTGGCTGCTGGGAAAAGGTCTGACAAGCGGAATAATAAAGCAGCTCGTGATGTTTGACATTATTGCTATTGCGGCAGCTTCGCTTGTTTATGCGTTTTTAAAGAAAAAACAGGCGGTTTATATCGGTGCGATAACTGCGGCTGTTGTTGCGGGATTTGTAGCAAATATGAATGACACGCTAGTGAAAAACAATGAAATGAAGGACCTTGTGACAGGTGATATAAAGACGCTTGCTGAAACTGTCAAGGAGGACGATGACCTTGTTAGGACGGCTAACCTTGTCGCTCGAAGCACTACGGTAAACTACATTTACAACGAAGATTACCTTACCAGCAACGTTTATTCATCGCTGCACAACAAAAAATACAACAAGTTCTATTTCAGCGGTATATATAACGAGAACGAATACAGGAACCCTGCACTGACGACACAGTCGCAGAGCCTGCTTTATCAGATCTACATGGGACAAAAGTACCTCATCACAAACGTTACCGCAACACCGTCGGTGATGTATGAAAAGATCAGGCAGGAGGGCGAATACTCGCTTTATAAGTGCGATAAGGTGATGCCGCTCGGTTACAGCACCTCACGGCTCCTGAACGAAAAGGCTTATTTGGATATGGAGTATCCCTATTCGCTGAGTGCACTTATGTGCAGCACTATCGTTGAAAACGGCGGCAGCGACAGCTACGAGGATACGCTGATAAAGGAAGTGCCGGCGTTTGAGATAGGAAGGCACAGCGGTATCACCAAAAGCGCCGACGGATATAGTGTAAGACTTAAAAAGACAGTAACATTTAGTGTTGACCTGAAGCAGCCTGTGCCGGCGGATGAACTGCTGCTCGTTTCGTTCAAGGTGGATAACGATATGAAAGACAAGGGTCTTCCATCTGACGATGCAAAGGTATTTATCAACGGCATAAAGAACAATCTGACCGATCCGGGCTGGAAATATTACAATAACAACAGCACATTTGAATATGTAGTTTCGGCGCATAATGAGAAGGACATCAGAACGCTGAGAATGAAATTTATGAGCGGGAACTACGATATAAGCGATATAAAATGCTACACCATGAAGATAGACTTTTCAAAGGATATCGACAAGTTCAGCATTGACAAGGCAAAAACAAAGGGCGATGATATCGTTGGCAGCATAGATGTTGCAAAGGACGGTTACTTCAAGCTCAGCGTGCCTTACAGCGAGGGCTTTACGGCTTATGTTGACGGGGAGAAAACAGATGTTGAATGTGTGGACACGGCATTTATAGGATTCCCGATAAAAGAGGGACACCACGATATAAAGATAAAATTTACCGCACCGATGAAAAAAGAAGGTCTGATGATGTCGGGAGCGGGAGTGGTGATACTTGCGATACTGATATTCTTTGAGTATTGCAAAGGCAAAAGAAAGAAGAACGAGGAAGTGTAAGGTTTGAGTTTGAAAAATGATAAGGTATCGCAGTATTTGAAAGGTCTGAGCTACGATGCTTATGAAACTATGGGCGCTCATATCGAGCAGGGCGGCGTGCGCTTCAGGACTTATGCGCCAAATGCCAAGGATGTGAGGCTTATGATAAACGGCTCGGTGCAGCAGATGCAGCGTGACGAAAGAGGAGTGTGGAGCTGTTTCCGTGATGGTGCGGGAAAGGGAGATATCTACCAGTACATTATAACTACGCAGACTCTTGAAGAGCATTACCGCTCGGATCCTTTTGCGTTTTACAGCGAACTGAGACCGAAAAACGCTTCTATCGTTTACGATATGGAGAGCTATGAATGGAATGACGGGCAGTGGATAGCAAACAGGGATAAGTGCTACGAGAAGCCTGTGAATATCTACGAGATGCACTTTGGCAGCTGGCGCATAAAAGCAGGCAAGGAAGATGCCGAAAGGTTTTACAGCTATGATGAGATGGCTGACCTGCTTATCCCATACATAAAGGAAATGCACTACACCCACATTGAGCTTTTGCCGCTCAACGAGCACCCGTTTGACGGTTCGTGGGGGTATCAGGCAACGGGGTATTTTTCTGCGACCAGCAGGTACGGCGAGCCCGATGGGCTGAAAAGATTCATAGACAGATGTCACTGTGAGGGTATTGGTGTTATAATCGACTTTGTGCCCGTTCATTTTGCAAGGGATTTCTTCGGGCTGCATATTTATGACGGCGGATATGTTTTTGAGAGCGAGAACGAATATGAGCGATACAGCGAATGGAACACTGCGCTGTTTGACTACTCCAAGCCGCACGTTATCAGCTTTATGAGGTCTGCGGTGAATTTCTGGATAGAGATGTACCACGTTGACGGGGTAAGATATGATGCGGTGGCAAACCTGATATATCGTCACGGCAGAAAGGATATGCCTGTGAACGACTGCGGTCTGTGGTTCTTAAAGGACACAAACTACATTATCCAGAGGCTGCACCCCGATGTTATGCTGTTTGCTGAGGATTCAACAGACTATGAAAAGGTAACTGCACCTGTTGAATACGGCGGTCTCGGGTTTGATTACAAATGGGACCTGGGCTTTATGAATGACACGCTCAACTATATAAAGACTCCGCCAGTCGAAAGGGCAAAGCACCACAACAAGATGACTTTTTCAATGAGCTATTTTTACAGCAACCTGTATATCCTGCCTTATTCGCACGATGAAACAGTTCACGGAAAGGGAACTATGCTGGACAAGCCGCAGGGCAGACACGAGGAAAAAATGGCAACGATAAGGACGCTTTATATGTGGCAGATGACCCACCCGGGCAAAAAGCTCAACTTTATGGGCAACGAGCTGGGAGAGTATATGGAGTGGCGTGAGGACAAGGAGCTTGGCTGGAATTTGTTAACGTTCCCTTCGCACGATTCACTGCACGAATATATAAAAAA
The DNA here is from genome assembly GCA_002371625.1 of Ruminococcus sp. UBA3767. Classification (GTDB taxonomy): domain Bacteria; phylum Bacillota; class Clostridia; order Oscillospirales; family Ruminococcaceae; genus Hominimerdicola. Next base: position 5,615 of record DFFV01000061.1, read on the forward strand.
GCTCAATCAGCTTTATCTGACCGAGCCTGCGCTTAATAAATTCGATTACAATTCCGCTTCGTTCCGCTGGATAGATGCGGACAACAGGGGAAGGAACATTTTCGCATTTCAGCGAAATGACCTTGACGGACACCTGATATACTGCGTTTTCAACTTCTCGGAAAACAGGCAGAGCTATGCGCTCAGCGTTCACATGAACGGGGAATATGAGGAGCTGCTCAACTCGGACAGGGACATTTACAGCGGCTCCAACTGTCTGAACGAGAACTGCATCGCAAACGCTTTCAAGCTCAACATCACACTTGCGCCGTTTTCGGCAACTATGCTTCGCAAAAAGAGCTAAAGGATATCCTGCGGCTCAAATGCGATGCGTGCGCCGTCACGGATAAGTGCGGCTTGCCCCGCAAATGAAGCGTCACGGACACTGTGCGGAGGTATAACAAAGACCTCCTTGCCAAGCTCGAGCATATATGAAACTGTGCTCAGGCAGCCGCTTGAGGAGGAAGCCTGTACGACCAGCAGCTTGTCGCAAAGTGATGCTATCAGTCTGTTGCGCTTGATGAAGTTGCTGCGCACGGGCTTTGACAATACGGTAAATTCGGAGATCACCGCACCGCTTGCGGCGATCTCTTTTTGCATTTCAAGGCTGCCGTATGGGTAATCGCAGCCGATACCGCTGCCAAGTACAGCGATAGTTCTGCCGCCGCTGTTGAGGCAGGTGAGGTGGGCGCATTTATCTATCCCACGGGCAAAGCCGCTGACGATGGTTTTTCCGCTTTGTGCAAGCTCACGGGTGAACTGTGCGCAGACATCAAGGGAGTATGCGCAAGGCTCTCTTGCACCTATTATGCCGACCGAGCTATCCATTGAAAGCAGCTTGGCATCGCCCTTGACGTACAGGACGATAGGTGCGTTTTCGCCTGCAAAACAGGCAGGAAAGCGCTCGTCCTCACGGGTGAGGATGGTTATGTTCTCATCGCTGCATATTGAAAGGGTGCGCAGTGCAAGTTCCTTTCTTGCGCTGTCGGGGGCAAGCTCGCTGCAAACGACCGCAGAGGCGGTCTTGTGCTTTGCGAGCAGGCGTGAAAACAACTGCTCTTTGCCCGAATAAGCTATCGCACATTCCAGCCACGAGATGATATCTGCGTTCATATCGGCTTCCCCCTTTTCTTGCTTTATGATATGATAACATATTTTTCACCCGCTTGCAACCGCAGCAGCGGTATATCTGAGCTTTTTAAGCCCTTTGTGTTTGAACAAATGCACAAGGCAGGGCACTCTGATTTGTTGAAGTCTACAAAAGTTTGCCGTTCGACAAAAAACGTCTATACTATCCTTGATAAATGTGTTACAATAAATGTACAGATAATCGTTGCTGCGAAGGGGTGGTGCTGTCTTGAAAAAAATCAGATGGACAAGAAAGCTGTGCAGACATACAGGTCTGCTGCTTGCAGCTTTTCTGATCTTTATCCTTGCTCTTACATCGCCCGCAAAGCCGAAGATAAGTGCTGATGAGAGCAGCGACAGCTCTAAGGTGCAGGAGGAAAGCTCAAAGGCTGAAGAAGAACGTCCCGAAACCAAGTATGAAAAGATCGAAAACAGTGTTTTTGACAACAAGGGACTTTTGCTGCTGGATAACAAGGAACATCATTATGCTTCCGACGGCAGCGACTTTGTTTCGATATACCAGTACCTTTTCAATTCAAACGGTGAGCAGGTGCTCAATACGGGAAGCACGAATATCAGCGGAAATCAGGAGATGATGATACATCTCAATTCGATGATAAGCGATTTTGCGCTCAACACAAAGCTGCGCACCATAATGGTAAGAAATGCATCATACAGCTATAACGGCAGGCTTTATAAGACCATGGGCGATGTGAACGATGCCGATGAAAAGGCGGAGGATAAGAAAACAGCCGACACTAACAGCGACAACATCAGCTCGGAGGGCTGCTATGAGCACCTTACGGGACTTGCGGTGGATCTTCAGCTTTATGAGAAAGAAAAAGGGACATATCCGCAGTACACGGGTGAGGGCGCTTACAGCTGGATAAACGAGAATTGCTGGAAATATGGCTTTGTGCTGAGGTATCCCGATGATAAGGCTGAGGTCACGGGCGTTGCAGGACGAAAGGATCATTACAGGTACGTCGGCACGGCTTTTGCACAGATAATGCACGATAATTCGCTTGCGCTGGAGGAGCTTTACGCTTTTCTTGACAAATACAGCTATGAAGAGCCGCTGATGATGACGACTGTTGAGGGCAAGAAAATGATGATTTACAGCGTTGAGCTGGACAAGGATAAGTCCTCCACGACTATTCCGCTGCCTGATACGAGCAGGTCGGATATGAGCTATTCGCTTACGGGCATAGGCTCGGGCAGAGGATATATCTGTGCCGATCTTGGTGCAGCATCTGCCGACAACAGCTCCTCACAGCAGGTAACACAGGCTAAAACAGAATAGTATTGATAACTGCGTGCTCTGAGGGGTGCGCAGTTTTTTGTGACACTTTTTTTGTTTTGCGGCATACAATGATAAAAATACATCTGCAAACGCAGAGAAGCAACGGAGGCATTGTATGGCAGCACATTATTATCTTGGCGCAATGACGCAAAAAGGCTTTGTTTCGGCTCTGGGCGAACATATCTCGGGAAGAAGATACTTTACTTACATTTTAAAGGGCGGTGCAGGCACGGGAAAATCCACCCTGATGAAACGAGTGGCGGATTTGACAGAACGCACGCAGAACGTTACACGCTATCATTGTTCGAGCGATCCCGATTCGCTCGATGCGGTGGTGCTTCACGATTCAAAGGTGATAATTGCCGACGGAACTGCGCCGCACATTTTTGATCCCGTTTACCCCGGAGTTTGCCAGAAGATAGTTGACCTCGGGGCTTTGCGCAATGATGAGATGCTCAAAGAGCACAGCGGGGAGATCATTGCAGTGTGCGAAAAGAACGGGGAGCTTATGAAAAGCGCTGGAAGATACCGCAGCGCACTTGGAGAGGTGTGCAGGGACACGTTTGAATGTGCGTGCTCCTGCATCGATGAGGAAAAACTCTCTGGCTTTGCGCAGCGTTTTTGCAGGCGGCTTTTCGGCAAAAGAAAGGGCAGCAGAGGAGCGAGGGGGATATGCCAGCTTTCAGCAATGACAAGGTACGGGTATATGACTTTTACCGAAACGCTGGAAGACTACCTTGATATTTACCTGCTCAGTGACAGCGGTTTTTATGCATCGCACAGGCTTGTGACGCTCGTTGCCGAGTATTCACACAAGCAGGGGTATGATGTCAAGCTGTCGCCCTGCCTGGTTTTAGGTGAGGATATATACGAGCATCTTTTGATAGACGAACTCGGCATTGCATTAATGACCGCCGATCCGCTGACACAGCTGACCTTCCGGGGCGCCTCAAGGATAAACATGGGCAGGTTTTACCGCAGGGAGCGCCTTGGCGTGAACAAGGAAAGGATAAGGACGAATGCGGCGATGATAAAGAGCTTATCAGGGATCTGCACAAGGACTATGGATCAGGCAAAAGCGGTACATGACGAGATAGAAAAGTACTACATCGGTGCGATGGATCATAAGGGGCTTGACAAGGTGTGTGAGAAGATATGCCGTGAAATAGCTGTGGGAGATTGAGCAGGGCAGCATAAAAGCAAAAAATAGAGGACAGTCCGAACCTGACTGTCCTTTGCTGTTTTATAATTCTTTTTTCATCCATATATGCGGACAACCCTCATCGTCGTCCTCTTCCCCGAAACGTTCAAAGCCAAGCGCTGAGTAAAAACGTTCAGCTGCGCACTGGGCGTGCAGCGAAATGCTTTTGCCGCCGCTTGATCTTGCATATTCCTGTGTGCTTTTGACAAGCTCGCTCCCAAGAGATCTTCCCCGGCAGCTCTTTACAACGGCAAGTCTTCCGAGAATGTAGCTTCCGTCTGTTTCGCCTTTGAAAACACGGCAGGTCGCAATTGGCTTTTCATCTTCAAACATCACAAAATGTACAGCCAGCTTATCCGTTTCGTCAAACTCCTGCCTGAAGCCCTGTTCGTCCATAAACACCTCGGTGCGTATTTTAACGGCTTCATCCGGCAGGGCAGTGTATGTTTTGATCGTCATCACTTTACTGCTTCAAGCAGTGCGTCGATCCTGTCTGTTTTCTCCCAGGCAACGCCAAGGTCCTCACGTCCGATGTGACCGTAAGCGGCAAGTGCCTTATACTGCGGCTTTCTCAGATCAAGCATCTTGATTATTGCTGACGGGCGCAGGTCAAAGACTTTGTTTACAGCCTCCGAGAGCTTTTCATCGCTTACCTTGCCTGTGCCGAAGGTATCTACCATTACAGAAACGGGGTGAGCTACGCCGATAGCGTAAGCAAGCTCGACCTCGCACTTGCTTGCAAGACCTGCGGCAACGATGTTCTTTGCAACGTATCTTGCAGCGTAGGTAGCCGAGCGGTCTACCTTTGTGGGATCCTTGCCCGAAAATGCTCCGCCGCCGTGGCGTGCATATCCGCCGTAGGTATCAACGATTATCTTTCTGCCTGTAAGTCCGCTGTCGCCCTGAGGTCCGCCGACAACGAATCTTCCTGTCGGGTTGACAAAGAACTTTGTATCAACAAGCAGGTTTGCAGGGATAACTGCCTTGATGACCTTTTCTATCATATCCTGTCTTATCTGTTCAAGGGTAACATTTTCATCGTGCTGAGTTGAAAGCACTACCGTATCTACTCTTACAGGCTTGCCGTCAACATATTCAACGGTCACCTGCGTTTTTCCGTCGGGGCGGAGATAGCCGAATGTGCCGTTCTTTCTTACCTCGGTCAGCTTCAGTGCGAGCTTGTGTGCAAGCGATATAGGCATCGGCATAAGTTCGGGAGTTTCATCGCAGGCATAGCCGAACATTATACCCTGGTCGCCTGCACCTGTATCGAATTCGCCCTGCTCTCTGCCTTCAAGCGCATTGTCAACGCCCATTGCAATATCGGGCGACTGCTTATCTATCGTGGTGAATACCGAGCAGGTGTTGCAGTCAAAGCCGTAGGCAGCGTTGTTGTAGCCTATCTCATTGACTGTGTCCCTTACTATCTGCGGGATATCCACAACAGCCTTTGTGGTTATCTCGCCCATGCACATTATCATTCCCGTTGTTGTGACTGTTTCGCAGGCTACCCTTGACATAGGGTCCTGTGCCAGCATCGCATCAAGGATCGCATCGGATACCTGATCGCAGATCTTATCGGGATGTCCCTGAGTTACCGATTCGGATGTGAATAAATACTTTGACATTTTTTCGTACCTCTTTCTAATACTTCATTAGCGGCATTTTACCGCACGAACAGGAATACGTCGAAAATAGCCGATAAAAAAAGCACTTCGTTTCCGAAATGCTTGAAATACTGAGATTTCCTCATCTTTCGGAATGATTCCGCAGGAATTAGCACCTTGTGTTGATAATAACACAGGTTGCCGGGCTTCACAGGACCTGTCCCTCCGCCGCTCTTGATAAGGCTATTTTATTTGACATACGACATTATACAACATATTGTCCCCGTTGTCAACAGCTTTTTCACTTTTTTTGCACTGTTTTTTATAAGTGCAAATTGTTATGAAAATGTTAAAAGTGAATTCGCTTATTTACAGCAAAAGAGTTTTGTGCTATAATATTTGGGTGATGTTGTTCATTCGTACACTAAATCGTTAAATCATGTTTTCGGAACTAAGGAGGATATGAAAATGGTTAGAGCGATCGTCGGAGCAAACTGGGGCGACGAAGGTAAGGGAAAGCTTACCGATATGATGGCTCAGGAGTCGGATATCGTTATCAGATTCCAGGGCGGAGCAAACGCAGGACACACTATCGTTAATCACTACGGTAAATTTGCACTTCATACTTTGCCCTCAGGCGTTTTCTATGACCACACGACAAATATAATAGGCAACGGTGTTGCACTTGATGTTGAAAAGTTTTTCAATGAGGTAAAGGATATCACCTCAAAGGGTGTGCCGATGCCAAAGATCCTTATTTCAGACAGGGCACAGATGGTAATGCCTTATCATGTACTGTTCGATCAGTATGAGGAGGAAAGACTGGGCAAGGCGAGCTTTGGTTCGACAAAGTCGGGTATAGCTCCTTTCTATTCGGATAAATATGCAAAAATAGGTTTTCAGGTACAGGAGCTTTTCCACGAGGATACTCTCAAGGAAAAGATAAACAGGGTGCTGGAGCAGAAGAATATTCTGCTGGAGTATTTGTACCACAAGCCTGCAATAGATGCTGATGAGCTGTTCAACACGCTGATGAAGTACAAGGAGATGCTTGCACCTTATGTATGCGATGTTTCGGCTTATTTGTGGAACGCTCTCAAAGAGGGAAAGAACGTTCTGCTGGAAGGTCAGCTCGGTTCGCTGAAGGATCCCGACCACGGCATTTACCCAATGGTAACATCTTCGTCCACTCTTGCGGCTTACGGCGCTATCGGCGCAGGACTTCCGCCTTATGAGATAAAAACTATCGTTACGGTCGTTAAGGCTTATTCGTCGGCTGTCGGCGCAGGCGCTTTCGTTTCCGAGATATTCGGAGATGAGGCTGAGGAGCTGAGAAAGAGAGGCGGCGACGGCGGAGAGTACGGCGCTACCACTCACAGACCGAGAAGAATGGGCTGGTTCGACTGTGTTGCAACAAAGTACGGCTGCCGCATTCAGGGAACTACCGACGTTGCTTTCACGGTAATTGATGTTCTGGGCTATCTGGACAAGATACCTGTTTGCGTGGGCTATGAGTATGAAGGAAAGGTCATCACCGATTTCCCGACTACGCAGATACTTGAAAAGTGCAAGCCCGTGCTTGAAGTGCTCGACGGCTGGAAGACGGATATCAGAGGCATAAAGAACTATGAGGATCTCCCTGAGAACTGCAGGAAGTATATCGACTTTGTTGAGCAGCAGATAGGCTTCCCGATCACTATGGTATCCAACGGTCCTTCAAGAGATGATATCATTTACAGAGAAAGCAAGCTGAAATGATTGGCTGAAACTTAAAATAACGCTGTTAAGGGCTCGGCAGATAACGCCGGGCTCTTTTTATGCAAAAAGTTTAGTAAAAAACATTAAATTTTTCTTGAAATCAGATAAAAGCACTTGAAAAATGTCGGCGTATGAGTTATAATTATTATGATGTATATCCTATACATTTACTATTATACGAGAGGAGTATATAAATGATTTATTCTCACGAAGTTGAAACAATGTGCCCTA
>DFFV01000012.1 GCA_002371625.1 Ruminococcus sp. UBA3767
CGTAAGTTCTTACTTGCGGACTTTTCTTTTTGTTATCGCTATGTGAGAGAAAAAGTTTTTGCACTTTCCAATAAATCAATAACTTGTGTATAATAAAAAATGATCCCTTCAGAGCAGACACGAAAAAACAGATCGTGCAGAACTCTGAAGGGATCATATCATTATTACTTTTAAAGAATATCAATGTATTCTCCGGCAAGTGCCTTGTTCATGCTTCTCACTGCGCAGAATTTTCCGCACATCGAGCAGGTGTCGTCATGCTCTGGCGCACGGCTGTCACGAATCGCCTTGGCTGTTTCGGGATCTATCGAGCACTCCCACTGCTTGTCCCAGTCAAAAGTGCGCCTTGCATCAGCCATCTCGTCGTCAATGTCACGGGCGTGAGGGATATGCTTTGCGATGTCTGCTGCGTGTGCTGCGATCCTTGAAGCGATAATGCCCTGCTTTACGTCCTCAACGTTTGGAAGTGCAAGGTGCTCGGCAGGGGTAACGTAGCAAAGGAAAGCCGCTCCTGCCGAAGCAGCGACAGCACCGCCGATAGCCGAGGTTATGTGGTCATATCCGGGTGCAATGTCAGTCACCAGCGGCCCGAGAACATAGAAAGGCGCACCCATGCATATCGTCTGCTGCAATTTCATATTTGCTTCTATCTGGTCAAGCGGCATGTGCCCCGGACCTTCTATCATCACCTGAACGTCCTTTGCCCAGGCACGCTTTGTCAGCTCGCCCAGACGCACCAACTCTTCAATCTGGCAAACATCGCTTGCGTCTGCAAGGCAGCCGGGGCGGCAGGCATCACCCAGAGAGATAGTCACATCATACTCACGGCAGATGTCAAGTATCTCGTCAAAGTATTCGTAGAAAGGGTTTTCCTCGCCTGTCATGCTCATCCACGCAAATATCAGCGAGCCGCCACGGGATACGATGTTCATCTTGCGCTTGTGAGTCTTTATCTGGTCGATAGTCTTTCTTGTGATACCGCAGTGCAGCGTAACAAAATCAACGCCGTCCTGTGCGTGCAGCCTTACTACGTCGATAAGATCCTTTGCAGTCAGCGTAGCAAGATCACGCTGGTAGTGGATAACGCTGTCGTAAACGGGAACGGTTCCTATCATTGCTTTGCATTCGCTTGTCAGCTTTCTGCGGAAAGGCTGGGTGTTGCCGTGCGAAGAAAGATCCATTATCGCCTCAGCGCCCATGTCAACAGCTGCCTGCACCTTTTTCATCTCAATGTCGTAATCCTTGCAGTCACGGGAAACACCGAGGTTAACATTTATCTTTGTGCGCAGCATCGAGCCGACACCCTCGGGATCAATACACTTGTGCAGCTTGTTTGCGCAGATAGCCACCTGTCCCTTTGCAACAAGCTCCCTTATCTCTTCTTCAGTGCGGTATTCTTTCTTTGCGACAATTTTCATTTCGGGCGTGATTATCCCTTTTCTCGCAGCCTCCATCTGAGTAGCATATTCTCTCATCACATTTCATCCTTTCAGTTTTTCATTTGCGAACGGGGAATCAAGGCAGAAACCGTGTGCCATCGGACCAGAGCCTTTTCCAAGGTCAAGCATCGCCGCAAGCGCCCCTGAAATGTACTCCTTTGCACGCCCGACCGATTCGCTCAGCGAAAAGCCCTTTGCAAGATTTGAAGCTATCGCACTTGAAAGCGTGCAGCCCGTACCGTGAGTGTTCGGGTTGTCTATCCGCCTGCCCTCGAACCATTCAAAGCCGTCCTGCGAGCATAACAGATCACTTGCATCGCTTACGCTGTGCCCGCCTTTTAAAAGCACCGCACAGCCGAACTCGCCAAAGATACTTTCCGCAGCTTTCTGCATATCGTTCCTGTCCTTTATATCCAACCCCGAAAGCGCCTGTGCTTCGGGAATGTTCGGCGTAATCACCGCTGCTATGGGGAATATCTTCTCCGTCAGCGTTTTTATCGCATCGGTCTTTATCAGTGCCGAGCCGCTCGTTGCGACCATAACAGGATCGGCAACGATGTTTTTCGCCTTGTAAAAAACCAGCTTTTCAGCAATAACCTCTACAAGCGCACTTGAAGAAACCATGCCTATCTTTACGGCATCTGGGAAAATGTCCTCAAAAACAGCATCAAGCTGCGCAGCGAGGAATTCGGGTGAAGCCTCCATTATTGAGCGTACACCTGTGGTGTTCTGCGCAGTGAGCGCAGTTATCGCACTCATGGCGTAAACACCGTTCATTGTCATGGTTTTTATGTCAGCCTGTATCCCTGCTCCTCCGCAGGAATCACTGCCTGCTATCGTCAATGCTGTTTTCATATCATTACTCCTCTGTATTTGCTTTGATAAATCAGAATTTAGTTTATTACAAACTCTAAGATGTGTGCCCGAAGGGGTTATAGGGGGCGATCGGAAAGCCCCCTAAGGAAAATACATTTGATATTCAAGCCGCCTTTTCGCAGGCGGCTTGAGGCAGCCGACGTTACCACAGGGGTAAGGGAAAGCCCTCTCTTTCAGGGCTTTCCCTCTTTCAAAACAGTCCACCGGACTGTTTTGAA
>DFFV01000114.1 GCA_002371625.1 Ruminococcus sp. UBA3767
AGCATATTCTGTCCTCTGAAAAGCATCTGCAGCTTTGTATTTGGCATCTCTCTCCTGATTATCCTCAGTCTTTCCCAAGGATCCTCATTCAAAAATCTGATGCACGAATCAAATGTTGCACCGCCCCAGACCTCAGCGGAATAAAAGCCAACTTTATCAAGCTCAGGCAGGATATCTATCATATCGTTGATAGACATTCTTGTAGCAAGCAGCGACTGATGTGCGTCACGAAGCACGGTTTCGGTTATATTTAGCTTTGCCATTATCCTCTATGTCCTTTCGTAAATATGTATTATCAGCCGATAACTGCGAGAACTGCGCCTGTTTCAACAGCCGAGCCCTTTGTGGTATTGATGCTCAGTATCTTGCCTGCGCATGGTGCGTTAACGTCGTTTTCCATCTTCATTGCCTCAAGAACGCAAACTGCCTGTCCGGCAGCAACAGTATCACCAACTGCTACCTTGATGTCAAGGATAGTTCCCGGCATCGGAGCTGTTACCTTTGTGCCGTCAGCAACAGGAGCGGCAGCAGGAGCAGCTGCTGCGGGTGCAGCGGCAGGAGCGGCAGCAGCAGGAGCAGCGGCAACAGGTGCAGCACCTGCATCCAGCTCTTCAACTGCAACATCATAAGCCTTACCGTTTACTGTGATATTATATCTTTTCATTTTTTTGACCACCATTCTATAAATATTTTATTGTTTACTTATCAGAGCTGGATATTTCCATGCTTCTTAGGCAGATTTGTAACCCTCTTGCCTGCCATTATCTCGATAGAATCTATAAGGGCCGAGCGTACTGCGTTATCGTCCACGATATTGTCAACACAGCCCTTTGCAGCCGCAAGAACTGCGCTTGCGTTCTCCTTAGCAAACTTATCGGCAAGCTCGTTTCTCTTTGCAGTCAGGTCGCTTGCGCCTTTAAGCTCGTCATGCTGAAGGAACTCAACAGCAGTAACAGGATCGAGTGCGCTGATAGTAGCATTTGCAGTTGCATAAACAAGATCGGCATTTGCGCCCTTGCCTGCAAGTGCCACGAAAGCAGGACCGTAAGCCTTGCCCGTAACGACTGCCAGCTTTATAGTTGTTGCCTCGGCATAAGCGTGAGCCAGCTTTGCCATATCCTTAACTGCGCCCTGTCTTTCAGAAGCATCGTTTGCCTCAAAGCCCTTTGTATCAACTATCGTTACGACAGGAACTGCGAAAGCATCGCACAGGCGGACAAATCTTGCTATCTTCGAGCAGTCAGCAGCACTGAGCTTATCCTCGGTCTTATTCGTAGCAACAACGCCCACCGTTGCACCGCCGAGAGTAGCAAGTGCTGTATAAGAAGCCTTGCCGTAGTCTGCGTAGACTTCAAGTGCGCTCCGGTCATCAAACACGCTCTGAACAGTTTCCTCAGCATTTGCAATGCCCTTGAATGAAGGCTCATCGAACTCATACATAGGAACAGGTGAAAGGTTGTTCTGCGGCAGCTTTGAGATCAGCTCTCTTGCCATTTCGCAAGCAGCCTTGTCATCCTCGCAAACAGCGCAGGCTGTTCCGTTATTAGCTGCATTCTCAGCCGGATCCTTTATATCTGCATTAGGCGCTACATAAAGCTCACCGCTCTTTGCCATAACAGTAAGGTCTGCCGATTCAGCAAGCATTGCTGCGCAGCCGGCACAGGCACCTGCAACGACTGCTATCTGCGGAACTACGCCCGAAAGATTTGATACCTTGGAAAGAAGGTAGCCGTAAGCTGTGAGTGCCTTGGCAGGATCACTGACATCAGCACCAAAAGAATCATAGATCCCTACAACGGGAACACCCGTTTTGGCAGCCAGGCTGTACACCTTGGATATCTTCTTAGCATGAGCCTCTGTCATAGCTCCCTTTTTAACGCTTATATCCTGCGAAAAAGCATATACAGGGTTCTGATCAACATAGCCGAATGCCGTTACAACTCCCGAAAGCTCATCGCCTGCCATTGCGAACGGATCAAGCTCGGTAAACTTCCCCTCATCAAACAAATATGTAAGCCTGTTTCTTGCATCGCTTGCGGTAGCAACTGCCGCTTTAAGCTCAGCAAGAGTCTTTTGGTTCTCAGACATACAACATCCTCCATTCAAAATATATTGTCAAGTAATAATCTACATACTCATACATAGATATTATACTATTTTTTGCACACATTTACAAGTATATTTACGCTGTTAACTTTAATTTTACATTTGCGCTCATTTTCCATCACAAAATGACGTTATTTCTTGGTGATCGCATTTCTGATAGCTCTAAGCTCATCGGGCTTGAGCTCTCTCCACGCACCGGGCTTGAGCATTCCCAGCTTCAGCGGACCTACGGCAGTTCTTTTGAGCCTTGCCACTTCAAGTCCCACAGCTTCGCACATTTTACGAATCTGTCTGTTCCTGCCCTCGTATATCGTCATTTGCAGCACTACCCTGCCGACCTGCTTATCCAGCACGACCACATTGCACTCCGCAGTTTTTCTGCCGTCGATCTCCACGCCCGAAGCCAGCTGAACGAGCTGATCCTCACTGATATCGGGTCTTACGGTAACACGGTAGGTCTTTGCGATATGCCTTGAAGGGTGCATTATATCATTTGCAAAGCCGCCGTCGTTAGTGAAAAGCAGCAGTCCCTCGGAATTCTTATCCAGCCTGCCTATCGGATAAACACGCTCGGGAACTCCCGTGAGAAGCTCGGTAACGCATTTTCTGTCAAGCTCGTCGCTCATCGTTGTAACGTAGCCCCTTGGCTTATGCAGCATTATGTAATAAAGCCGCTTTTTCTTTTCAACAGTTACTCGCTCGCCGTTAACGGTGATGATGTCCTTGCCCGGAAGCGCCTTATCACCGAGCTTGCAGGGGTGCCCGTTCACTTTTACAGCGCCCTTGTCTATAAGCTCCTCGGCTTTTCTTCTTGAACACATACCGCTTTCAGCGATTATTTTCTGTATCCTTACTTTCTCCATATTTACTCCTTACCGTTCCCGTCGGCTGCGCATTTTACGCAATCCTATGTACCCCGCAAAAGCGGGAATATCAGTCTTTCATCAAAACACTCAGCAAAGCTCCGAGCACCTCGCACAAGTCCGCCTTGTGCTCCTTTTTATCAAGCTCCTCAGCGCAGTAGATACCGCTTTGTGCGATAAGCTCGCCCTTGTAGAAGTGATCCACCCTGCCCACAAGCTCGCCCTTTCTTACAGGGGCATACACAAAGCCCGGCAAATGTACCACCGCTTTGACCTCGCTCGCCTTGCCGCTGAGCAGATATGCCTGTGCAGGCTCGACCTTACATAAAACTCTGTCCTTTTCGCCGCCTGCCGCCGCAAGCTCATAGCTTTCCCTGCCGACATCGAGCGTCTGCCTTGAAACGAACGGGAAACAGCGGTCATACAGCATACTGTGATCCTGCCAGTCGTTCCTGTCGCCGAGTGTAACACAGATAAGCTCTGCACCGCCTCGCTGACAGCACGAAACAAGGCATCTTCCTGCCTTATCGGTAAAGCCCGTCTTTACGCCGATGACTCCGTGGCAGGTCTTAAGCAGCTTGTTTGTGTTGGTCAGCCACCTTTCATAAGGCGGTGAACCGAACGTTACTTTTGCGCTTTTTGCCGAGCATATCTCTCTGAAAGTATCGTTCTTCATCGCATACCGTGTCAGCTTTGCCATATCCTCAGCAGTTGAATAATGCTCATCGGTATCGTCATCAAGCCCCGAAGGCGTAACAAAGTGAGTCGAACTCATTCCAAGCTCGGCTGCTTTTTCATTCATCATTTCTACAAAACGAGGTATACTTCCGCCTACCCTGACCGCCGTGCAGCCTGCCGCATCGTTTCCGCTTGGCAGCATCATTCCATAGCAAAGCGCACGCAATGTGACCTTGTCGTTTTCACGAAGCCCCATTGACGAACCCTCGACCTTTACAGCCTGCTCATCGACCGTGAACATTTCATCAAGCGTCCCGTTTTCAATAGCAAGTATCGTGGTCATTATCTTGGTAGTGCTTGCCATAGGCAGCTTTTTTGTGCTGCCCTGCGCAAAAAGCACCTCGCCCGTTTCAGCATTTATCACCACTGCGCCCTTAGCCGTTACCTCGGGCAGCTCGGTTGCGCTTGCAGTTGCAAGTGTACAAAAAAATGTACAAATCGCAGCCAAAGCCAGCGACGCCGCTCGTTTAATCGAACATATCATGATCCTCACATCCTGTTGCAATACTTCAAAAGTATTGTGCGCAAAGATGCAGGTTCAATTCACATCAACCCTCGGAATCATTTCCCTCTTTTTTCTTATTGAGGAAAGCAGTGATCTTATCGACCACCTCGGGCACCATATTCACGATAGCGTTGCCCTTATCGGCATTATTTGTCATCTGCAGCAGCTTGACCTCACCGCCGGAGATAACGATAAACGCCATCGGCTGAATTGAAACTCCGCCGCCCGAACCGCCGCCGAATGTATCCTTTGCCTTTGTAGGCAGATCGGATCCGCCCGAAGCAAAGCCGAATGATACCTTTGAGATCGGGATTATTGTTGTTCCGTCAGCAGTAACGACCTCTTTTCCGACTATCGTCTGGCAATCAGCGATCTCACGCAGTTTTGACATGGCGGTATTCACCAATGCTTCGATCTTTGTGCTTTCGTTCATTTTCTCTCAACCTTTCTGTATATTGACTTTATTGTTTACTTATTATGCAGCCTTCTGTTTAGCCTTTTTTGCCATAGCCCTTTTCTTTTTGGCAGCCTCTATCCTGCGCTTTTTCTCATTTTTCTGCTTTATAAAAATGCACAGCGCTTTGAGTGCCATACAAAAGGCTATGTGTATCATTGTGCTCGGTCTTACCTTGACCTTGAGGTATATCTCGCCGTCAGTTATCTTTTCGTTGAACCTGCAATGCACATCTATGTGCTTCACCTTTACGGTGAATATGCTTGCAAGCCAGCCCAGCGAACCGAAGATTATCCCCTGCACCTTGCCGTACCACACCGCTGCCTCGTAAGCATCTTCCTTGCCTACGGTCACATCAGCCTCGATGTTGGTAAAGCGTATCTTTTTGAGTATTTTCCTGAAATACTTCCAGCCCATCGGGATATACGGCTTTATCATATTGAACTTATCTTTAAGCTCAGCGATCTTGCCTTTTTTCTTCGGGGCTTTCTCTTTGCTCTCATCGGTTATATGAGAGGGAGCGTTTTTCTTTTCGGTCTTTTCTTTTTTAGCCTTTTTCTTCTGCTCGGCTTTTTCGGCTTTCTTTGTCTTTTTATCTTCTGGCTTTACTTCCTCCGCCCCGTTCTGTTCCTTGGCAGCTTCGGTATTCTCCTGCCCGGCTTCATCCCTTGTCTGCTCAGCCTCTTTAATAAACTCCTCCAGCGCTTCTTCCGAAAGATCAGGCTCACCCTGTTCATCCAAAGCCTGCTCGGGAGGTGCCTTGCCCTTTTTGGCTTTCTTAGGTTTTTTGGACTTCTTGGGTTTTCTTGGGTACAGCGTAATGAACAGCCATTTCACCTTGATGTCAACGCCCTTTTTGCTTGCCCTTATCTCCGCTCTTACAGAAAAATGGAGCAAAATGACGATAAAGGCAATTATGCCAAGCAGTATATATAATACTATAATAGTCATCAGCTCCTTTATCAGAAATAAGATGTACGAGGTAACAAGTAAGAAAGCAAATTACCTCTTTGTGTTCTTTTCAAAATCAAGTCTTGACAATGCCTTGCCGTTTGGCAAAGGCTGAGTCACCTGATATATCATTTTATAGCCTATTTCCTGCATCGCCTGTTCAAGCTCGCTGTCCTCCATTTGATGATGTATCTCGTCAAGCCTGTCAAATGCGTGCAGATACGGTGAATCGGACACCCAGTTTTTTGTATCGGTGTTTATCTGTATCGCACATGAAACATACTGCGGCTCTGCTTGCAGGATAGCTTTCTGAAACGCTTTATACCCGATGTACTCTATCAGCAGGTTGGCTATTACAAGCTGTGCCTGCGGAAGTTTGCAGCATTCGCCGGCAAGATCGGCATTCAGACATTCAAGAATGCCCGAAAGCTGCGGATAGCGTTTCTCGGTTTCACTAAGATAATCGGCATTGATATCAACGCCATAGACTTTTATATACTTTTCACGCCTTACGTGCTCAAGCCCGTTCCCGCCGGCAACACCGAAAATCATCGCTGTATTTACCGGATAGTCTTCAAGCTGCTGCTTCATCATCATATCCATCGCTTGCAGCTGATTTACGTTTTCAAGGCTCATGTGTTTCTCATAGTCATCAAGGCTGATATCTTCCCAGGGGTTACTCATTTTCTTCGTCCTGTGCCTGCTCTGCCGTACCTTCGAGTATCTCGTCGATAGTTACCTGCTCGGTCGGTTCAGGCAAAGGGGGAAGATCTTTAAGGCTTGAAAGCCTGAATGCTCTAAGGAAATTCTCGGTAGTCTTATACGCTATCGGTCTTCCCGGGAGGTCAAGTCTGCCTGCCTCAGCCAGCAGATCCTTTTCAACGAGCGAGTTTACCACTCCCGAAGAATCCACTCCCCTGACGTTCTCAACAAATCCCTTTGTAACAGGCTGATTGTATGCGATTATTGTAAGCGTTTCCAGCGCCGCAGGGGAAAGCTGCGAGTTCTTTTTTATCTCCAGCGCAGACTTTACCGATGCAGCATATTCCTGCTTGGTAGCAAGCTGGAAAGAATCGTTCAGCCTCAGCAGCTCAATGCCGCTGTCCGCCTTTGAATACTTTTCATCAAGCGCCTTGACTATCTCGTCAAGTTCCTCTCTGACTACTCCTGCGCTTTCGCATATCCTTCCTGCTTCAACAGGCTCACCGCCTGCAAAAAGGATCGCTTCGACCACAGGTACCTTATCTTCTAATTCCATCTGGTTACTCCCTTTTATATAACTGCTCTGCCGTAGCGCCAGCAATTGTGCGGCGCATCATCTGCTACGGGAACGCTGCCCCAGCGATAGCGCAGCCTGTTCCAATAGTTTGGCTTGAAAGGTGTTTCCGCCTGTTCATCGCTTTCATCACTTTGCTGCGCCGTTTCAGGCTGCAGCGGCAGCTCAGGGTATGTTGGCTCAGGTCTTGCCTTAACAGCGCTGTATATAGCAGCTCTCTCGGCTATCCGCTCGGTCACAGGGCGAACGGAGCCCTTATGCTTGTCCGCTTCCTCTGCCGCAGGCGGTGTATATATAACATCATCTGCCGTAAATTCGGGTATTATTTCCGCTTCACCGACCGCTTCCGCCGGTTCGACCTCGGGGTTCATTTCCTCTGGCTGTGCTTCTTCGGTGACCTGCTCAGCCTCGACCTCGGGGATAGTTTCCTCAGGCTGTGTTTCTTCGGCGACCTGCTCAGTCTCGACCTCGGGGATAATCTCCTCGGGCTGTGCTTCTTCGGCGACCTGTTCAGTCTCGACCTCGGGGATAGTTTCCTCGGGCTTTTCCTCCTCGTCACGTCCGCCGCCTGCTATCCTGCGCTTTGAACGCTCGCTGAACTCTATCTGCGTGTTATCGTCATTCAGGCGTATCCTGCCCGACTTTGTTAGCTCAAGTATCGCAAGGAATGTTGCGACCTTCTCGCTCTTGCTGGTCATTCCGTCATATATATGCGAAAGGTCGCACACACCAACGGTATACAGCTTTTTAAGTATATAAACTATCTTTGAACCGACAGATACTACTTTATATGATACTATCGGGCTGAATATCTTTGCATTTATCGGCTTTTCGTTCCTTGCCTTTTCCGAAAGCCCCAGGTACGCTTCAAGAAGTATCTGCGCATCGTGCTCACGGGTATATGTTTTATCAACAGGCACAGGCTCGGGCTTTCTTACAAATATCTCTCCGCCTGCATATTTTTCAGCCAGCATCGCAGCGAGCAGCTTGCACTGAGAGTATTCTATCAGCCGTCCTTCAAGCTCTTTTTTAAGCTCCTGCGCTTCCTCATCCTGCGGAAGCAGCGAAACAGTTTTGATATATATCAGCCGTGCTGCCATTTCAAGAAATTCCGCAGCATCCTCAAGATCCTCATGATCGAGCTGATGCATATATTCCAGATACTGCTCCAGCAGCAGCGATATCTCAATATCGTGGATATTCAGTTTATGCTTTGAGATAAGATGAAGCAGCAGATCCAGCGGCCCTTCAAACATATCCAGCTTGAACTGTGCGCAAGACATTTGCAGTCTTTCCTTTCAATCATCGGTTTAATTCAGTATTGCCCTCATTATCGGATCTACCCAGAAGGTCAGCTTATCCAGCACCCACATCAATCCGTAATTCATATAGCCCAGCGGTTTATTAAGAAGTCCCGAAAATACAAGGACCGCAAACCCGATCATAATGTATAATCCATACTGCTCTATCTTCCGGTCAAACTTATAGCTTGTGAAATAACCGATTATCTTTGAACCGTCAAGCGGCGGAACAGGGATAAGATTGAACAGCGCAAGCCCAAGGTTTATCGTTGCAAAATAATAGAACAGCACCGAGAGCCAGTAGGCAACGTCTGTAAGGTTGACTTCATAAATATGCCTTATCACCTTGTAGATGATAACTCCTATAAGTGCGGCTATAACATTTGCGATAGGACCTGCTGCGGCGCTGAGTGCCATACCCTTTCTCGGCTTTTTGAAATAGTTGGGATTGACCTGTACCGGTCTTCCCCAGCCAAACCCGGAAAGAAATATCAACAGTGCACCTATCGGATCTATATGGTTGAACGGGTTGAGGTTGAGCCTGTTCTGCATTCTCGGGGTAACATCGCCCATTTTGGTCGCAGACCATGCGTGAGCAAATTCATGCAGCGGAATGACCATAAAAATGACCATCAGCCTCGCTCCGTATTTAAGTATATCGCCGGTATCAAGCATCTTACGAACGCTCCTCTTTATCAACTATTATAAATGTAAACATACCACGATTTATTATACACTATTTTGCGTAAGATTTCAAGTATTATTGCATTGTTTTAGCAACAAGATATTAACTTTTTGTGATTTTCAGAAAAAATTCAAAAAAACGCTTGCATTTTTCTTTCGAGTGTGATATAATACCTTATGTTGCGAATTAAGTAATGTACAAAAGGAGGTGCAAACTGATGGCAAAGTGTGAAATTTGCGGAAAGGGTGTAACTTTCGGTATTAAGGTTTCCCACTCTCACAGAAGATCTAACAGAACATGGAAGCCGAACGTAAAGAGAGTAAAGGCTATTGTAAACGGTACTCCTTGTCATGTTTACGCTTGCTCAAGATGCTTGCGTTCCGGAAAGGTCGAGAGAGCCTGACCTTATCCCTTTTAAGCTGATAAGTAAAATCAGACCGGTCTTACCGGTCTTTTTTTGCGCCATTTTTTTAATATGACAAAAAAGCTGCCCTGCATTCATTTGTGCAGAGCAGCTTATTTTTTAAACTGCGTATGAGTAACGGTTGCTTTTTATTGAAGGCGGTGTGAACGGCGTATCGGTCTCTCCGGTGTTATTGCTCTTTTTATCACCGCTGCCGCTGAAGCCTTCCTCGGTCTTGTTTATCATATCAAAATAGATAATAGCGTTTGAAATATTGATCCTTTCGTCTGTATAATCAGAATACTTCTTGATATACTCCTTGGATACCCTGTCGTTGTTGGTCAGCTTTTCAACTGCCGCCTTGCTGAACTCGGGATCCTCGGTCGTCTTGAAGGTAGCCTTTATCCTGTCGTTATAAAGCGGTGAAGGCTCATCCTTGAATATCTGGTTGCAGGAAGCATACTTAGCAACATTGCGGTACTTGGTAATGTCAAAATAAGTATCCTTCTGGTTATCGTAGTAAACTGTATCGGTAACAAAGTTTCCGTTAGGGAATATCACAACATTCTCCTCACCCTTGGGGATAGAGAATATATCGTGTCCCAGGGCATACTTGTTCTCAAAGCCCATCATATTGCCGATCGTCGGCTGAACATCGTACATACCCATTACTTTGTCCACCTTGCAAGGCTCATAGCCGCCCTGCTTGGACCAGATTATAAGCGGGACCTTTCTATTGACGTTATAACAGAAAGGATCAACAGGGATATATCCCGGATCGCTCTCAGAAAGCGTCTTATCGTTGAACGGATCATAGTTGTAATAGAAATCGAACTCGCTTTCCTTTACCTTTGCATCGTGATCTCCGTAGAGAACTATTACCGTATTTTCCAGCAGTCCTTCCTTGTCCATATCGCCAAGGAGCTGTCCTATCGCCTCATCGGCATAATGCACGGATTTATAGTAAGAACCGAGCTTTCTTCCTTCAAGGAAAGGCGCACTGACTTCATCATATCTGCCCGTTTCCTCATTGTATTTCTTATACTTGAAATCCACCTTGAAATCGCTGACTCTCTCGATATCCGTGAACGGAGTGTGGTTTGTGAGCATCAGCATCTCAGCCATCCAGTTCTTGTTGTTCTTATCTATATCCTTTATGATCGGTATAGCCTGCCTGAACATTGATTTATCCGAAAGACCAAGACCTATCGTTTCATCAATGTTGAAGTCGGTGGATGAATTGTAGAATCTATCGTAGCCGTAGGATTTATGCACATTCAGTCTGTTCCAGTAGGAACCGTTGTTGCCGTGCATACTGAATACATAGTAGTCCTTTTCCTTCAGCAGCTTCTGTGTTGTGGTATAATCTCTGTCCCAGTAGTTTATCGCAACAGTTCCGCTTGATGCAGGCATGAGCGATGTAGACAGCGTAAATTCGGTATCAGATGTCGTTCCGACACTTTCCTGCGCATAGAAATTGGTAAAATAGATACCCTCTCTTGCGAGCTTGTTGATAGTCGGGGTAAGAGGTTCGCCGTTCATATATGTATCAAGGGTAAAGCCCTGTATACTTTCCGCATGGATAAACATTATGTTCTTGCCGGTGAACATATTTGAATACTTATTCTTCTTTACCTGCGCACTTGCTTCCTCAATGTTCTTGTTATCATAGAACTTATTGAAAAGCTCCTCGCTCTCGGTATATCCGAATATCATATTCAGCTGCGCATTTGTGCAGGAAACGATATCACTTACATGATAAGTATAAAGTCCGAATGTTGCAAGCACATATTCTCTGTTCCACTGCTTCTGAAGTCTTGAGTAGTCAGTCGTGGTGAGCATAGTTGCGCATATACCAAGGAAACCCAGACCCGTGCCGAATGTTGCAAGGGCGCTTATCCTGCGGTGCTTTTTGGTTCTTACCTGCGCAAGATAATCCTTGTTTCTCCTCTTTACGAGGATATAGCAAACTATCAGAGCCGGTATCGACCATAGGAACAGCAGATCCTTAGGCTCCATGATATTCTTTGTGACAGCATCCATAACGCCGCCGAGCTGTGAAGCTGTGGAAATGAGCGAGATGGACATGAACGATTTATAGTTGGTGTAATAGATCGAGTTTCCTGCGCTGATGACCGCAAAGATTATCGTAAGCACGAGCAGATAAATAAACTGCCTTTTGCGCTTTTTGGCAAGCACACCTATCGAACCGAATACAAGGCAGGCGCCTATATCCGCAAGCAGAGGCTTTACCTGATTGTAGTTGAACTTTACAGTGAAAGCTCTGAGCAGGAACGCATTGAGCACGGACGATATTATAAATATCACCACGAGCATATTTTCTTCAAAGAAATCATGGATCGTTCTGCCTACGGCAAATACAACTCCCTTTACGCCCTTTGCTCTCTTTATTTCCTTTTCTTTCTTTTCCTCAGTTTCGGCTTCTTTGCTGTCTATTGCTTCTGCTTCGGCTATTTCGGCTATTTCGGCAGCTTCCTTTTCATTTTCCTTTGCTGCTTGTGTTTCTTTCTTTTCTATAGCTTCTATTTCATTCTTTTCTGTCTTAGCTTTTTTTGATGCTTTTTTATTTTTTGACATAGCTTAGAATAATGCCTCCTCATCTTTATCCGTCTTATAAATATATCTTTTGTTCAGTAACTGGCAATGTCCTTTGATATCAGTTAAAATTCCGATAATACAGTAATTATTATAATATCGCCACGCATAAAAGTCAATATATTGCCGGTTATTTTATAACTTTCAACAAAAATACGATAATGCTGCGGCTGTTTTTATCAGACAAATGCACACACGCCTGCCATTTGTGAAAAACAGGTGAAAGCACCTGCCGATTTGTTCAGATAGCTCAATAAATCTCAAACGGTTTGATTAAAAATATACAAGCCTACAAAGTTTTAAAACATGGCAAAAAAATGTTGATAAAAAACATTTTATATACTATAATTATCTCAGTTAAAGGAACGGAGGAAGAATATGATTAAGCTGATTGCTACCGATATGGACGGTACACTTCTTGACGACAGCAAAAATCTCCCTGCAAATTTTGAAGACGTTATCAGCGCATTAAGGCGCAAGAACATCAAGTTCGTTATCTCAAGCGGACGCAGCTTCAGTGCACTTAAAAAGCAGTTCGGCTCGCACCTTGAGGATCTGATCTTTATCTGCGACAACGGCGCATACATAGTTATCGGCGGTGAGGTCGCACACATTTCCGTTATCCCTCAGCAGACTGTCAACAGCATTGTTGATATGTGCGAGGAAAAGGGCTACACAGCTATCCTGTGCGGAAAGAAAGGTGCTTGGCACGATTCCGCAAAGGCGCAGTACAACTCCGAGATAGCCGCATATTACAACGACTGCAACTTTGTTGACGACCTGCATGACAGGGACGATGAGTTCTTCAAAATAGCTATCTACAACGAAAACGGCTTTACCGAATCACAGTATGACGATCTTTGTGAGCGCTTCACCGACAACACAGTTCAGCTTTCGGGCAAATACTGGGTAGACATAATGAACAAGGGCGTAAACAAGGGCGCTGCGCTTTCGGGTATATGCAACAGGCTCGGCGTTGGCTATAACAATGTCATGGCTTTCGGCGATTACCTTAACGATGTTGATATGCTCGGCTGTGCTTATTACAGCTTTGCGATGTCAAATGCGCACAATACCGTTAAACAGGCAGCCAACTTCATCACAGGTTCAAACAACGATAACAGCGTGATGAAAGAGGTAAAAAAGTACTGCCTGCAATAATAAGCTGATGATAAACTGTGCTGCCGGCAAGGCGGCGCAGTTTTTTTATATCTCTTTGCAGAATCCTTTCAGCTCATCAGCTCTGTGCAAAAGCGCTTGCCTGTTTTCAACGCTGCAAAACCCGATGTGACCGCAGCATTGTATCTCAAGGTGTCCGTAAAAGTGCTCGATAGTCTGTATAAGGCGCTCACATTCCTTCATATTAGGTCCAGTCCTGAGAACGACGGCATAGCCCTTTTTACCTGCGCTAAGGCTTGCGTGCGGCTCGTGGGTGTTGCTGTAAGGCGTGCAGCGGTCAATGAAAGCCTTGAACTGCCCGGGTACGTCCGCCCAGTAGGAAGGCGCAGCACAAATAATAACATCAGCAGCTTCAAATTCCGCCATTAGCTGCTGTGCACCGTCGGTAATAACGCATTTTGCTGTGTTGTGGCAACTGCGGCAGCCCTTGCAATAGGCAATGCTATAATCGTCGATGCAGACCTGTTTTGTTTCATATTTTCGTGAAAGCTCAGCTGCAATAATGTTTGTAATCTCCGCAGTAGCTCCGTCCCTGACGGGTGAACAATTGATGATAAGTGCTTTCATTACGATTACCTCCCGTTAATAATAAGTATATAACAAATTCCTCTCCGCAAAATGCAGAAAGGAATTTTTGTTTTAAAGTCTTTGTTTAAAATCGTTATATCCGAACTCACGCACAAGCTCGGTGCTGCCGTCTGCCTTTTCAACATAAATGCTTGGCAGCGGCATACCGTTGAACGTGTTGTTCTTAACAGTCGTGTAGATAGCCATATCGGTGAAAACAAGCCTGTCGCCCTCTTTCAGCGGCTCATCGAACGAATAATCTCCGATAACATCGCCTGCAAGGCAGGTCGGTCCGCCAAGACGATAGGTATAAGCCTTTTCACCCGCCTCACCCGAGCCGATAATTATCGGTCTGTAAGGCATTTCAAGCACATCGGGCATGTGGCAGGCAGCCGAGGTATCGACTATCGCAAGGTCCATGCCGTTTTTAAGCGTGTCAAGAACGGTCGTAACGAGCCAGCCGGCGTTGAGAGCAACAGCCTCACCCGGTTCAAGATACACCGTAACACCGTACTTTTCCTGCAAATATCTCACGCACTTTTCGAGCTTTTCAAGGTCGTAGCCGGGCTTGGTTATGTGGTGCCCTCCGCCGAGGTTTATCCACTTCATCTGCGCAAGATACTTACCGAATTTCTCCTCGATATGCGGTATCGTGCGCTCAAGCACATCTGCGTCCTGCTCACACATTGTGTGAAAATGCAGCCCCTCGATCCCGTCAAGCTCACTTTCATCAAAGCTTTCAAGTGTGATGCCAAGCCTTGAATTCTTAAAGCAGGGATTGTAAATATCGGTCTCTATTTCGGAATACTCGGGGTTGCAGCGCAGTCCGCAGGAGATTTTCCTTGAACTGTTTTTTACGGTTCCACGGTGCTTTTTCCACTGTGAAAAGCTGTTGAAGACGATGTGGTCTGCAATTTCGACAAGCTGCTGCATATCCTCCTCGGTATATGCAGGGCTGTAAACGTGCACCTCTCCGCCAAATTCTTCCCTGCCAAGCCTTGCCTCGTAAAGCCCGCTTGCAGTTGTGCCGCAAAGCACCTTTGAAAGCTGAGGATACACGGCATAGTTTGAAAACGCCTTCTGTGCAAGCAGTATCTTGCAGCCTGTGTGCTTCATCACGTCGCCGAGTATCTCGATATTCTTTTGCAGTGCCGCCTCGCTGATAACGTAACAAGGCGTTTTGACCTTATTCACATCAAACATCTTCATCACCCTGCTGTTCATCTTCGTCAGCTTCTGCGCTCTCCGCAGCCTCTGCCCTGCTCTTTTTTCTGCGCCTGATGTGTGTGCCGTATCTTATATCCAGAACCAGCAGCGTCACCGCCACACCCAGCAGAAACGAGGGCAGCGTAAGCCCGAATATCTTCGGGAGCATTGATATTTTCATATACGACATTATAACGCCGACTGCGAGGTACCAGGCAAACCCCAGCACCACTACCAGCAATATCAGCAGTCTGCGCCTGCCGTTTTTACGTCTTATCTTAGCCATTTTCCACCTGTCAGTCTACAAGCACGGGATCAAAGTTCTCTTTCCAAGGCAAGCCCCACTTGTTAAGTGCCTCCATGAACGGATCGGGATCAAACTCCTCAATGTTGAAAACGCCCGGCTTTTTCCACTTGCCCGTCATCACCATCATTGCGCCTATCATCGCAGGTACGCCTGTTGTGTAGCTGATAGCCTGCGAGCCTACCTCCTTATAGCACTCCTGATGATCGCAAACATTGTAAACGTAATACTTAACGTCCTTGCCGTCCTTTTTGCCCTGACAGATACAGCCGATATTCGTCTTGCCCTTTGTTCTCGGTCCAAGGCTTGCGGGATCGGGCAGAACAGCTTTAAGGAACTGCAGCGGAACTATCTTCTTGCCCTCGAAGTCGATAGGCTCAATTGAAGTCATACCCACGTTTTCAAGGCATTTAAGGTGTGTCAGGTAGCTCTGTCCGAAGGTCATGAAGAACCTGATGCGCTTGATGCCCTTGATATTGAGTGCAAGCGATTCAAGCTCCTCGTGGTGAAGCAGGTACATATCCTTTTCGCCGACCTCGTCAAAATTGTAGACCCTCTTTATCTCCATAGGCTCGGTCTCGACCCACTTGCCGTCCTGAATGTAAGAGCCTTTTGCGGAGACCTCACGAATGTTTATCTCGGGGTTGAAGTTAGTTGCAAACGGGTAGCCGTGGTCGCCGCCGTTGCAG
>DFFV01000082.1 GCA_002371625.1 Ruminococcus sp. UBA3767
TATTGCCCTCAAAGGAGGTCCTTGTTATAAACAGAGTATACTGCAGGTTCACCTGATCCTGCTCATAGTTGTTTTCATTAGTGAACTCGATAAAGCCGAAAGTAGAAAGCTCCCTTGCCTTACCCGAAGCATTGGTCACCTTGACTCTCCACACCTCGTGAGTTTTTCCCAGAGGCACATAATAGGTTATCTCAGACTTGATGCCGGAATACTCCGATTTAACGGTTGTATATGCAGTTCCGTGATGACACTCGGACTTATACTCATCAAGGCTCTTGCCGACAGGCTGCCATGTACATGACCAATAGTCGCCCGACTTTCTGTCACGCAGGTAAACGAATCTTCCCGGCAGACCGATGTTTGAATTGAAGCGGAATCTTGAGATACGCCCGTTCGCACCGCTTTTTACAAAGCTGTAACCATATCCGTTATTTGAAACGATAGCACCGTATTCAGGCGAACCCAGATAGTTAGCCCACGGTGACGGTGTATCAGGACGGGTGATAACATATTCCTTGTTTTTCAGGTCGAAATAACCAAAATTCATATCAACTTCTCCTTTTGCCCAATAAATTCAAACAGTTAAATATAAACAAATATATCTATGTTATTGTATCATATTTGTGCTAAAATTACAAGCGGATTTGACATTTTTAGCGTTTTTTATAAAAACAGATCCTGCAAATATACTATTTGAACAAATCGCAGCCGCAGGTATATCTGCCAAAAAGGCGCAAAAAACCCCGAAAGCGTTAGCTTTCAGGGTCTGGCGCGGATTGAGAGATTTGAACTCTCGCGCCCCTTTCGAGACCTACTCCCTTAGCAGGGGAGCCCCTTCACCACTTGGGTAAATCCGCAAATGTTGGTATAAAAAAATATGACGGACAGGGTGGGATTCGAACCCACGGTACGTTGCCGTATCACCGGTTTTCAAGACCGGCTCCTTAAACCACTCGGACACCTGTCCATACTGAAGCAATATCGAATAAAACTTCACTGCTTCATCAGCGACTTAATTATTTTATCACACATTTGCCTTCTTGTCAATAGGTTAAAAGCAAAAAAATCGGATTTGCAAAAAAAGTTTATTAAAAATCCGCAAAAACACTTGCATTTTTATAAAAGGTGTGCTATACTATCTAAGATATTTGAATTTATGGAGGTCATTATATGTCTGTAATGGAGATAGTTGCAGGATCTTTGCTTATTTTCGTAAGCCTGATCCTCGTTCTGATAGTTCTTTCAATGGAATCCAAGGATCAGGGACTCACCTCTGCTATCGGCGGCGGATACAACGAGTCGTTTTACGGAAAGAACGGTGCGAACAGCAAGGAAGCTAAGCTGTCAAGAATAGCAAGAGTTTGTTCGATAATCCTGTTCATCGTAACACTTGGAGTAAACATTGTAGTTTCTATCTACCACAAATAAGCAACAAGCTGCCGCAGACGATGCGGCAGTTTTTTTTTTAGGAGAAAAAGATGAAGAAAACGACCAATATGACCGATGCGATCAGGGCGCTTTTCGCAGAGTTTGATGATTCGATGATACAAAGCTGCTTTGAGGGAGTTTACGGCGAGCTGTGGTGCGATGATGAAAGCTCCCCTGCTACTGCCGTTATAGTTTCGGGCGACTTTTTATATCTTGCGGGCAAGCCTGCTTTTGCCGATGAGGTAATGGCTTTTGCAAAAGGCAAGCCGCACGCTGTTTTTGTGCCTTCCTGCGAGGGCTGGTTCGATATTCTGAACGCTGCCTGCGGCAACAAGCTGATAAAGGTGAGCCGCTACCGTATGCACATTCCCGAAAGCGGATTTGACCGCAGACGCATCGAGCAGATACTTGACTCAAAGGATCTGCTGGGGCTTTACGGCTGCGAACTTTACCCGATAGGTGAAAGGGAATATGCAAAGTGCCTTGCAAGCGACTGGGCATATTCGTTTGTGTCCAATTTTTCGGACTATAACGATTTTGAAAAGCACGGCTTCGGATTTGTTATAAAGCACCTTGGCAGGATAATCAGCGGAACGAGCACATACTGCTATTACAGCAAGGGAGTTGAGGTCGAGGTATCGACTGCGCCCGAATACAGGATGCGTGGGCTTGCAAAGCTGACGGCAGCAAGGTTCGTTGAGGAATGTATCAAAAGAGGCTTAAAGCCCAACTGGGACGCACGCAATATGGCATCTGTAAAGATAGCTTCAAGGATAGGGTTTGAGCTGAATGAGGAATACGCAGCTTACGAGTTCAGGCAGTCGGGGCTGTCTCCTGCCCTGCCGAGAAACAGGTTTGATACCGCTGCGGTGGATACGCTTGCGGAATTTGATGATGAACGCATCGCAGGCGCTGTGCCGAAGCTGCTGGAGTGGCTGAAAAACATGAATTACGAGGTCGCACCGATGATAAGCGAGCTGCTGGTGAAGCACTTTGATGTTACACAGCCGCATATATGCGGGATCTTAAAGCCGGAGCAGACCGACTGCGTATGGAAATACAACATTATCCAATACCTGCTCTCGCTCAGCAGCCGGCTTTGCAGCGAGGACATTCTGAGCGAGATAATACGCATAGCCGACCACCCGACAGACGGCGAGATACTTGAAAAGGTGCACCTTGCCGCCGAGAAATATCTCAAGGACCACAACAAGTAAAGGAGAAAAAATGAAAACAGATTACACAAAGCTGATAGTCAGCAAGCTAAAGCGCTCGGGAAAAAAGCCGGTGCGCTACAAGGAGCTTTTGCGTGACTGCAGGAGAAAGCATTTTGATATAGACAAGTTCAACGACACTGTGAACTCTATGAAGCGCAGAGGCGAGATAACCGAAACCAAGTACGGCTTCAGCCTTGGCGAAAAGAAAAAGGACATAAAGTGCGAGGTTGTAAGGATAAACCGCACCTTCGGCTTTGTAAAGGATATGCAGGAGGATAAGGAGTACTTTGTTGCGGGCAAGTATCTCCTCGGTGCACTGCCCGGCGACATTGTGACGGTGAAGCTGATAAAGGGCAGGGGCGAATCCCCCGAGGGCGAGATAACGCAGATACTTGAAGAGAATTATTCACGCTTTATGGGAGAGATAGTTGACGAGTTCGGTGAGCTG
Source organism: Ruminococcus sp. UBA3767 (assembly GCA_002371625.1). Lineage (GTDB taxonomy): Bacteria > Bacillota > Clostridia > Oscillospirales > Ruminococcaceae > Hominimerdicola. Next base: position 3,094 of record DFFV01000082.1, read on the forward strand.
AAAATAGTTCCCGACAACCTTTGCAGGTCTGCGCTGACGATAGAAGATGCAGGCGGACTTAAACTTCATGAGGGCGACAAGGTCATAGCCGAGGTAACACGCAGAGGCAAGCGCCACAGTGAGCACAGGTGCAGGGTCACCGCAAGCTACGGAAGCTCGATGAGAGCAGCTTCGTGTGCGCTTTGCGTTGTGGAGGTCAACGGGCTTACACCTGTTTTTCCGCCGCAGGTGATAATGGAAGCAAGAAGCATAAGCGATACTTCACGAATAGCTGCCGAGGCTGCTAACAGGCTCGACCTGCGTGACAAGCCTATCTTCACGATAGACGGTGCGGATACCAAGGATATTGACGATGCGATAAGCATTGAAAAGACAAAAAACGGCTACGAGCTTGGCGTTCACATTGCCGATGTTTCGCATTACGTTCTGCCAAAGTCGGAGCTGGACAACGAGGCTTTCAAGCGTGGAACGAGCGTTTACTATGCAAACAGAGTAATCCCGATGCTGCCAAAGGAGCTTTCAAACGGGATATGCTCGCTCAATCCGAACGAGGACAGGCTTGCATTTTCGTGCATTGCGCAGCTTGATAAGCAGGGACACATAACGAGCTACAAGTTCGCAAAAACGGTGATACGTTCAAGAGTAAAGGGCGTTTACAGCGAGATAAACGAAATGCTCGAGGGGTATAATTCAAGGTCAAACAGCGAAAAATACGCCGAGGTAAAGGACTGCTTCCCTGTTATGCTCGAGCTTGCGAATATTCTTAAAGAGGGCAGGATAAAGCGTGGCTGCCCCGACCTTGAAACGAGCGAGAGCAAGCTGATAATCGACGAAACGGACAAGTGCGTCGATGTCGTTCCCAGAACGAGAGGACGCAGCGAGGAAATGATAGAGGACTTTATGCTCGTGGCAAATGAATGTGCTGCAAGGTTTGGCTATGACAACGAGCTGCCGTTCGTTTACCGTATCCACGAAGAGCCGAGCGAGGAGAAGACCCAGGGGCTGCGTGAATCGCTGGTGAAGCTGAACATTGACTACAAGCTGGGCGAAAAAACAACTCCGCAGGATATTTCTGCGATAATCGAAAAGGTAAAGGGCAGCACCCTCGCACCGATAGTGAACAACATCGCTCTGAGAAGTATGTCCAAGGCAAGATATTCCACCGAGCCTGTCGGGCATTTCGGGCTGGTGCTTGATGACTATGCGCACTTTACCTCTCCGATAAGGCGCTACCCCGACCTTGCGATACACCGCATAATGTCAGAATTCCTGAGCGGAACAAAGGCAAGTGACTGTGCACAGAAGTATTCAAAATTCTCCTATGCCGCTGCTGACCAAGCCACAAAGACCGAGCTGAAAGCAATGGAAGTCGAACGCAGCTGTGAGGACTGCTACAAGGCGGAATATATGCTCACGCAGATAGGTGAGGAATTTGATGGAGTTATCACGGGCGTTGCCGATTTCGGCGTTTTTGTCGGGCTTGAAAATACCTGCGAGGGACTTTTGCACGTTGACGAGCTTGAGGCAGGAAACTATATCAGCGACAATATGATCTCACTCAAAAACTACTCCACAGGCACGACCTACACAGTGGGCGACAGGATAAGAGTAATGGTTACAAATGCAAACGTTAACAGCGGAAAGATAGATTTCGCACTTGCCCCGCAGAGCAAAGACTGATTTTTTTTAAAGATGAATGCTAACTGTCCAAAAAAAGTTACCACAAACGGAAAATAGTATGCTATACTGTATACAGTCACAAGGAAAGGAGCTGAGGTGAATGGATATGAACAACGATTTTCAGTGGCCGAGTATGTTTACCGATTACGAACGAGATATGTACACGTTCTACTTTCTTGAGCAGATAAGCGAGCTGAACGCTTCAATGCCAATGCCTCAGCCGCCGCACGATCCGAATGTCGACAGACTGAGGAACGATCCGGAATATGCAAAGCAGTATTTTGCGGACCTGACTCCCGAGCAGATGACACCGCAGCAGCGTGAGGACTTTTACAACTGGCTGCAGGAGCGTGAAAAAACGCACGCACCTTCGCCTACGCCCTACACCCGGAGGTACAACGATTATCTGCAGAACAGGCCCCGTATGCAAAGCTCACCAATGGCTTTCACGATACTTATGACGGTAATGTTCCTGATAGTTGTGATAGCTGTTATACTTGCATTTCTTTAACAAACGCATTCATCTCCATCTCTATATAACACTCCAAAAAACAGGCAAGCCCTCCGATAAAGAGGGCTGTGTCTGTTTTTATTTTGCTGTGCTCACACCCGCTTGAAATCGCTCATGCGCACCCACATATCTGCGCCTTTCACCTTGCCCCACGTCTGTGAGTAAAAGTCCTTGGTGTATTCGACAGTGCACCTGTCGCCGCTCTTATAGTGCGCAGCTATCGGCGGACTTTCCTTGCCTTTAAAGGTGTCACATTCGCTCTTTGCTTCAACTCTGAACGATGTATCGGCAGGCTTGGGAAATCCGTTCTTGCCACGCTCCTTTATCTGCTTTGGATAATCAACGTAGCACCAGTCGTGGTCTACATTTCCGTTTATCCCGTCGACACGCCAGGTGCTGCTGTTCTGCCAGATACCGTACTGCCCCGAATAGTTCAGCTTGCTGCCGTATTCGGCTATTGCCATTGCGTAGCGTGAACGTGTGCGCTGTGAAAGATAAGTCTGCACGGCACTGCGGAAGATATAAATGCCTGCCCAGTAGCCTGCTTTCTCCATTTCATCGCAGAAAGCCTTGATTATCTCGTTGGTCCTGCCCGTCTGAAAGATACGCATTTCCTCAACGTCGTAATAGATAGGGTACTCAAACTGTTTGCCTTTGAGCGCAGCGATGCAGCTTTTAGCTTCCTGCACCGCCATTGCCTCGGTGGTTGCGTAAGAATACCAGTAAGCGCCGACAGGCATCGATACTTTTTTGCACTGAGAATAATTATACTCGAATGTTTCATCTATCTGCGCAGGGTAGCTCAGCGCATCGCCGTAGCCAGCCCGCAGCAGCGCAAATCCAACGCCTGCATTTTTTACCTTCTGCCAATCTATCCTTCCCTGCCATTTTGAAACGTCTATTCCGCTAACTGCCATTGTCCTCCTCCTTTTGCTTGAGCAGCTCCAGCGCACGAATTATCGGTGCAGGTATCGGTACGCCCATAAGCCCTGCATTTTCGATGATGCTGATAGTTTCGTTTGCGATGAAAGCTATGCACACGGCATCCCGTATGTAAGTGGTATGCAGCTCGATATCCAGCCTGCACGCTACCAGCAGGATAAGCAGCATTACTCCTTTGCGGCAAAGCCCTTTGAAGCCTGCTCTGCTTTCAAGTGCGCCGTTCTCGGTCTTTTTCGACCGCTTGAAAATGCCTGCTGTCATCAGCCCGGTTATGTAGTCCACTGCCATAAAAATTATAAGAGTGGTCATTGCGGAAGTCCAGCCGCCGAAAGCCGTTGAAACAAAACCGCCGACTGCGCCGATAGCTGCCGTTACGGATATTCTCAGGCGCTCCACTTTAATCACCTCCGCATTTGATGACGTAGGTGAACGAGATCATATCGCCGTAAACTGCCGTTCTTGTCGGGACTAACTGCCTTGCGAGCATAAAACGATTGCCTGTGCTTGTGAAGTATTCGAGGTCTATCTCATTGATCTCCACGTCATCGTCGATGCTGAAAACGTAGGTATAGAGCAGATCGCCGTTGTCGGCAACAACGACATTAGCTGCTGCTTGTGAACCGCCTGCGGATATGCAGTGATACTTGCTCTCGTCTATCGGGCTTTCAAGGCAGCAGTCGTCTGCTGTCGGTGCTGTCGTTCCCGATCCGAGCCGCATTATCACTCCGCTGTTGCTTGCAAGTACCTCGGGACGCAGGATACGAATATCCAGCGGGTATGTGCTCACGATATTGCCGTTTATATCGGTGAGATCACGGCTTCCGGACCTTGCAGCCAATTTGTCGGCTATCGTAAGTGCGCCGTTTTTAACTATCATATCTCTTCCTCCCTCACTTCGTCTGTTATTGCGTTTGTTTGGATCTCGTTGTAGGGTGTTGTCAGCTTATCACGCAGCTCATCTATCTGCTCCTGAAGGCTTGGCTTATAAGGCTCATAGCTGCTGTCCTCAATGCCCTCGTATTTGAGCATAACGTGAATGGTCTTGTTGTTATAAACTGTATGGGGGCGCAGCATTATACTTGCGAAGTTATATGGAAATTCGCTGTCCATGGTAAAGGCTTTGTCCTGCCCGTCATCAATAAATGCGTAGGCACGCTCGGTATGTGTTCCGTCTTCGTTTTCAACATAGCCTGTTACAACAGCGCTTGCCGTTTCATCGCCGTTACTGCATAGTATGTATCTGCCGTTGGGAATGTGCTTTTTAGCGTCATACCTCTCAGGCGATGTCAGGATAAATTCGGGGAAAAAATCCCCTGTTTCGCCGTTGAAGGTCACGCTCCCGTCAGCGTTCACGGTCATTGCAACGCCCATTTTTTCCGTATCACAGGTATCTATTTTCAGCAGGTTTCTTTTCTGCATACCGATAGATGACTTGTTATAATAAGCCTGCTGTGCATTCAGAGCTGCTGCCTGAGCATATTCCCTTGCGGCTTCAATGGAAGTGTTCATCTGCGCAACGCAGCTCCCGAACTGTGTCAGCAGACTTGCCTGAGTTCGTGAAAGCTCTCGCTGGTCGCTGTAAAGCTCCTCCTGCACCTGCGCTATCGACTCGCTCACCTCTGTCAGTCTTTCCTCACAGGTCTCAAGCTCATCGAGCAGCCTGAGCGAATCCTTTACCGACGGGAACGGCGAGGCTTTATCGTCAAGGCTCGGCTTTATCTCAAGCATCATCACGTTGCTCTTTTTTATGACCTCATACTCATCGCCGTTTACATTGCAGGCTATCACCTGCGCCATTACCCTGCCCGGCATCCTCATAACTGCGCTGTCGGGGAACAGGATCTCATTTTCTATCCTGCTCTCGTAGCTTGCGCCGTCGGGATAGGTGAAAATGATGCTGTATCTGTCTGCGGTGAAGTTATCAAGTCCTGTAAAGTATACGGCTCTTGAGTTCTTTTCTCCGCAGTGCCCCAGCAGGCTGTCATCGCTGACGGCAAAATACTCGTTATCAAGAGTTATCGTCATTTTCTACTTGTTTCCTCCTTTCAGCGCTGTGTCGGCATTTAACAGCGCCGATCAAGTTAGCGTCTCGGCATAAACGCTGGCAAACATCTGTTCGCTTTTTGTATGATAGCACATACGTTCTTGCTTGTCAATGCTATTTGAGCAGTTTCTGCGTATTGCACTAAAACGGCGGAAAAACTTGTTCAGAACTTTCTCAACGCCATATTTACAAGCGCTTGCAGAGAGATTTCCCGAAACGCAAAAACGCCCATGCACAAGGCTTTTGCGCAAGGACGTTCACAGTTTATTCTTCAATTTGCTTGCCGAGAAAAAGCGCCGCAGTTTTTGCAAGCAGCGCCTGCTTTACAGTTGCACATTCGTTTTCCTTTTCGGCAACGAATGCGACTGCGCCTGAAACATCACCGTTGGAGATTATCGGCGCAACTGCGAGTGCGTGTGCCTTCAGCCCCTCAACGGGATAGACCGCTTCCTCGCCGCCACGGGTGTACTCATAGCTTTTCCTCTGCCTGATTATTTCCTCAAGTGCGGGGGTAAGGCGGCGCAGGCTGTATTCCTTTTTAGAAGCTCCCGAAACAGCTACGACGTGGTCGTTATCAAACACCACCGCAGGCGCATTCCCGAGCTTAGATATTACCTCTGCCGCCTGCACAGCGCCCTCGGAAAGCTCATTTATCGGCGAGTATTTTTTAAAAATGACCTCCCCGTCGGAGTTAGTGTATATCTCAAGCGGGTCGCCTTCCCTTATGCGCATAGTGCGCCTGATCTCTTTGGGTATCACTACCCTGCCCAGATCGTCGATGCGACGGACAATTCCTGTTGCTTTCATATATCCAGTTCCTTTCAAGCTGATTTTACAATTATATATTTTGCTGTCGCCGCAATATTATACGCAGAAAAAATTAGAAAACAATTATGACACGAATATCATTTCACACACTCAGGGGGTGACCTCAGCTTGCCGTTCTTTTCATAATAGCTATTCATATTTCAACTCACACCACCACGCAGGGGGTGACTGCAGCAAACATCGGTCACGGCAACGACCTTAAATTTCAACTCACACCCCCACGCAGGGGGTGACATGTCGGGGGCAGATACATCACGGAAAGATGCTATTTCAACTCACACCCCCACGCAGGGGGTGACGCCCTCACTGCCCCAGTTCTTCACCGCTGTGGAATTTCAACTCACACCCCCACGCAGGGGGTGACGAATGCCGCATATAAATTAGCTTCGTATGATTGATATTTCAACTCACACCCCCACGCAGGGGGTGACAAACGACAAATCACAGCATAGAGAGCGAAAGCAATTTCAACTCACACCCCCACGCAGGGGGTGACATGAGTTGTGGAAGTCAAAGCAGGAAATCAACAATTTCAACTCACACCCCCACGCAGGGGGTGACCACCGATAGCAACGGCTATTGTTGTATCGGGCGAAGCATTTCAACTCACACCCCCACGCAGGGGGTGACTATGAAAGGTGGTGATAGAATGAAAGACTATTCCATTTCAACTCACACCCCCACGCAGGGGGTGACCCGCTGCCTTGAGCTGTTTTTCGTTTGTTTGTTCATTTCAACTCACACCCCCACGCAGGGGGTGACAGGTTAAATAATGGAATTTGCAAAACTTCCAAACATTTCAACTCACACCCCCACGCAGGGGGTGACGCTGGGTGAAAAAGTTGCCGTGTGCACCTGATGCATTTCAACTCACACCCCCACGCAGGGGGTGACTGTGTGCAAAAAGGAAGATGTCAACGAGATGCTCAATTTCAACTCACACCCCCACGCAGGGGGTGACAGGGCAGATGCTGTTGATTGCAGGGAGTACATCATTTCAACTCACACCCCCACGCAGGGGGTGACAGAAAGAGGACACGGGAACAGAAAGTAATACTGAGAATTTCAACTCACACCCCCACGCAGGGGGTGACACAAGAAGCTTCACAGCGAAATCCACCTGGCTGATTTCAACTCACACCCCCACGCAGGGGGTGACTGTTAGCGCCTTATATTCTTCGCTATCTTCTGGAATTTCAACTCACACCCCCACGCAGGGGGTGACGAAATGCTTATAAACGGTCGGGGGCTTTATGTTCATTTCAACTCACACCCCCACGCAGGGGGTGACGGTTGACCATGGTCTCGGTGTTGATAGCCGTGTTTATTTCAACTCACACCCCCACGCAGGGGGTGACCTGCGCTGTTCGGGTTTACATAATATTCCAAAAATTTCAACTCACACCCCCACGCAGGGGGTGACATTTGCTGAAATGTGTTTACAAGATAGCTGACAATTTCAACTCACACCCCCACGCAGGGGGTGACCTGCGTTCCTCTAATTGATATAGCAGCCGCCGATGAATTTCAACTCACACCCCCACGCAGGGGGTGACGGCTTGACAAACAACAATGAATGTGCTATAATATATTTCAACTCACACCCCCACGCAGGGGGTGACCCTAGATATTGTATCTATGGGACACCTTTTCTCAAGTGGGGGGACTATACTTTTCATTATCGCTGCTTTGATAATGATCTGTTCATATTTTTATACTTTTCTTTCGGCGAACCTTACAGCATTTTGATATCAACTAAGGTTCGCCTATCAAATAATAATCACTCCTTCAGAATTATATGTTTCTTTCGCACCGAAATGCTCAACTCTGTTCTGCCAGTTTTTGCCCAGATAGTAGAAGCGTATGCTGTCTGAATCTTTATCCACCAGTTTCAACAGTTTGTCTTTTACTTTCAGAAAAGTGCCATAATCCACATTGATCTCAAACACTGAATTCTGCACTCTCTGACCGTAATTCTGACATTCCTTTGCGACCTTTCTCAGCCTTGTTTTACCGCTGTTATCAGCCGTTGAAACATCATACGTCACAAGCACCATCATAATTATCACCTACTTCAGCAAATAACAAGGATACTCGCTTATCTCTCCACGGAAGTATTTTGCAAGCAAAGAACTCTGCACATAAGGCAGTATACCCAATGGTATCTTTTCTCCGAGATATGGATGCATTATAGCTGTGCGTTTCTTTTCCTGCCACGCAGTCAGCACTTTCTTTTTGCCATCTTTATTAAGGTAGACCGCACCGCTTTCCTGCTTTTCAAAATCCTTGATATTCAGTTTTTTCAGATTTATCATTGTCAGAACAAGACGTTCTGACACACAGCGGATCTCTTCCACCATATCGCAGGCAAGACTGCTTCTTCCGGGTCTGAGCGCATGGTAGAATCCGTAACAGCTGTCCAGCCCAACACCTTCCAGTGCAGATGTACACATACTCGTCATTATCGTATACAGAAAAGACAGTACTGCATTTACAGGATCAAGGGGAGGCCTTTTCGTCCTCATGACCATTTTAAAATCTTCTTTCTGATGAAGTATCAGCCTGTCAAAGATCTCGAAATACGCCTTGGCACAGCTGCCCTCCAGACCCATTATCACATCACGGTCTTTCATTTCATATACACGGTCGATGCCGCTTTCCAGATAACTGATACATTCTGTCAGCTTACCGTCATCATCAAGCCGAGGATTATCGTGTACGGAACGTCTGATAAGGTACCTTGTATTTGAAAGTTTAGCCGCCATGGTATTTTGCATAAGAACAGGATCGGGCTTTGCCAGCTGCTCATACTGCGTTTTTCTAAGCAGGATATTTCCTCTTGTTTTTCCTTGTACTCTTGCCTGAAAAGCTCCGTTAGGCGAAAAGAAACTGATACCGATCCCGTTGTCCATACACTTGCCCATAAGTGCAGGCGAACAGCCAATGTAGCTGAAACAGTATATATCCTCAACATTTGCCAGCGGCATCCGGAACTTTTCATTATCCTCAGTCTTGCATACTACATTTTCACCATCAAGTGTCAGATATGCTGTTTCATCAAGTATATACAATGAATTGAGCAACCTTTTCAAACATCATCAACCCCTTTCTGCGACATAACGATATCCCTGACATTATAGCTTGTATCTTTCGGGAAACACCTGTCCTTTATTGAACAACCCGAGCATTTCTGCCCTTTTTCCCTTTTAGGATAATCACCTTTTTCGAGTATCTCTCTCATTTCAGAAAGCAGTTTTTTTATAATATTATCGTATTTCTCAAATTCTGTATCAAACGGCAGTCTGACTCTTTTTCTTATATCACTGTAATACAAATATGCCTCACTGTCACAGCCCCACACATGATCTGCACAAAGCTTTTGCGCAAATACCTGTATTGCATCTGTTGCGTGAAACTTTTCATCTTTAGGCGCTTTAGGCTTGTATTCCACAAGCACAACTCTGTATTTGCCCTGTAATCCCGGTATCTCTGTTCCGTTTTCATCTTTGATGAATTCAACGCAATCTGTAACACCAAAAAGGTCATATTCGGGAAGATCATTATAGATCGTTACAGCACTGCGCACAGCTTTTCGTTTATCAGAAAAGCTGTGACTTCCGTCGTGTACATTTTCATGGAGAAGGTTTGCCTTAACTACGAATGCATTCTCACTCCAGTCAAGGTTAAGTGTGAGCAGAGCAAATCTTCTCGGACAGTACATATAGTGCTGTATATCCCTGATGTTTATTGTCCTGGTTATATCTTTACGATAAGTTCAACGCCCGATGGCATTTCCTTATCGACCTCAACATCGTAATCAGAAAAACTTCTGGGTATATCATTATTCTTCTTTACAGATATCTTATCAAACAAAACATTCGATGGTGCATTTCCCAAAGCTGAATCATGCTTGAATACGATCAGCTTTCTCAGACACATCTTTCCTCTTGCTGCACTGTGGTCGTTCTCGAACATATTGATGATCGCACTCCACAGCAGTTCAAGGTCGTCCTCCGAGAAGCCTGTAACTTTCTGTGCCAGCATTGCCGAAACATAGCCCTCAGCTCTGTAAAGACCGTATGATATATAGCTCTTCTTGCCCATTTCAGACTGCTTAGTCTCAAAGTCCTTATCACTGGTGACAGCTTGTCTTGTTATGGTTATCTCGTTGGTGGAAACAGGGTCGATGCTCTTTGCAAAGTTGATCTGTACAGGACCTCTTACTATGCCGCACGGATCATCACCCGTACTCATAACAGCGCCGAATGTACGAACATCGAAATAATTTGCGCAGATATATTTCTGTGCTGTCTTAACATCATCAGTGCTCTTGCCTTTCTGACCTGTTTTAAGATCATTGGCTTCATAGGCTTCCCTAAATTTAGAATTCAGAGACTTGTTTGCCTTGATAAGTATATTATATCCGCCCTCGCCCTCTTTTACAAGCTCAACATAATTCCTGATCTTGCGTTTCAAGCATACATCGGTAACTATACCGTGACCTGTCTCGGGGTCGGTTCTTGGCATATTTCCTGCATCGGGGTCGCCGTTCGGGTTGCCGTTCTCGACATCAAAAAGCATCACAAAATCGTATCTGTTCTTAATAACGTTTTCCATATATCATTATTCCTTTCCGTCATCTGTTTTCTTGGTGTAAAGTTCCTTTTTCTGCTGATAGAATCCGACTATGAAACGTCCCTGACCGTCAAGGTCAAGTGTTTTCGGAAACTCTCCGTCAAGTCCGGCTATTATATCCCCGGTCAGTTTATCGAAATAAATGCTCCTGCCTTCGCTGAGTTTACGCTTGTGGTTGTTTGAAAGCTGCATTAGCTTCGGCAGTATCAAAGAGGGCTTTCCTGCAGCTGAAGAAAAGTATGCGTCTGTTATAGTTCTGTTTAGTGTACCCTCTACGGATTCCTGCTGTATCTTTTCAAGTACAGCAAATAGCCTTCCGCATAGATATGCGGGATCACGGTTTTGCTCATTCAATGCCACGGTGATCTCCTCCTTCCCGTATTTCCTGTTGATGCAGGCTTTTATGATGCCCGCTCTTATGTCATTGAGTTTGATATAGTTTTTGCCTTCTTCATCACTATCGGTCTTTACTCTGCGCACAGCAGTTTCGAGCAGACCAAAAGGATACTTTCCTCCGCTGAGTGCCGCCATTATAACAGAAGTGATCAGCGGCGGAGGCAAAGTCTGGTCTGTCGCTTTCGGAGAGATAAGCTGTTTCTCTATACCCGAAAAATACACAGGTCTGACATTATCACAAATGTGCATATCTCTTTGATGCTTTTTCAGGTTTGAAACTATCTCACCGAATTTACCTCCGTAAATGAATTTTTGACATATTCTCGATGAATTTGCAGTAAGCCCTGCAATGTAAAATGTTACGTTATCGTCACAGCTTTGAGCTATGACATTCTCCGCATCACCTGCAAGTCCTCCCGAAGCTGTTTTCAATACATCGTGTATACCGCTCCCGACCTTTGCAGCCTGCTGTTCAGCCGATTCACCCAACAGCATAGAGAAAGCATCACATTCAGCACTGTCATCGCTTTTCATTGCAAAGAATACCAGCACCAGATCGCCGAGTATGATCCTGTGATGCTTGTCCGCAAGCAGCTTATTCAGCGCCGAAGTATATTTCTTCATGGCTATTTCGGAAATGCCGCTGTTGAAGGACTGAGTTTTGCCGTAAGATTCAAAAGATGGTTCTTTCATTCCTACAAGAACACAACCGGATGATAGACCACCCGGGAATTTGATCTTGTCGTGTATTCTTGCTGTCGATGACATCTCACCTGTTATGCTGCACTGCTTTAGGTCTGTACTCTCATCGTTTTGTTGGATAGATTTTTGCGAGTTGATCTCATTGTAGACCTTTTGGAACTGCTCATCCTCTTCAAGCTTTGCCTTACCGCCCTCAAGTCCGAAAGCAAAATATGAACCCTTGTATTCCTTACCCAGCCCAATGAGAAGCTCGTTCTCCTTTTCATTTTCGGGCTGCCATTTTTCAAGAAATCTTCGGTACGCAAGGCACATCTCGCTGTCAAGGTCTTCAAAATATTCAAGCTCATGCTTTACAAATGCAGCGTGGGATTTTTCCGCCTTACCGCTGACTTCAAGTCCCTCTTTGCCAAGTTCAAGTCCGAATATATAAAGCGGACGATGTTCGATGGTATTTGAGTCTATCGCTGTTTTCTGCGTCCTCTCGGGTAGAAGTACCTTAGTCGGAACTTTTTTGATCTTGACATTGCCTTTCTTGTCTTTTTCTTCTTTGGACTGTTTCTCCGAAATTATGTTTTTAATTTCGCCCTCTGCGGTCAGTATCACCCTATAGCTTATATCCTGCTCACACCATCCTGCAGGGATCTTGTTCTGTCCTGTCTCATCAAGAAAGTCTGCATATTCACATAATGCTTTTATCAGCATAGGCAGCCCTCCTTATACTTTTTTACATCTATCACACCGTCTATCATACGGGGGCGGTAGTATACTGCATCCGCCTTATCTGAAAACTTCGGATCTTCCCAGTTTCCGTTTACAGGCTTTCCTCCGTCTTCAAATTTCATTGTGTAAAGCATATATCCCAGGTCGATGTCACCTTTCAGGCTGTTGTCAACTTCACTGAGATCGAACTCATCAACAAGCTCGATACTTTTGACCGAAAATTCCCTGCACCCCATGCACGGCTGTCTGAAACATTGTCCGTTTCTGAGCCTTCTCAGCATGATATTATAATGCTTCTCTTCGTTCTCGTCATCATGGTCGGACTTATTTCCGGTCAGCTCAAAATGGAATGCGATGCCGTACTTTACATCACGCAATACCATACCTGCCCTCTGAGTTCTTTGTTCATCAGCGTATATGACTGCTTTGCCAACACCTTTCATCTGTGACCTCACCGCCGATATGGGCAGTTTGCTTTTAAGCTCATTACGGCGTATATTGATAAACCTGATTGGATTAAATACAACGATCTTGTCGATCACGATTCTTATCGCCGGCTTCCAGTACACTGATTTAACAAGCCCCTCAAGCGCAGATACCGTAGGCACATCGTAGCTGACCCTTTCCACCTTCATTT
>DFFV01000020.1 GCA_002371625.1 Ruminococcus sp. UBA3767
GATTTCTCTAAAAAGAATTCTTCTCATACTCCCTTATAGACTCTCAGTCATTTTTGGTGCTTGGGAGTGCAGCTCCCAAGTGCCAAAAATCATTAAAAGTTTCTGAGGGGGGCACGGGGGGAACTCTTTTCAAAGAGTTCCAGCCCGACTATTCACCAAACATACGACGATAAATTCTGATTTAGTTTACATTCCGTACTGATAATATGCCGAGCAAGCGCCCTCTCCCGAGACCATACAGGCACCTACGGGGTGCTGCGGTGTACATACCTTACCGAAGACCTTACAGTCGCTGGGCTTGCACTTGCCCTGCAAAACATCGCCGCAGCGGCAGGCAGGGTTTGGTTTACCTTTTATCTCGGGGAGGTCGTACTTCTTTCTTGCATCGAAGTCGGCGTACTCATCACGCAGTTTCATGCCTGACATTTTTATCACACCAAGACCTCTCCACTCGCTGTCGCAAGGCTCCATGACCTTAGCTATCAGCTTTTGCGCCGCAGGGCTTCCCTCTTCCTTAACGACTCTCGGGTAACAGTTTACAAAAAACGGTTCATTTTTTTGCAAAAGTGTTACCGTGACCGCAAGCGCAGTCAGCAGCTCCTTTGCGGTAAAGCCTGCAACGACGCCGCTCACGCCTTGTTTGCACAGCTCACGGCAGGTAGCATTTCCCGTTATCGCATTAACGTGCCCGGGGAAAAGAAAAGCATCTGCGCTGCCCTTTAAAGCCTGGTAAGCGTTTGGCATGGTCTTGTTTGCAGTAAGGATAGAGAAATTATCAAGTCCCTGTTTTTTTGCCTGCTCAACAGCAATGCAGGCAGACGGTGTTGTGGTCTCAAATCCAACAGCAAGAAAGACTACCTGCTTGTCCGGATTATCCCGTGCATAGTCGACTGCATCAAGCGGCGAATAGACCGTTTTTATCTGCGCACCTTTGCTTCTTGCTCCTGCAAGGCTCATTTCCGTTCCGGGAACTCTTATAAGATCGCCGAACGTGCAGATAACGCAGTTCTTTTCAAGCGCAAGCATACAAGCCTCGTCAATAAAGCCCACGGGTGTTACGCAGACAGGGCACCCCGGACCTGAGATAAGCTCGATGCTTTCGGGAAGTATCTTTCTTATGCCAAGCCTGAAGATCTCGTGGGTGTGCGTTCCGCAGACCTCCATAATACGCAGCTTTCTGCCGTTATACCCTTGCAGTATCTCCTTTGGCGAAAGACCGTTCAAGTTTTCCATTACAGCTCCTCCATGATCTTATTGGTTTCGTTCTCGTCATCATCAGTGATCTTTGCGATCGCAACACCTGCGTGCACCATTACATAATCACCTATCTCCAGGTCATCAAGCAGCTCTGTGCTGACGCTTCTCTTTGCGCCGCTTGCATCTATCACCGCTGTTCCGTCTTTAAGGTCAACGACCTTTGCTGATAAACCTACACACATGATATTTTACCTCCGTTTTTTATTATCATAAAATGTTTCACGTGAAACATTTGTTCTTATAGCTATTGTTTCTGCTCATTGCAAAGTGCAAAATAAGCCTGTCCCAGGGCGATACCGCCGTCATTTGCAGGGACGAGCGAATGCTGCAGAACTGTGAAGCCGAGCTTTTCAAGGCGCTGTTTGGTTAGCCTTAAAAGCAGCTTGTTCTGAAAAACTCCGCCGCTGAGTGCTGCAGTCTTTATGCCGCTTTTTCCGCCGAGCTCTTTGCAGTATGCAGCTATCATCTCTGCAAGTGCAAGGTGGAAAACAAAGGCGAGTTTTTTTCTGTCATCTCCGCTGAGAAACCTCTGAGTAATCGTTTTGACAAGCTGGGTCGTTTCAAGTCTTTCGCCGTTGAAAAGCTCACCCTCATAGGTGATGCTTTCTGCATTGTCCTTTTCAAAACGCTCAGCCTCAAATTCAAGGCACATCGAGCTTTCACCCTCAAAGGTGGAGCTTTTCCTTATGCCAAGAATCGCACTTACAGCATCGAAAAGTCTGCCTGCGCTGGTGGACGTTACGGTGTTTATCCCCTTATCCGCCATTACCGATTGCAGCTTGAAGGTTTTTTCATCGCACAGGTCAAGTGCTTTGCATATCTCTCCGCTTTGTTCACCAAAAGAATCTCTTATCAGCTGCACAGCAATGCGCCAGCCCTCTTTTGAAGATGCATCACCGCCGACCTGCCTGAACGGCATTATAGTTCCTGCACGTTCAAATCCGTGCGTATCGCAGACAAGTATCTCGCCGCCCCATATCGTGCCGTCGGTGCCGTAGCCCGTGCCGTCAAAGGAAACACCGATGACTTTTTCTGCGCAGTCGTTTTCCGCCATGCAGGAAAGGATATGTGCATAATGGTGCTGCAGCTTCACGAGCGGCAAGCCTGTTTCCTGTGCAGCGGCAACAGTATTGTACTTTGGGTGCATATCGCACACGCACACCTGCGGTTTTGCTTCAAGCAGCTCCTGCAATCTCTGCACCGATTCTTTTAGTGCAGTGACCGTTCTTATATCCGCCATATCGCCTACATAAGAAGAAAGATAGAGCAGCTCGTTTTTGCCTATACAGAAAGTATTTTTCAGCTCGCCGCCTATCGCAAGTGAGCTTGTATTTCCCTTGACCGACACCATTACCGGCAGCGGAGCAAATCCCCTTGAACGCCTTATCATATACGGCTTTCCCTCGAACCAGTCCATTACCGAATCGTCCGCACGGATAAGTATGCGTCTGTTGTGCGAAAGGATCATATCGCAGTAAGAGCCTATCTCCTTTTGTGCGTCCTCATCGCTGCGGCAGATAGGTGCGCCCGAAACATTTCCGCTTGTCATAACAAGGCAGTCGCTCATAGGCACATCATCGGGATAATCGAACAAAAGCATCTGCAGCGGTGCGTAAGGCAGCATAACGCCTACGCTGGGATTATCCGGAGAGATACTTTCACACAGCTGCGCCTGCTTTTTTTCAAGCAGAAGTATCGGCTTCTGATAGCCTGTTAAAAACTCCTCCTGCCCTTCAAGCACACGGCATTCTCTGCTGACAGTATCCATATCCTTCATCATTACGGCAAACGGTTTTGCAGGACGATTTTTCAGCCTGCGCAGCCGCTTTACAGCCTCCTCGTTCTTTGCATCGCAGCAAAGGTGAAAGCCGCCTATGCCCTTAACGGCGATTATCCCGCCCTGCATAATGGTCTTTCTCGCAAGTGTTATCGCCTGCGCATCACGGATATCCCTGCCGACGATATAAACGTGCGGTCCGCAGTCGTTGCAGCAGACAGGCTGGGCATCGTATCTTCTGGTATGCGCATGGGTATATTCATACTCGCAGTCGGGGCACATGGGAAAGTCTTTCATAGTCGTCCTTTCCCTGTCGTAAGGCATCGCATCGAGAATGGTGAGCCTTGGTCCGCACTGGGTACAGTTTATAAACGGGTGCAGGTAGCGCCTGTCGTTTTTATCAAACAGCTCGCTGCGGCATTTATCACAGGTCGCAATATCGGGCGAAACAAATATAGCGCCCTCCTCCTTTTCACTTTCGATTATCTCAAAAGCTGAAAACGATCTGTCCTCGCACTGCCTGACATCAGCTGAAATGACCACCGCTCTCTCGGGAGTTTCGTTTTTGAGGATATGCACAAATCGCTCGAGAGTTTCGTCGCCCGACTGCGCAAACACTTCAACATAAGAGCCTTTGTTTGCGACAGTCCCCTTAACGCCGAGCTGTGCAGCCGCCCTTGCAACAAACGGTCTGAAGCCTACGCCCTGAACTATGCCGTAAAGTCTTATCATCAAGCAAGGCATACCTGTCCTCCGTTTTCGTCAAGTCTTCCCGAAACTGCAAAATGCGGCAGGTCGATGACCTTGCAGCCGCAGCCTTTGAGAGCCCTTGTACAGATATCATCTATCACGATGATGTCGTAGCCGCCTGCGCTGACCTTTTCAACGAGCTGCTCCTCATCAGCGATGAACGAATCTCCCTCACGGGCAAACTCGCTGAACAGCTTGAAAAACGTTCCGACATCAACGCTGCATTCAAACTTGCTCTGGATAAGCTCACGCATTTTATTTGCGGCGAACTGCTGGTGTACAACAAGTATCTTTTTGCCGTCAAGATTGTTTTCAAGCACCGCCTGCATTGAAGGAACAACAGGGAAATCAGTGGTGTATTCAATGCCGAACTGCTGTTTCATATATTCGGCAGCTTTTATTCCGCCCGTTGAGATGACAATGTTCTTTTCGCACTGTGAAGCCTTTTGTATCTCATCAAGTCCGCTGCCCATTCCAAAGCAAACAGCGCCATCTCCGAACGACTGCTCAAATATCGCAGGCGTCATATATCCCGTTGCAAGAGGTGTGCATCCGATGATGCCGGTCTTTCCTTTTACAGTTTCATATTTTTCAATTGCAAATGTTTTGAACAGCTCCAGAAACGCTCTTTCCTCGCCGTCATCATAAAGCCTTGTGCCTGTGCAGTCGATGCAGACAGAGGGAAGACTTGTTTTGTTTTCAGCCATTCTTTTCAGCGCACGGTAGTCGGTCGCAATGACCGCAGGCACGGGTGTTCCCACAACTGCGGTGAACTTAACATCAGTCTGCCCGACAGCCTTTGCAGTCTTTGCGATGAGCATATCATCACGCCCGAGGATAGCATCCATATCACGGAGTCCTGCGCTGAAAACAGCACTTTTCTTTGTTGCCCAGCGTGGCTCGTCAAAGCCGCAGATATTGCCTGCACAGCCGCCTGCATCGCAGATAACTACAAGTCCGCCAAGCTCATAAAGCACGCCCACTGCGCCCGACTGATCGGGTGCAAAGGGAGAGAGCAGTTTAAGCAGATTTTTCATTTCCCCTCTCCTTTCAGTGCTTCATCGAGCTTTTTGAAAAGCAGCCTTACGCCTGCATAGCCAAACGGCTGGCGCTCCTCGTTCCAGTCAACAGTCGGCACGTTTGAATGATAGTAGCCTGCGTCGTTTCCAATGCAGACATCTATTTTTCTTCCGCTTGGCTCGTAATCGAGCATTGTAGGCGAAAGATTTGAAAAAATCTTCGTTTCGGGGCTGAGCCTTGCTATCGCTTTTACGAACACAAAGTTGCGCTCACCGACAGTTCCGTATATTTCCGAAACATTAAAGCCATAGCTCAGCAGTGCCCATGCAAGCTCAAATGAATCGGCGTTGAGAAACTCGCCTATTGCAAAGTTTATACCGCCGTACTTTTCCTTGAACCCGTCTATCGCTCCCTTTGCCGCATTGTAATGCTCAGTGTCGTCAAACTTCGCACCTATCGCATTTGCAAGGGACATATAAAGATTGTGTATCTTATCTATCTGATACATCCTCATCATTTCGATATAGGGTATGCCGAGCGTTTCTTCCATTTGCTGCGCTGCATAGCGAGCCTCGGAATTGAGCACGAGGTTGAAGTTAGCAGCAGACATTTTTTCGTATTCCTCAAAAGTTTCACAGCGTGATATCTCACGGATATTTTTTATACCTGCGCTTTTAAGCAGCTCATATATCTCGCTGTCGTCATTGAGCGGCGAGAAGAAGCCGAGTATGTTCATATCCGCCGAAGCTCTTTTCTGCGGCTTGAGCAGCGAATAGACCGCCTTTCTCACCGCTGCCATCGGAGGCAGTTTTTTCTCTCGTGTCAGGGCATACATATAGCAAGGCACAACAGGCACTCCCGCAAGCTCCTCGCACTTTCTGCTCACCCTGTCCATATCAGTTCCAAGCAGTGCATCAACGCAGGTTATGCATATCATCACTGCGCTGGGCTTTTTATCGCAGAACTCATAAACCTCCCTGACAGCCTCGGGTATCTTGGTCAGGTGTCTTCCCGTGACGATGTCGGTATCGTCCAGCAGAAGATAGAAAAACCTATCCTGATAGCCGCAGAGTCTTGACTGGAGAGTTGTGTTTCTTCCGCAGCAGCCGGGCGACACAAGAAGCATCACCGAACCGGGTATCGCAAGGCCTGCCCTTTTTACGCCAAACCCCTGCGCTCCCGGTGAATTGAAGGCAAGCGTTGCAGGTGACGAATATATAAGGTGCTTGGCGCTCAAAAGCTCCTCTGGAGTGTTTTCAAATCCCTTTTGTGCAAGCTCCTGCGCAGTTATATAAAAAGCATTACTCATTTTCTTTATCCTCATCTATCAGCATTTGTGCAAGAGCAATAAACCGCTTTGAGACCTCCAGCTCAGCATCGCCCTCAACTACTGTTTTTCCCATATCCTCATACTTTATTATGTCATCGGAGCGTGGTATCTCAGCAACTATTTCAAGTCCGTTTTTTTGGACAAATTCATTCACTTTTTCTTCCTCGTTCGGTGTATTGCGGCGGTTGAAAACTATTCCCCTTACCTTTGCATAGCTTCTGTCCTCAAAGTTCTTAACGGCGCTGTTGATATTGTTTGCAGCGTAAAGCGCCATTTTTTCGCCCGAGGTAACTATCAGCACCTGCGAGGCATAGCCCTCTCTTATCGGTGCGGCAAATCCTCCGCAGACAACATCTCCGAGCACGTCATAAAGCACGACATCGGGCTTGTATTTCTTATAAAGCTCAAAGCTCTCAAGCAGATTGAAGGTAGTTATTATGCCTCTGCCTGCGCAGCCCAGACCCGGTGTAGGGCCGCCCGTTTCAATGCAAAGAATGCCCTTATACCCGATCTTTGAGATCTCCTCGATACCCGATGGCTCATCATGCTCACGCAGATAATTCATAACCGGCGTGAGCGGTTCTCCGCCGAGCAGATTGATAGTTGAATCGGCTTTGGGATCACAGCCTATCTGTATAACTCTTTTGCCAAGCGCTGCAAATGCTGCCGCAAGGTTTGCGGTGACGGTCGATTTACCGATACCGCCCTTACCGTATATAGCTATCTTTATCATGATCTTTTCTCCAAATCTATAGTTTTATCAACAAGGTCGGGGATAGTTTTTCTGAAGCACCTGCCCGAGAAAGCCTCGTGCGCAAGCGGCAGGAAATCAGTTCCCAAATGGACGATCGGCTTGAACAGCGGATCGGCTATCACCTGCGAGCAGTGCTCAAACTCCAGCTCGAGCTTATCCTCATCGGCTATCTTTTTATCACAGGCTGCAACAAGCTCTGCGCAGGTATCCAGCGTGTGGATAACTCTCACGGGCTTGCCCGTCTGCAAGCTGTAAGCCTTTGCAAGCGAACCGGAGTATACGCTTTCACCTACTACTGCAACTGTATTTTCAGCCTGTCCGCAGTTTCTTTCGACGCAGGAAATGATACTTTTCTTTTGCGCTGCCGCACGTCTAACGTCCTGCGCAAGAAGCGCCGCAAATTCCTTTCCCAGCGGTATGCCGACAACATAGGGGACAGAAAATCTTTCTTCAAGCACCTTTGCAGCTTCAAGTCCGCTTGCAGAAACAACAAGCGAGCAAGCTGCATCGCCTGCACTTTCAAGCTCTTCAAAGCGGCTGCCCATTGCCATGCAGCAGCCCCGTTCAAAGCCGTTCTCTTCAAGCCAGCGGAAAACACTTTCAACTATCTCCTGCCGTGAAAGGTCAAGCGGTGTAGCGCCGATGATGTTCACCCTCGGCTTTGCACTTTTTGTGCCCTTGCTGCCGCAATAGCAGCGTGCGAGCATTTCAAATGCCTGTGAGGCACCGCAGAGATAGCTTTTCATTCCGTTGGTGTGCATTGCGTGAGTTCTTATCCCGCTTCGCTGCTCGATAATGCTTGCAAGTGCATCAAAATCAGTGCCCGTCATCGCAGGCATAGGCGAACCGCAGATAGTTATGAATTTCGGGGAAAGCTGCTGTGCACATTTGCAGACATCATCTATAAACTTTTCATCGTTGCCCATAACGGCATCTATCTCGGTAAGTCCCGAAACATAAATCATGCTGTCCATATCGTACCAGCGTGGTTCATCGTGCGTGGCGTAGGTGGAATTGCAGCCCGAGGCATCGTGCACAACGGTCAGTCCGCCAAGCTCGTAAAGTGCTGAGCAGACACCCGAGGTATCGGCTGAATAGCACGAGATTATTCTTGCATAGTGTATCATAGGCAGCTCTGGCACCCCATTCCTTTATGCTGTATAACTTTTCTTCTGTCCTTGGGGACTGCTGCGGCTTCGGTAAGCATCGCAGCGAGCCTTTTTATCCCGTCAAAGCCGTATATCCCCTTTGCGCAGACAAGGTCTGCAAAGTAGTCGGTTGCGCAGAAATACGCAGCCTTCTGCCCTATCGCAACGAACTCATTCTCATCCTGCTGTTCATTTGCGAAAAAGCGCATTGAGGCATTTACCGTCGGATAGACCTCTATATCGGGATAGTTTTCTTTTAGATAGCTGAAAGCCTGCTCGTCCTCGCCGCTGATAACATCGACAAAGACACGCTTTACGTTTATGCCGTTTTCAAGCAGCACCCTGCTCAGCTCAAAGGGCTTGTGCACCGCAAGATAATCAACAGCAACAGGTCTTCCCGAAAGAGCTTTGGCTGCATCTTTCAGTGCCTGCGCCGCACTTTCCTGCTGCTGCGAAAGGTCGGGCATCGGTATGCCAAGCTGCCCGCACAGCGTTTGGTAGTTGTTCATTATAAGCTGCGCATCAAAGCTGACAGGCAGGTAAATGTGCTTTTGCCCGAGCCTTTGTTCAAGGTCTGCACCAGCTGCAGCGGCCTCGGGAATGATCGTTATATTCACGGCGGACTGCGCCATTTCAAGATATTCCTCATAGGTCTTGCAGGCAGTTATCTCACGCAGAGCCACGCCTGCCGAAGAAAGTATATCACGCAGCTCACAGCTGTTTTCAAGCTGCCAGTTATAGCCAATTATATTTACGCTTTTGCTGTTTTTTTCGGTCATTCTCAGCGGCTGGTAAAGCTGCTTATACATCGTTGGCATTGGTGCAAGTCCGCTGAAGCGCATTGTCGGCGTCATATAGCATTTTACAAAATCCACTCCGCCGAATCTGCTTTCAAGCTCCTCGATGACCATATCAAAATCAACGCCTGCGAAAAGGTGCATACAGCTCAGAAAAATCAGCAGGCAGGGCGGACGTTTGCCCATACGCTTTATTACCTCGCTGACCGAGTCGATGATATTGGTTTCAAGGCTTCCCTCGGCATAATCCTCATCACAAAGGTATGCCCACGAGAGCCTGTCCATAGCCTCCATCTCGGCAGTTGTCTGCACAACGCCCCTCAGGCAGCCCTGCGCACAGAAATATATCTGATGTGACTGCGGTATCAGCAGACCGACATGGACTATGTTCCAGTCGCCCCTTGCAGGTGCTGAATATTCAAGCCCTGTATCAAACGGTCGGGGAAAGCTCGCCTGCGCTATTTTCACGCCTTTGAGAACGGTATTCTCGCCGCCTGCTTTTTTCAGCATATCACTCAAACCCTTTCATTATCTCCTCCGCCAGCTTCTGATACTGCTTTGCCATATCGCTGTCGGGGTACTTATTCATCACGGTAGTTCCGAGCTTATCACATTCCTGCACGAGCCTGCTCCGTTCAAGGTCACCGACGATGACGGTATCAAAGTCCTTTGCAAGTGTCTGCACATTTTCAAGCTCGTCCTCGACATTTCTTCTGTTAAGGATAAGTCCGCCGAGCTGTGCATATCCCCTGCCCTTGAAATTCTCAACCGCCATTGCGATATTCCCTGCCGCATAGCAGGACATTTTTTCGCCCGAGGTAACTATGAAGACCTTCTGCGCATAGCCCTTGTGCATCGGCATGGAAAATCCTCCGCACACAACATCGCCCAGCACATCGTAAAGCACGACATCGGGCTTATACACCTCATAAGCACCTTTCTTTTCAAGCCTTTCAAGTGCGGCTATTATACCTCTGCCTGCGCAGCCAAGCCCGGGGATAGGACCGCCTGCCTCAACGCAGAAAACTCCGTCCCTGCTGACTGTCACCATATCCTCAAGCTCAAGCGCATCGCCTTTTTCTCTGATAAGCTCAAGCACAGTTTTTATTCTTTCTCCCCCGTTGAGCAGCGATGTGGAATCCGCTTTTGGATCGCACCCTATCTGCATAACACGAAGTCCTTTTTTCACCATTGCAACCGCAAGGTTTGAAACGGTAGTGGATTTTCCGATACCGCCCTTACCGTATATCGCTATTTTTATCATAACTTTTATGATCTCCTCTTGTTATCTCGACCTTGTAGCCGATCGACTCCATTCGTCTTTCAAGGCAGGCTCTGCACTGTGCAGATTCATCGCCTGTGCATATCTTGCCGTCATAAAGCAGATATTTTTTGCGCACATCTATCGGAGAAAGGTTGGGCATTATTACATTTGCGCCTGCTAGCACTCCCTTTTCCCTGCCGTCAGGTCTTATCGTTCCAAGCGCTGTCGTTGCAGGAATAAGGCAATCGGGCAGCATAAGTCTGCAAAGGCTTATAAGGAAAAGCGTAAGCTCATAGCTGCCCGCAGGCTTGTCCCCGAAGGGCGTATCCTTATGCGGAAGGAACGGTCCCATGCCTATCATCTCGGGCTTGAAGCGCTCCAGAAAAAGCAGGTCATCAGCTATATTTTCCGTCGTCTGATAAGGCGAACCCACCATCATTCCGCAGCCTGTCTGAAAGCCGATCTCTTTAAGATCCTCAAGGCATTTCATTCTGTGCTTCCAGCTCATTTCGCTCGGGTGGAGCTTGTTATAATGCTCCTCGCTTGCAGTCTCGTGGCGCAGCAGATACCTGTCTGCGCCTGCATCGTAAAGCCGCTTGTAATCTTCATGCTCCAGCTCCCCGACAGACAGCGTTACCGCACAATCGGGGTGTGCTTTTTTTATTGCCGAAACTATATCGCACAGCGTTTGCGTGGAATAGCTCTTATCCTCTCCGCTTTGCAGCACAAAGGTGCGAAAGCCGTATTCATAGCCTGCATCGCAGCAGTCAAGTATCTGCTCTTTGCTCAGGCGGTACCTTTCGCAGTTGGTATTTGACTTTCTTATGCCGCAGTAAAGGCAGTCATTTTTGCACACGTTTGAAAACTCAACGATGCCCCTGATATAGATCGCCTTTCCGAACACGCTCACTGCGGTCTTTGCAGCTTTTTGCGCTGCGTATTCCCTGTCCCCATCGGTAAAGGTATCAAGCAGAGCTATCCACTGCTCACGGTCGAGGTGTCTGTTTTTTTCAAGCAGGTCTATCAGTTTTTTGTTATCCATATCATCACTCACAATTTCTCATGCAGCTGCGGGAATATCTCAACGCTGCGTTTTAGTATGCCCTGCATCTGCGCCATTGCAACTCCGTAATTCGTAAAAGGCACGCCCCGGTCAAGTGCCTCGTTCATCCGCCACGACATATCCCTCGGCGTAAGCATACAGCCGCCGCAATGGATAACGAGCGAATATTTTGAAAGGTCATCGGGGAACTCACGCCCCGAGCTCGTTTCGATAGAAATATCCTTGCCTGTGAACTTGCGCAGCATCGCAGGCAGCTTTACCGTTCCGATATCTCCGCACTGGCGGTGGTGCGTACACCCCTCGGATATAAGCACCTTTGCGCCGTCCTGCAGGCTGCTTATCGCAGCTGCGCCCTCGACTGCGGTATCAAGAAAGCCTTTATACCTTGCCATTAGTATTGAAAACGAGGTGAGCATTATCTCCTGCGGAGTCTGCCTGTTTGCACTTGCAAAAGCCTGAGAATCGGTTATCACCAGCTTCGGCTTTTTGCCCATTGCACTTATCGCATCGCCAAGCTCGGTATCCTTTACCACAACTGCGCAGGCATCAGCATCAAGTATATCACGGATAGTCTGCTGCTGCGGCAGTATAAGCCTGCCCTTTGGCGCTGATTCGTCTATCGGAACTACAAGTATCACAAGGTCGTTTCTTTCGAGCTTATCACCGATTATGCGCACGTTATCCCTGTCGTCTGTTTTAAGGCGTGCGATACGTTCTTTAAGCTCGTTTATGCCCTCGCCTGTTTTTGCGCTGACGTGCACACATTTTTCTCCCGAAAAATCTCCCTTTATCTCGTCAGTCTTATTTACTGCGATAACAAATGGGATATTCTTTTGTTCAAAAAGCGTTACCAGCTCTCTTTCGCACTGTCCAAGCCCCGTCTGCGCATCTGTCACGAGCACGGCTATATCCGTTCTGTTGAGCGCCTGCTTTGTGCTTTTTACACGCATTTCTCCCAGCTCGCCCTCATCATCGTAGCCTGCGGTATCTATTATCATCACAGGTCCAAGCGGCAATATTTCCATCGCCTTGTAGACGGGATCGGTAGTTGTTCCGGCTACATCAGACACGACAGACAGCTTCTGCCCTGTGACCGCATTTACTATGCTTGATTTGCCTGCGTTCCTTCTTCCGAAAAAGCCGACATGGGTTCTTTCTCCGGACGGAGTATCATTCATTCCCAAAGCACTCGCCCCTTTCATTTTTGTTTTGCATTCTTCATTCTCTCTATTGCGCCGCTGCAATAAAAAACAGCCTATCCTCCTGCTGAAGATAAACTGCTGCACTTTGACCATACTTACAGTACGGCTATGGCTGTTGGTTATCAAGCTTTCACCTCAATAAAATTTCGGTGTCAGGAGATAATACAAAATTATTCTTTTATTGCTTGGCTGAATAGAGAGTCTTTGCTGTTACACCGCTGAGTCTTCCTATTTTTCCTGCGAGAGTGTTTATTTTATCCTGCGGTGCATCGATCGCAACGCTGATAAGGTTTATGCCCTTATCACGATAAGGCACTCCCATTCTGCCGATGATATATTCACGGTACTCATGAAGCACCGAATTTATCTGCTCGGCGGAATTATAGTCCTCAGCGATCACTGCCAGCACAGCGACTCTTGTTTCCATTTCAAGCCTCCATTTCCTAAGGACTATTTCCCTTAACAAAATAATAACACATTTACATACAGTTTGTCAACTCTAACTACCCTTTGCCGCACTTTTCATTTCAGCATGAATAACCTGCGCATTACGGGAGATAATCAATATAGGCGGCCTTGCTTTTACATAATCAGCGGTGAGGTGGACAAGATGCAATACGGCAAGGTAGAGATAAGCGGAGTTAACACGAACGATCTGAGGGTGCTGAGCGAGAGTGAAAAGCTGGAGCTTCTTAAAAGGGCGAGGTGCGGTGACAAGGCTGCCCGTGAGGAGCTGATAAAAGGCAATCTGCGGTTGGTGCTGAGTGTTTTGCAGCACTTCACCGGAAGAGGAGATTCCCCCGATGATCTGTTTCAGGTAGGTGTAGTCGGGCTGATAAAGGCGATAGACAACTTTGACCCGAGCTTTATGGTTAAGTTCTCTTCCTACGCACACCCGATGATAGCAGGCGAAGTGCGCAGGTATCTGCGGGATTTTCAGCCGATAAGGGTGAGCCGTTCGCTGAGGGATCTTGCCTACCGCTCGATGCTTGCAAGGGAAAAGCTGACCGAGAAGCTGTGCCGTGAGCCGACCGCCGCCGAGATAGCGCAGGAAACGGGCGAGGAGCGCTGTGACATTGTAACTGCGCTGGAATCGGTGAGCGAGCCTGTTTCACTTTATGAGCCTGTATATTCCGATGCAGGCGACACACTTTATGTGCTTGACCAGATAAGAGATGTGTGCGATGACAAGACATGGCTTGACGAGCTTTCGGTAAAGGAAACGATAGCAGCGCTGCCGCCGAGGGAAAAGAGGATATTGTACCTGCGGTTTTTCAAGGGTGCAACGCAAATGGAAGTAGCAAAGGCTATCGGGATATCGCAGGCGCAGGTATCACGGATAGAAAAGGGAGCGCTTGACAAGATCAAGGCACAGTTTTAAAAAAGCCCTGTTCCACACGGAGCAGGGCGAAACTATTATTGCGATCCCTAAAGGATAGACAGTGATCATCTGCGATCACATACAAAAAAAAGACCCGACTTCGCTGTGAGATCGGGTCTTTGGTATTATTGGCTTTGAATTACTTGATCATTGAAGCAACTTCGTCAGCGAAATTGTCTTCCTTCTTCTCAACGCCCTCGCCACGCTCAAAACGAACGTACTCTACAACGTCGATCTTTCCGCCGAGCTTCTTAGCTACGCTGTCAACATAAGCGCCAACGCTCATCTTGTCGTCCTTAACGAAAGCCTGCTCAAGCAGACAGTTCTCTGAATAGAACTTGCCGAGCTTGCCCTCGATGATCTTGACCTTGACCTGCTCAGGCTTGTTTGCCATCTTAGGATCGTCAGCCATCTGTGCGAGCTGGATCTTCTTCTCCTCCTCAAGTGCATCAGCAGGAACTGCTGCTCTGTTGAGGTAAGATGGGTTCATAGCTGCTACCTGAAGTGCGCAGTCCTTACCTGCTGCAAGCAGATCAGCGTTGTCAGCTGCGATGTCAGACTCGAGCTTTACGAGAACAGCAATGCTTCCGCCGCCGTGAACATAAGGAACGAGGATACCCTCAAATCTCTTGAAACGTCTGATGACCATATTCTCTCTGATCTTGATGAACAGGTTCTGCAGAGCCTCTTCAACAGTTGTGTCGCCGCCTGCGATCTTGCAAGCCTTGAGTGCCTCAACATCAGCAGGATCCTGCTCGATAACAGTCTTTGCAGTTGCAGCAACGAAATCCTTGAACTCCTGGTTGTTTGCAGCGAAGTCTGTCTCGATATTTACCTCGAGAACGCAGCCTACGTTACCCTCTACAACAGCTGTGCAGATACCCTCAGCAGCAACTCTGCCGCTCTTCTTAGCCTGTGTTGCAAGTCCCTTTTCACGAAGAACGAGGATAGCCTTATCCATATCGCCGTCTGTTTCAACAAGTGCCTTTTTGCAATCCATCATACCTACGCCTGTTGCGGTCATAAGCTCTTTTATTTCCTGTACGGATACCTTACCCATTTATATTTCCTCCATTCGATTTATCTTTTCGTCAAAACAAGGCAGACAAATTATCAAACTTATCTGCCTTGAACTGTGTCAAATATTATTCAGCAGTCTCTTCCTCAGCTTCCTCGACCTTCTCGGTCTCCTCCTCGGAAGCCTCAGCAGCGTCCTCGCCCTGTCTGCCTTCGATGATAGCGTTAGCCATGCAGCCTGCGATGAGCTTTACTGCTCTGATAGCGTCATCATTTCCGGGGATAACGTAATCAACATCGTCAGGATCGCAGTTTGTATCAACGATAGCTACTACCGGGATACCCAGCTTCTTAGCCTCTGCTACAGCGATCTTCTCTTTTCTTGGGTCAACTACGAAAAGTGCGCCCGGCAGCTTCTTCATGTTCTTGATACCGCCAAGGAACTTCTCGAGCTTATCTATCTCCAGCTTGAGCTTTGTAACTTCCTTCTTAGGCAGAAGCTCAAATGTGCCGTCCTCTTCCATCTTGTTGAGCTGCTCAAGTCTCTTGATACGCTGCTGGATGGTCTTGAAGTTGGTCATCATTCCGCCGAGCCATCTTGCGTTTACATAGTGTGCGCTGGCTCTTGTAGCTTCCTCCTTGATGGAGTCGCCTGCCTGCTTCTTGGTACCTACGAAAAGTACCTCGCCGCCCTGTGCTGCTACATCACGAACGAACATATAAGCCTCTTCGAGCTTCTTAACTGTCTTCTGCAGGTCGATGATGTAGA